>MVRS01000179.1 GCA_002067975.1 Syntrophorhabdus sp. PtaU1.Bin058
GACCTCCGGAGGGCCATCGAAGAAGACCTCTGCGACGGCGTCAACATAAAGATCGCCAAAAGCGGGCTTTCCGAATCTCAAAAGATCCTTGCCATGGCCAAAGGACATACCATGAAGACCATGATAGGCTGCATGACCGAAACAATGGTGGGCCTGTCAACGGCAATTCACATGGCTGCCGGCACAGGGGCCTTTGACTATATCGACCTTGATTCGATCCATTTTCTCTATCACAGGAACCGCTATAATACCCTGACGATAGATGGTCCCCGCTTCATCATTTCATAAAAAGATCTTTTCACGATATGAATTGCTTGACAAGCCTGACGGATACGTTACACAATAGAAGAACGATTTTTTCAAACTCTTTACAAGGAGGGGGAAGATGGTCAATCACGTAACTTCTTCCGTAAACGAACGGATGGACATGCTCAAACAGACCCAATGGGGGAGCGACCTCACGGCAGAACAGATCGAACGGCTCGCGCAATACCTCTATGTTGCAAAGATCAACAAGGATGAACAGCTTTTCGTCGAGGGATCGAAAGAGGCATATATGTGTTTCATCGTTGACGGGCTTGTGAAGATCGCAAAAGGAGATTCCCGCAAGCAGGAAAAGACAATATCAGAGTTAGGCACAGGCAGGACCTTCGGGGAGATGAGCATCATCGACGGCCTCCCGCGATCGGCCTCTGCAACTGCCGGTGAAAACACAACAATGCTTATACTATCAAAAGAAAATTTTGAGCTGCTTCTCAACGATAACCCGAAGCTCGGCATTGTCATCTATTCGAAGCTCGCCCAGTTGATGAGCCACCGCCTCCGCGTCTCTGACTGGATGCTGGTGGAATACCTATATTAGTGAAATACCTATACTAAATAACGGGGTTCATAAGCTTGCCGGCGGGCACGATATTCTTCCAGGATAAACAAAGGGATCATGCGAAGCGAACGAATCAAACAATCCTCCGGGATCACCCTGATCATCATAAAAGAATCGATCCAGTCGTTTCTGAAAAATAACAATTTTGAGATGTCTGCCGCACTTGCTACATACGGATTTTTCTCCGTCATACCCCTGCTCTTTTTTGTTTCTTACCTCCTTGGAAACTATGCGATCCTGTCACAGAGTGTAACAAGCGGCATCGAGGGTCTCATCGGGCACCTTTTCCCCCTTCTCAAATCATTTGCCACAAAGGAGTTCTTTTTTTCAACACAGTATAAGGCGACCTGGCTCGTCATTACCCTGGGGTTCGTCTTTGTATCTATAATGTCCCTTACGGACTCGCTCAGGACCGCTTTTCTGAAGATCTTCAGCATAGACAGCGATCTGTCTTTTATTAAAACCATATATGCAAACGCCCTTTCAGCCTTTACCATCCTGGTCCTTTTTTTCTTCCTCGTGGCAGGGGAGATAACCTATTCCTATCTTGTCCGGACAACCCTCGGGGGCAGCCGTTTCTTTGTCGTATTCAATATCTTTATCTCCCTGGTTGTGGCGACGTTCTGCATGGTGGTCTTCTATAGAACATTTCTGCCGGTCAGACTGAAGATGGGGCGGCTCATTACAGCCTCCTTTGTTTCGGCGATCCTCATCATCTCCATGAGGGACCTCTTTTCGATCTTTGTGCAATCCAACCCCAATTACGGCCTTGCCTTCGGCTCTCTCAGGATACTGTTCTTCATGATAATATGGGTATACTATTGTTTCCTCGTGATCCTCTTCGGCGCCGAGATCATGGTACATTTCTGGAAGAGGGACGCCCTTCTGCTGAAGGGACTTTTTCTCAGCGAGGCGGGTACTCGAAGACCGAAAAACCTTATAAAAAAGTTTATCAGGCGCTATAATGCAGGCGATATCATCTTCCGGGAAGGCGAACCGGGGGGCAGCATGTTCTACGTGATAGCCGGTTCGGTGAATATCTGCAAGAAAGACCAGATTATACGGACCATGAAAAAGGATGAATACTTTGGCGAGATGGCAATGCTCGTGAACACGCCGAGAACGGCCGCGGCAATTGCAGCAGAGCCCGATACGCAGCTTGTAAGCATCTCTCACGACAATTTTGATGCGATCCTGAAAGAGAATCCCAAGATCGTCCTGTCGATCCTGAAAGAGATGACAATGCGGTTAAAGATAACCGGGGACAGCCTATAAGGGCAGTATATCGTAGTTCGTATATCGTATATCGAGAGAAAAGCAGCTCATAACTCATAGTTCATAGTTCATGGCAAAAAAACAGGGTGTAGGTAGTAAAAAAATCCAGCATCGAGTATCCAGCGACAAGCAGCGCGTTTTTGCACCTCACGACTTACGCCTTACGACTCACGGGTTTTATCCCCGTTACCGTTGCCCCGATCTCACCCTTGTAAAGCCTGATATTCAGTTCCTCGCCCGGGGTCACCTCGTCGGAACTGCTTACGACCTTCCCGGTATTGCCTTTCATCGTTATGCTGTAGCCCCGCCTGAGTATGCCCTCGGGGTTAAGGTCATGCAGCCTCTGCGCGAGGGACTCTACGGCTACCTTCCTGTCTCTGAAATAATTCGGGAAACCGTGGATAAGGTTGTTCGAAAGCTCGTCAAGGTACATCCTCGACGAAATAAAAAAATCCCTTCTCTCCCGGAGTTCCATTACTCCCTGATACAGAAGGGACCTCGATCGTTCGAGCCGTTCGGCAATGCGCTGGAGGAGGAGATCGTGCATCCCTTCGATGACGTTGAGCAGTTCCCTCTTGTCCTGTACGACCATATCCGCTGCCGCCGTCGGCGTCGGCGCCCTTACGTCCGCAACAAAGTCCGCTATGGTGAAATCTATCTCATGGCCCACTGCCGAAACAACAGGGATCTTCGACGCATGGATCGCCCGCGCCACCCTTTCATCGTTGAAGGGCGCAAGGTCTTCGAGGGAGCCGCCTCCTCTGCCGGTGATAATGACGTCAACCTCACCGGTTGCATTGAGATATTCAATGCCTTCGACGATCTCCGATGCGGCCTCATCCCCCTGCACCTTTGCGGGATAGATCAAAACGCCCATGTTGGGGAATTTGTTGTATATGACCTTCAGCATGTCCCGCACTGCCGCGCCGGCGGGCGACGTAACGATCCCGATTGTGCCAGGCAGAAACGGCAGGGGTCTCTTTCTGCCCTCGTCGAACAATCCCTCCCTGAATAGCTTTTCTTTCAATGCAAGGAATCTCGCGTAGAGGACCCCCTGGTTCCCCTGTGCAATGATGTTGTTCACGATGAGCTGGTATTCCCCCCTCTTTTCATAAACGTCTACCCTGCCTTCGCAGACGATAAGGTCGCCGTCGTTTATCATCGCGCCTTCTGCGAACTTCGCCCGGTAATTGAATGCAACGGCCTTCATCATGGCCGCATCATCCTTCAGGGTAAAATAGAGATGTCCCGAGGGGTAGAGCTTGGCGTTCGAGACCTCGCCTTCCACGCAGACGTTCCGAAACCTGCCGCTGATAAACTGTTTTATAGAAGACGTGATCTCCGAAACGGTAAGGACTTCAAACTGCCATTCGGGAGTAATATCCATATAACTATTTTATGGGGCTCACGTCGCCCCCTCTTCGGGCAAAGCCCGAAGAAACTCCCCCTCTCGCCCAAGAATGGGCTATAAAATAAACAAAAAGAAGATCATGCCTTTAAACATTTACCGGGGCTCACGTCGCCCCCTCTTCGGGCAAAGCCCGAAGAAACTCCCGCACCCGCAAGCGGGTACCCGGCCCAAGAATGGGCTATAAAATATATATTTGGGTTATAATAATACACAGGATTGCCTGTGGGAATCTACTTTTTTTTCAGGTAATCCTTCATGAGCTTTATGGAACAATATTCGCCGCACATGCTGCAGACATCGTCCTTAAGGTTCCTGTCTTTGCGGAACTCCCTGATCTTGCCGGGATCGATGGCGCATTTGAGCTGACCCTGCCAGTCAAGCGCCTTCCGGTATGTCGACATGGCCTTGTCAAGCGCGAAAGCCTTTTCATTTCCCCTGGCAAGGTCCGCGGCGTGTGCCGCAATCTTTGTGACGATCACGCCGTCCCTGACGTCTTTCGGCGACGGCAGTCCGAGATGTTCCGAAGGCGTTACGTAACAGAGGAAGTCGGCGCCGTAATACCCTGCAAGCGCCCCGCCGATGGCCGACGTGATGTGGTCGTAACCCGGCGCTATATCGGTTACAATAGGACCGAGGACATAGAATGGGGCTTCGTTGCAGAGCCTCTTCTGGAGGACAATGTTCGCCTCTATCTGGTTGATCGGGACGTGACCGGGTCCTTCGATCATTACCTGCACATCGTTCCGGATAGCCTCTGCGCAGAGTTCGCCGAGGATAATAAGCTCTTCGACCTGGCCCCTGTCGGTGGCGTCTGCGATACATCCCGGTCTGAGGCCATCCCCGAGGCTTAATGTCATATCGTATTTTCGCGCGATCCCGACGAGGCGGTCGAACTGTTCGTAAAGGGGGTTTTCCTTCTTGTTGACGATCATCCACTGCGCGAGGAACGCTCCGCCTCTGCTGACGATATCGGTGATCCTTCCCTGGCTTCTCAGTCTTTCCAGCGAACGCTGCGTAACGCCGCAGTGAACGGTAACAAAATCAACGCCGTCTATCCCGTGCCTTTCAATAACCTCAAATATCTCGTCAGGTTCCATATTCGTAATGGTCTTTCTCTTTTTCACTGCCTCGACGGCGGCCTGATAGATCGGGACAGTGCCCACAGGTATCCTTGACTCCTCTATGATTACCTTTCGGATCTCATTAAGGTTGCCGGCGGTGCTTAAGTCCATTACCGTATCGGCCCCTGCCTCCCGCGCCATTCTTACCTTCTCAAGCTCTTCCTTGATCCCGTACTTTTCCGGGGAGGTCCCCAGGTTCGCATTTACCTTGACGCACAGGCCTTTCCCTACGCCCTTCGGCGTAAAATTTTTGTGCCTGTTGTTGGCCAGTATTGCGGCCTTGCCGGAGGCTATGTTCTCACGCAGAAGGTTCCTGTCTACACCCTCGTCCTTTGCGACACGTTCCATTATCTTTGTGATCTTTCCCTGCCGTGCTGCCGTTAATTGATTGTTCATGGTCGTATCATCTCCATCTTTTCAATAAGTTCCTGAGGGTCCCGGGCGAAAAGCCGTATGATCGGCTCTTTTCCGATATCACCCTTATCATAGATAATATCAGGCGGCCTCTTTACCCTCCTGAGGACTATGTCCACAAGGTAATCGAGGCTTTTCCCCTCGGCCCCTCTTACACGTGACGGTTCTTTCCTTCTATCAAAAGAAACAACGTACATATCGTGCTCTTTTGCCTTTGCCAGGATCGCCTTATCGTAACGGATGTTCACACAGGCGCGCATGTACGGATAACGGCGCATATACGTGAGGATAAGCCTTGCCACGTGTGACGAGGCGCCGAACTCAGGGTCTCCCCTGAAATAGATACTGTCGCCGCGCTTACCGATCCTCCCCGGGAAGGCTGCAATATCCTCAACGCCTCCGGCGTTCGCGATCGCATATCCTATGTTCATCTGGACTTCGGGGACGAGTTCAATGCAATTGAGTTGCAGCAGGCGCCCTGAGGCCCTTCGCAGGCTGTTAATTATATCCCATTTTTGCGCGTCCGTGCTGTTCGCGATCCCGGAGGAGGTATAGAAATAGCCGTCGGCGTCTATCCGGTAACTTTCCTTAAGCAGTCTTTCGGTATAGTGCTCGGCAGCTAAGAAGGCCTCTTTCAAAGGATAACCATTGACGAGGTATGACAGGACCGATGATGAAAAGGAACATCCCGTGCCGTGGATCACCCGTTCGACCCGTTTTTTCTTCCATTCTACAAACCCTTTCCCGTCATAAAGGATATCCGTCGGCTCACCCTTGAGGTGCCCCCCCTTTATGACAACGGCGTTGATGCCTGAATCAACGAGTATCTTTGCCGATGCCTTCATGTCCTGCACGCTGCGGACCTCTTTGCCCATCAGGATGGACGTCTCTTCGATATTGGGGGTGACGATATCGGCCGCCGGGAACACGGAACCGACGAGCCTTCTCATGCCTGCACCCGTGATAAGCTCCCTGTTGTTCTTGGCCGCAAAGACAGGGTCAACGACAACGGGTATCCTTTTCCTCTTTCTGAGGAACCCTGCGATCTCATCAACATACCATTGGTCGAACACCACGCCGATCTTCACGCCGTCAACGGACAGCCCGTCGTTTATCATACCGAGCATCTGCCTGAACTGGCCCTGTGGTGTTGGGTACACGTCTGCCACGCCTTTTGGACCCTGCACAACAGTGCATGTCGGCAGGGATATACCGTGGAAACCAAAAGAGAAGAAGGTATCTGTGTCGCGCGTGATGCCCGCGCCGGACGTGGGGTCATATCCTGCAATGGTAAGGATGTTTTTCATTTTATCCGTTTCGCGATAAGCTCGGCGACCTTCCTGCCTGACAGGAGCATGCCGCCGAAGATGGGACCCATCCTGTAAGAACCAAAGGTAGCATTTGCACTCATGCCCGCGACATACAGCCCGGGAAAGACCTCCTGGGTATTCTCGAGGGTTGTCGTCTCTGCAATGTCTGCCCACATAGACCGCTCTCCCTCCACCTTTCCTGAAGGTGTATTGAGCCGCACGTTCATCTTCCGTTCGAGCACCCTGACAACCTCTAAGGGGTGGCCCGTGGAATCGACAACAAACTTCGACATGATCGTAAGCGGGTCTACGTGAAGGGACGCCATCTCAACTGCCGTCCAGTTGATCACAACACCCGTGACCTTTTCTTTTCTCACCACTAAGTCTTCAACGCTGATAAGGTTGAATATCTTTGCCCCTGCCTTCATCGCCCTGTATGTAAGCCCGCTTACACACTCAACAGAGTCTGCCACGTGGTATCCCTTTTTATATTGCCTTGTTGCAATGTCCATCTCGTCTAAGATGGCCTTGCCCTCGTCCTGGACAACGATCTCGTTGAACATCATGCCCCCACCCCACATGCCGCCGCCGATTGAGAGCTTCCTCTCAAATATCACTGTCTTCAATCCCTTTTGTGCAAGGTAATAGGCGGCCACAAGCCCTGAGGGGCCTGCACCGCAGACAGCCACATCGATCTCGAGGCATGAAAGGAGTTTTTCGGTATAGCGCTCGACAATAGCTTTGGTCACAATTCTTTCATCAATCATGGTAGTGCTCCTGTGTGTGAGATGGAATAATCCGAAAATATAGCACATTTCATTGGCTAAACGGTACAAAAAAAGGCGCAACGATAAGGCGGCGGAAAG
>MVRS01000180.1 GCA_002067975.1 Syntrophorhabdus sp. PtaU1.Bin058
TCCAGTACAACACTTATAGGATGTATTACAGATTGCGAACTGGTAACCCTTAGTACAATGGGGCTTTGAGCAAAAACAGTATTGACAGATGCACAAACAAGAAAAGCCTGAAGGAATATGAGTGCAAGAAATATTACTTTAGTTTTTTCTGCAACTTTAACAGTTTTCATGATAACCCCCTTCTTTTTTTTATAAAAAATTTGATGTTCTTCCGCACTTTTTATTTTCGAGTATCCTTTCTTTTTCAGAACCTCCTTTCATCGGTCGCCCATTCCGGGAACCATTTATAGCTCTTCAAAAAGCCCGGTTTCACCCATTCTCCTGATCTCGTTGCCGCAGCATGCCTCTTCTTCGCCGAGGATGCCGAATTCGAGGCCTGCCTTGTTGAAGATATTGGCCACATTAGCGGGGATCACCATGCATCGCGGGTCATATGCCTGAATACAGCAGACAAAGAGGAGCCGCTTTGATTCTGTTTCCGATACATGGGGGATCGCGAAATCAACCTTTTCAGTCCATGCAGCCCTCTTGTTGCGGGAACGCCCCCAGGGGTTTTTCTGCACAAATGTGTTCTCGAGGGCCTTCTGGACCGCTTGTGTCAACATGCTCTTCGCACCTCGGTTTTACCTTTTGTCTTGCAAATAATTATAATTGTATTATGCAATTTAAATACCATATGGACACACGCTGAAATATATGATTCTTGAATAAATATTTGGGTATTGCAAAGGTCAATCACATACATGACAAACAACTATGTATCAAAACGAAACAGATGTGCTCGTTTACTACATATGAGGCCTCTGCAGGGCATGTCATACCATGTTCCTGTAAAAACGGCCTTCCTGCTTTTGCGCACGATGCTATTCAACCCCTACCCGAGAACTCCTCCGCCAGGCCTGCATGAGCAAACCCGACGGAGGGTTATTGGGGGGTATTATGGGCCTGTTTACATTCCCTATCTTCTCTTTTCGAAAATATTCATCCTGTGCTTACGGCGCATTAATCATTCGGGAATGGGAAATTTCTCCGGGGTCTCCCAGTCCTTGATGGGTTTCATCCATTCGGCCCGCTCGACGAACTCGTCATGGGCAAGAGGAACGGGAGGGTGACATACCCACTGAGGATCGAATTCCCCTTTGACCTTCAACAGCCACTCGTGATAGTTCGGACCATACTTCGGGCCAGTAAGGTAGAGAGGCTGGTGCGAGGCCAGAAGAGATGTATAGTACCTGTCCCGGATATTCATCTTTGATGTCTCCACATAGAACTGGTCCACCGGGTTGGTGTCCTCGTCGGGATCCCAGTATACAAGGTATTCCGAATATCCCTGGTGACCTGCCTCACAGACCATTGTCCAGCCGGGATCGCCGTAATCAGGCATAAACGGGGGTGTGTACTGTGCCTTCAGCGCTGCATAGGTAGGACCATGCGTATCTGCGTGAGGGATGCTCTCGATGACATAGTCCACCGATACGTAGGCGCCGCACATGAGCCACATACCTGCCGAGTCTGCGTTCTTGATCCAGGATTGGTCTATCGGTTTGGTCGGCCTCTGGACACCGCCCACTTCCTTTACAATATCGTTCAGGACGGCTTCGTCATAACGCATCTGGGCTTCGGAGGTGTAACCGATGAGGAGGACGCGAACGATGTGGAAGTTTTTGATCGTCTCCTCGCTCTCCTTGCCCCATATATCCCAGAACTCTTCCTTTCCCTCGGCCTTTGCGATCGCCCTCCAGAATAGAGGCACCTTGGTAACGGCGCCCGCGATCTCGGCCCTTCCGATCTCATACATGACCTTGGTCTCTGCCTCCTTGCTCGGCACCTGGAAGTTAAGCCACTTTACCCTGTTTGTCGGCAGGGCAAGACCTGTGTTGGGGGAAATACCGGTCGGTTTGAGTTCTTCCGGCTGAAAGGGCAGTATCTTGAGGGCCAGTTTCGTAACAATGCCGAGGCAACCGAGTACGCCCGTATAGCCGCGCAACATGCCCCTCAGGTCAGGACCGATGCCTTCGCCCCAGAAGGCGTCGTCGTGAACGGCCAGGGAACCCATTTTCAGGATTTCACCCTCAGGAAGCACCATCTCGAGGCCGAGGATGCGGCGATGGGGGAAACCGATCCTCAGGCTCAGAGGAGACCAGCCGTCGCAGATCATATTGGCAACGACCGATACCTGGGCGCCTCCGCCGCCGACTACGACATAACCGCCCCGCTTGAGACATTCCGCCTGTAACGGCGAGTAGGTAACACCCGGCTGCACCGTTGCATACCAGTGCTTCTCATCTATTTCAAAGTCTCTCATGCGCTTCATATCGATAAGCAGCTCATTTTCCACATGACAATGGGAACGCGGTCCGTAGAATCCGGTGGACCACGGCACATATGCCACCTTGTACCGGTTGCAGATCTTGACGATCTTCTGCACATCTTCGGTTGTCCTCGGCAGGATCACGGCGCCGGGGATCTTGGTCATAACCTTCTCGTAACCGGTAGCAGACTCATAACCGCCGGGACCCGAGCGATATCCCTCGCAGAGAACCGGGTCATCGGTAATAAATTCTGAGCCGACAAGTGATTCCAATGCTTTGTAAGCTTCTTTTGCAATAGCCATATATGCCTCCTCTATAACGAAGCAGCGATAACTTCGGCGATATCCATTACCTTCACCTCTCCGCCGTTCTCTTTCGCCGTTTGAGAAAAATTGTTCTTACAGAACGGACAGGCCGAAACGAGCGCCTCAGCCCCTATCTCCTTCACCTCCTCAAAACGCTGACCTGCAGCAAATCGGGCCAGCTCGGGGAAGGCTTCCTTTGTACCGCGACCGGCGCCGCAACAGAAGGCATTTTCACGGATGCGGGGCATCTCGACGACGGTAAGGCCGGGTATGGCGCCGAGAATATTTCGCGGCTGGGCATAGAGGCCTTCCGTACCCCGCCGCCTCTTGTATCTGGGCTCGATGGTGCCCATCCAGCCCCTCTCGCCCTTCCACGGTCTCCATGCGTCACTGAGCCGGCTTACGCTGCATGCGTCGTGGTAGGTAAGCCTGAGGTCAACCTTCTTTGCCGGTTTTAGCCTGCCGTCTTCTATGGCCTTATCGGCAAAATCGAGGAGGTGCATCACTGTGAAGCCGAGGTCGGCTGTATCGATATCGAGCATCTTCGGGTAGTCCACCTTCCACGTCCTGTAACATTCGGCACAGGATGTAAGGAGTATTTTGGCGCCTGAAGCCCTGACGGCCTCGATGTTCCTTTTCGCCGTCTCCACAGCCTCATCGATCATACCCACCGAATAGAGCACATTCCCGCAGCACCACTCATCCTTCATGACCATGAAAGGCGTACCCGAGGCATTCAGGATCTTTCCTGTGGCCTGAGCTATCTCATTGTTGGTATATGAGGCCGAACAACCTGCGAAATAAAGCACGTCGGCCTTTGCTGCTACCTTGATGTCCTTCGTTACCCACTTTTCCCTGTTCTCGTGGGGCGATCCGAACCGATTGTGTTTCGAGGCGATATTCTTTGCGATCTTCTTATGTGCCGGCATGGGGCCTGCGCCGTCCTTTACGGCCTTTATACGCAATGCCTCCAGCGATAATCCTATTTCAAGATCGAGGTTTCTTTTACATCCCACATCGCATGCCCCGCAGAGGGGATCCGCGTAGATGACCTCCAGAAGTTTCTCGCTCCAGTCGAATTTGCCCTCTGCCACGGCAAGGCCGATCCTCAACTTGCCTGCCGCCTGGTAGGAATCGAATTCTTTCCAGGTGCCGCTGGGGCATCTCGTAGTATACTTGATCCCGGGCATGTAGGTATGCTCCACCCAGTAGCAGCCCTTACACTTGATACAGCGACTCATGTCGTAGACAAAATTGTTGAGATCCCTTACTTCAAAACTTACTTTCTTTTTTGGCGTATCGTAGCGGTCGTTCGCCATATTATCCTCCTTAGAAGCACAGATTGCCGGGGTTCATGATGTTGTTCGGGTCGAAGAGCTTCTTTACCCGCTTCAATGCCGCCGTGTAGCCCGCAGCCCGCTCGTAGTTGATTGCGGCCAGATCGCCGTAAGGTCTGGTAAAAAAGGCGCCGCTGTTGAGAAGTTCTTTGGCTGCCTTAAGGTTTATCGATTTGATCGCCGCCTTCTCCACGGCGCATTCCGGATCGCAGAAGAAATCGAACTCCATGTGGCAGGCCCTGTTGTGTTCAATGGGCTGGATGTACACGCCGAGTTCTTTAAGGTCATACCCATGGGCCGTTGCAATCTCTCCGACGATCTTCAGGTAGAGAGGGGTGAAGGATGGTTTGGCGATAAAGAAGAGGCTATGCGAAGCCCCCTTCCACTGGTTTTTCCAGTATGTCTTCTTCGGCCAGGGATTTCTTAATAGAGACAAAAGCTTCTTTCCTATGCCGGGAAAACCGGGCAGGTTGTCCGTGAGGGTAATATCCTTAAACTCGTTACGCATGACTTCATCGAGGAACTCCATCTCGTAGGCAACCTTCTCCTCGGGCCGTCTTACGAGACCGCTGACAACAATAATCAGCGTCCAGGCAGGCAGCCCTGCACGCAGCCTTTCAAAATCATCGGGCCACGCATCGGCAAGAATTGCTGCAAGATTGACATTATTGAGGAGCAGCACCTCCTGCCCTATTCTCCTGGGAAGGATCCTGTAGAGAAAATCCTGCGCCCTGTCAAGATTGTCTATTGCGCCGAAGAGGACCTTGTCTATCTTCGGCTTTGACTCGATCTTGAGATTCGTCCAGGTCACTATTCCCATGGTTCCCTGAGCGCCCTGTACGAAACGATAGAAATCCAGTCCCGGACCCGAAGGGTTTGCCCCCTTTGATTTAGAGTCCGGATAACCGTTGACGCTTGCCGAACCGGTTCTGAAGAGTTCACCGGTAGGCCAGACCACCTCTAAACTCTGCATGGGCTCGCCATAATCATAGACCGTATTGGTGGGGACTTCCCTTTCCAGCCAGTCGGTAAGCACAGACCGTTCCGGGTGCGGCAGTAAGGGCATGATCACCCGCATCCCCTTTTTATCCAGTGCCTGAGCGAGTTGTTTCCATGTGACCCCGGCCTGGATACGGACCTTGCGGTTATATTCATCGATCTCCAGTATCTTGTTCATCCTTGAGAGATCGACCACGATGCCACCCTGCTTTGGTATCGTACATCCATAGAAATGTTCCTTTGAACTGACCGGCACCACCGGCACGTTGTTCGTACAGGCCCATTTCACGGTTGCTGCAACCTGTTCCGAGGTCTCGGGCCGCACGACGACATCGGGTAATCCCGAGGGAAGCAAGCTCAGGTCGTGCGAATACCGGCGAAGATCTTCTTCTGCATCACTCACATTCTTCTTTCCGACAATCTGTTCCATCTCATCCTTAATGCTCATTGTACCTCCTTCAATATGAACCCGTTTATCGTTTTTGATATTGTTTTCAGTGTGGGAATAGCCCTTTCTCATTGCCGATTATATACCTACCGGTATATTAAGTACCATCTCATTCAATATGTCAAGAAATATTTTTATATATATTATTTATCTTGTATTTTTAATATGTTATAAATATGGTAAATATACCATACAGTACATTATATGTCTTATTATTGGAATATCAAATTGATTGCAGTATTCATATTATTGTGGTAAATATCACCGTTTTATTGATTTAATGTATGGACATCAGTACATTGTGGACTGGCCCAGGTTTTTACCGGACTCCTGGCTCCTATACAACGAAATAATTTAAGTTGTAGTAATTGTCATAGAAGTATTACTATAATCTGAAAAAGAGGGGTATGAGGCCGATTGCA
>MVRS01000181.1 GCA_002067975.1 Syntrophorhabdus sp. PtaU1.Bin058
ATTTTAATGTTGGTGTTTTTCGTAGCGGCCTGGGTCTACATGACCGGCTTTTGTAAGATGTAGCGGGAGGGACAGCTACATGGAATATGCAATAGGTATGATTATGTCGATATTGCTTGGAATATATCTGGTCTACGCGCTCCTAAGGCCGGAACGTTTTTAGGATGCTCCCCATGAGCCCCTATGGATGGATACAGATCATTGTCTATTTTCTGGTGGTCGTTGTTCTGACAAAACCGCTCGGGACGTATCTCTTCCGCGTTTTCGAGGATAAAAGGAGACCGCTCTCCGTAATCTTCGGAAGACCGGAACGCCTTATCTACAGGATATGCGGGGTTGATGAGTCAAGGGAGCAGACGGCTGCAGCATATACGGTCTCGCTGCTCACCTTCAGTATGTTTTGTGTTCTCATAACCTATTGCATTCAAAGGCTGCAGCATCTCCTCCCCTTCAACCCCCAGGGCCTTGGACAAGTAGCCCCTGACCTCGCCTTTAACACGGCGGTAAGCTTTACGACAAATACGAACTGGCAGGCCTATGGCGGTGAGACCACGATGTCCTACCTTACCCAGATGGCAGCGCTCACGTGGCAGAATTTTGTATCGGCGGCAGCAGGCATAGCCGTTGCCCTCGCCCTGTCAAGAGGACTTGTGCGGAGCCCTGCTTCAGGCGGGAAAGACACGGTAGGCAATTTCTGGGTTGATCTCACCCGTTCCATCATATACGTCCTGCTCCCCCTGTCGATCATCGGGTCTCTCGTCTTCGTCTCACAGGGAGTGATACAGAATCTCAGCGCTTATAAGGGGATTACAACGCTGGAAGGCATAAAACAGACCATCGCTATGGGTCCTGTCGCATCCCAGGAGGTCATTAAAGAACTGGGGACAAACGGCGGCGGGTTCTTCAATGTGAACAGCGCCCATCCCTTCGAGAACCCCACGCCTTTTACGAACTTCCTCCAGATGCTCCTGATCTTCGCCATCCCGGCCGCGCTGACCTATACATACGGAAAGATGGCAAAGGATCAGAAAGAGGGGTGGGTGATCTTCGCAGCCATGGCCGTTCTCTTTCTTTCAGGCGCGATGGTCGCTTACTGGGCCGAATCCCATCCGAACCCTGCACTGGCGGGGCTGCCCCTCGATCACGGCGCAGGGAACATGGAGGGTAAAGAGGTCCGTTTCGGGACTGCAGGCTCTGCCCTCTTTGCAACGATCACCACTGCCGCGTCATGCGGAGCGGTCAACGCCATGCACGACAGCTTCACTCCCCTCGGCGGGCTCGTGCCGCTCATAAATATCATGCTTGGCGAGGTCGTATTCGGCGGTGTCGGTGCAGGGCTTTACGGCATGCTCGTGTTTGTCGTTATCGCGGTATTTATTGCCGGCCTCATGGTAGGCCGCACACCGGAATATCTTGGAAAAAAGATCGAGGCAAGGGAGATAAAATATTCGATGATCTACGCGCTCATATTCCCCTTGCTGATCCTTACCTTTGCCGCCTGGTCTGCGGTTGTGTCCTACGGGCTGTCACCGCTGGGAAATCACGGACCCCACGGGCTTACCGAACTCCTTTACGCCTTTTCGAGCGGGGCAGGCAATAACGGCTCGGCCTTTGCCGGGATCAACGCCGGCACGCCCTGGCTGAATATAACAATGGGCATTGTGATGTTTGCAGGAAGGTTTTTCATGATCATCCCTGTCCTTGCGATTGCCGGTTCAATGGCGGCAAAAAAGGCAATCCCGCCGGGACCGGGCACATTTCCGACAAACGGCATCCTCTTTGCGATCCTCCTCGTAGGCGTTGTGATCATCGTCGGCGCCCTCACCTTCTTTCCCGCCCTCACATTGGGGCCGATCGTGGAACACTTTATCGGACAGGCCGGGAGGCTATTCTGAGATGACAAAACGAAAAAGGGAGATCGCGCTTCTTGACAAAGATATCCTGCAACAGGGCCTGTGGGAAAGCATAAAAAAACTGTCGCCACGGGTGATGGCCAAAAACCCCGTCATGTTCGTAGTTGAGATAGGGAGTCTCCTCACCTCCATCCTGTTCGTAAAGGATCTTTTTTCTCCCAACGTCCTTTCCGCGCCCTTGTGGTTTACCGGCTTAGTGAGCGTCTGGCTGTGGTTTACGGTGATCTTTGCCAACTTCGCCGAGGCTACGGCAGAGGGGAGGGGCAAGGCGCAGGCAGAGGCCCTGAAGAAGATGAGAAGGGACACGACAGCGTTTCTTTATTTGCAGGGCAGTGAATGGGCAATACCCTCATCGCAGCTCAATAAAGGAGATGTCGTCATAGTGAAGGCGGGCAATATCATACCGGGCGACGGCGAGGTGATCGAGGGCATCGCATCGGTCGATGAATCGGCCATCACCGGGGAATCTGCGCCCGTGATCAGGGAAAGCGGCGGGGATCGCTCGGCAGTGACGGGCGGCACCAGAGTCCTCTCGGACCAGATCATCGTGAAGATCACTGCAAAACCCGGCGACTCCTTTCTCGACAAGATGATCTCCCTCGTCGAGGGCGCGTCACGTCAGAAGACGCCCAACGAGATCGCACTTCATATCCTGCTTGTGGGACTGACGTTTATCTTTCTCCTTGTCTGTGTGACCCTCGTTCCCCTCGCGTCTTATTCAAATATCCGGCTTTCCGTCACTGTTACGGTAGCCCTCCTTGTCTGCCTCATACCGACCACGATCGGAGGGCTGCTCTCCGCCATCGGCATTGCCGGGATAGACAGGCTCGTCAGAAAGAATGTCCTTGCCACAAGCGGAAGGGCCATAGAGGCGGCAGGAGACGTTGACACCCTTCTTCTGGACAAGACAGGGACCATAACCCTCGGGAACAGGATGGCCGTGGAACTGATCCCCGTAAACGGAACAAGCCCTGAAGACATCGCATACACGGCATATCTTTCGAGCATATCCGATGAGACACCAGAGGGGCGATCGATCATCACCCTTATCGCATCACAATTTCCCGATAAAAAATTCAGCCAGGAGGCCGGGGAGGTCACGTTTATCCCCTTCAGCGCCTATACGAGAATGAGCGGATATGATGTCGATGGGGTCCCTGTCCGGAAAGGGGCTGTGGACGCGGTATGCACGTTCGTACAGGAATCGGGCGGATCTGTCCCGGCTGAGGTGCACCGGATCGCCGGGCGTATAGGCGACAGCGGCGGAACGCCCTTGGCCGTGTCGCGGGGAAATGCGATGCTCGGCATCATCCACCTCAAGGACATCGTAAAGGAGGGGATACGGGAACGGTTCGAGCGTTTCAGGGCCATGGGGATAAAGACCGTCATGATCACCGGCGACAATCCGAGGACGGCCGCGGCTATCGCCAGGGAGGCAAACGTCGACGGCTTCCTTGCCGAAGCAACCCCGGAGGCAAAGATGAATCTCATCAGGGAAGAACAATTGAAGGGAAGGCTTGTGGCCATGACAGGGGATGGGACCAACGACGCGCCTGCGCTCGCCCAGGCGGATGTGGGGATGGCCATGAACACCGGGACGCAGGCCGCCAAGGAGGCTGCAAACATGGTCGACCTTGACTCGGATCCGACGAAGCTTCTTGAGGTCGTTGAGGTGGGGAAACAGCTCCTTATGACAAGGGGAGCGCTCACAACCTTTTCCATTGCCAATGACGTGGCAAAGTACTTCGCGATCCTCCCTGCCATGTTCGCAGGGGTCTATCCGGAGATCTCGCCGCTCAACATCATGGACCTCGCCTCTCCGTGGAGCGCTATCCTCTCCGCGGTCATCTTCAATGCCGTAATCATCGTCTTTCTTATCCCCCTCGCCCTCAAAGGCGTCCAGTACCGGCCCCTGGGTGCAAGCATCATCCTCAGGCGTTCTCTCCTTATTTACGGACTCGGCGGCGTGATCGCGCCTTTCATCGGCATCAAGATCATCGACATGCTGCTTAGGGCCGTAGGTCTTGCGTAGGAGGTACAGGATGAAAAGGATCCTTCGTTCGGCCATAGGCATTACAATCTGCACGCTCGTTCTTACCGGGATCATGTACCCGCTTTTTATCACCAGCGTCGCCCAGATACTTTTTCCCTTTCGTGCGGGAGGGAGCATGATCACCGATGGAGAGGGGAACATCGTCGGCTCGGAGCTCATTGCACAGGATTTCAGGGACCCGGCCTATTTCCATCCAAGGCCCTCCGCGGCAGGAAAACAGGGGTACAACGGGGCCGCCTCATCGGGATCAAATCTCGGTCCAACTTCAAAAGACCTCAGGGCCAGGGCAACGGAGGAGATAGAACGGCTGAAGAAAGAAAACCCCGCGGCGGAAGACCCTGTTCCCGTGGAACTCGTAACAACCTCGGGAAGCGGGCTTGATCCCCACCTCTCTCCGGCAGGTGCGCTCTGGCAAATCCCGCGGATCGCCGCAGCGAGAGGTATTGAGCCTGAGAGGATACGGAAGATAGTTGAAATGAATATCGATGGGAGAGTGTTTGGTTTTCTGGGTAATCCAAGGGTAAACGTGCTCCTGCTGAACCTTGCCCTCGATCGCTATTTTGGACACCCCGCCCTTTCTATAAAGTGATATAATAGCCGGGATGACTATCATGCCCATAATACAACAGCAGAAAGCAATAGACTTTCTCGAGCTCGTCGAGCAGACGAAGCGGGGGAAGCTGCGCACGTACCTCGGTTTTGCCGCAGGCGTAGGGAAGACGTACCGGATACTGAAAGAGGCGCATACCCTGAGGAACAGGGGCGTCGATATTGTCATCGGATACATTGAACCTCACGGCAGGCAGGAGACATGGGAACTCATTGAAGGGCTTGAGGTGGTCCCGCGGAAGCAGTATGAATACCGGGGTATAGTTGTGGAAGAGATGGACCTTGACGCCGTGCTCGACCGGCATCCCCGGATAGCGATCGTAGACGAGGTCGCCCATACAAATGTGCCGCTCTGCAAGAACAGGAAGCGCTACCAGGATATACTCGATCTCCTCGATGCAGGCATCAACGTGATCTGCGCGTTCAACGTTCAGCACCTTGAAAGCCTGAATGAGCTGGTGAGCAACGTGGCGGATACAAAGATACGGGAGACCATCCCCGACGCATTCCTCAAACAGGCAGACCAGATAATCACCATCGACCTGACCGTGGAAGACCTCCTTTTGCGGTTGCAGGAAGGCAAGATCTACGAACGCGAAAAGATCCCCTGGGCGCAGGAACATTTCTTCAAGCCGGGAAACCTCGACACACTGCGGGAGCTTACCCTCCGGGAAGTTGCCGAGAGCCTTGAAAGGGTTTCATCAAAAAAACTCCAGAGCGATCAGATAACAAAGAAGCAGCGTGCGTCAGAGAGGGTAATGGTGTGCATCGCTTCGGCATCGCCGCATGCAGAGACCCTCCTCTACAGGGGGTACCGGATGGCGGGGAGGTTGAATACCCACTGGTTCGTGGTAAATGTCGAAACCCCCCATGAATCGCCCATCAATATCGATGCTGCTTCGCAGCGTCAACTCATAACAACGATGAATAAGGCGAAAGAGCTCGGTGCGGAGTTCGTGAGGCTCCACGATAAGGATGCTGTCGCAGCAATAATCGACTTTGCCCGCTCCCACGCAGTAAAGCATATTATTCTGGGCCGCTCCGTGCAGTCGTGGTGGAAACACTTTATGGGCAGCTCTTTTACCTTTCAGCTCCTCAAGGAGGCTCACGAATTTGATGTCAATATCGTATCCCTTGAGGATAAAAGGACACAGGGATGACGCTGAAGGGAAAACTGCTGATCGCACAGCTCCCGCTTATTGTTGCGCTGCTCTTTATAGGCACCATCTCGGCAATAACGACGTACAGGGTCGGCGAAACTTCCCAGATAATATTGCAGGATAACTACCGGAGCATCCTTGCCATAGAGAGGATCAAGGAGGCACTGGAGAGAATGGACTCTGCCGCCCTCTTCATCATAGAAGGCCACCGCAAAGAAGGCGAGAAGATAATCCGGGAAAACAGGCGGTCTTTTGAAGACGAACTAAGCGTCCAGATGAAGAACATCACGGAAAAGGGCGAGGCAGAGGCCACCAGGAATCTCGGTATACTGTGGAACGAATATAAGACAAAACAGGAGATGCTTCTTACAACAAAAAACACCTCCGGGAGGGGTTTCTATTTCGAAGAGCTTCTCCCCCTGTTCGAGAAGATCAAGCTTACCGCCGACAAGATATTGGCCATGAACCAGGACGCAATGGTCTTCAAGAGCGAGCACGTGCGAAAGGTCGCCGGAAGGACAAACATATTTTTGTTTACCGTAACAATAATCCTGGCCATCCTCGGCATCACGATCTCTATTGTCCTCACAGGCCGCATGATACGGCCTATCTCGGTCCTCAGCGAGGCAGCCCGGCGAATCGGGGCAGGCGACATGGAAGCAAGGGCAGGCATTGCAGGGAGCGATGAGATCGCGCGGCTTGGCGAAGACTTCAACAGGATGGCGGAGAGCATAGCCAGATACCGTCAGAGCTCCCTCGGTGAGCTTTTCCTTGTCCAGCAGGCCTCTCAGGCCACCATCGACAGTATACCCGATCCTGTCTTTGTTTTTGACACATCAGGCAAGACGATCATGGTCAACCGTTTTGCCGATGAAATATTTTTCGCAGGAAACATGGATAATATTGCCGATCCCCTTGCCCGTCTCGATCCATCGATCCTTAACGTTATTGAGCACGTAAAATCCCACGTCCTGTCCGGAAAAGGGCCTTACAACGCAAAAGGCTTTGAGGACGTGGTGTCCATACGATCACCCCAGGGCGATATGCAGCTCCTTCCCCAGGCAGCGCCCGTCTATGAGATCGAGGGCACGATTATCGGCGTTGTCGTTCTTCTCCATGACGTAACGCGCTTTAAACGCTTAAGCGACCTCGAAACCGACCTTGTGGCAACTACTGCCCATGAGTTGAAGACCCCTCTCACTTCATTACGAATGGCCATCTATATATGCCTCGAACAGACCATCGGGGCCCTGAACGATAAACAACTGGACCTTCTCTACGCTGCGCGGGAGGATTGTGAAAGACTTCAGTCAACCGTGGAGGAACTCCTGGACCTCGCCAAGATCAAATTGGGCAGAGTAACAATGAACATCCGGCCCGTGAAGGTAATTGATCTTCTGAAGCCTGCCATGAACCGCTACACGGATATTGCGAAAGAGAGCAAGGTACAACTCCTGCTCTCGTATATCGACACAGGGGATCAGGTGTCGGCCGATCCCGATCAAGTCCACATCGTACTGGACAACCTCATCACGAACGCATTGAAACATACCCCGGAAGAAGGGATCATTGATCTCGCCGCAAAACCGGAAGGTTCATTTATAAAATTCCTTGTAACCGATTCCGGCAAAGGCATCCCGGAGGAACATCTTCGCCATATCTTTAAAAAATTTTACAGGATCGAAGGTGATTCTTCAAGGGGCGCCGGTCTGGGCCTGTCGATCGTATATGATATTATCGATACCCATGGGGGCAAAGTGGGCGTCGAAAGCCTCCAGGGAAAAGGCAGCACGTTCTGGTTCACGCTACCTAAAGCAGAAGCAACAAATGCAGCTCACAGCAAAACACCCGTAAGTCGTGAATCGTAAGGCGTAAGGGGGAAGAGCAAAACCCGTAAATCGTAAGGCGTAAGTCGTAAGTGGTTTAATCGCCTCACGCCTTACGCCTCACGGATTCTCCACGAGCTTTTCTCAGTATACGGTAAAGCTCTCCTCCCTCGTATCCTTTGAATAGTCTGTCTGCACTACGTAGCTGACCTTGTAGGTCCCTTTCTTTGCATCCTTGGGCAGGAATATGGGGATGTTCGACTGGTATGTGCCGCCCTTCCGTTCAACGGTCGTCTCGGGGTTGCCGAACTGGTTGTCGCCGATCCAGATCTCCCGTATCTCTCTAACCCGCGCAATACCTTCCGATGTGGTCAGCACGGCGTATGTCATGTTGAGATCTACCTTCTCGCCTGCCTTGACCTTCTTCGGCTGGACGCTGACGTTCTCGATCCTGACGTTGACGTTGCTGTCGTTATACGCATAGGTCTTGTTTGTTTCTGCCTGGGTTTTCTTCGTATCGAAGCCATAGTGCCCGACCACGCCGCCGAGGATTGCACCGGCTATACCGCCGATGATCGCCCCTTCCAGCCCGTGTCCGCCGGGAGCCACTGCGGCGCCGATGAGTCCGCCAAGCCCCGCGCCTATCGCGCCGCCTGCCGCTGCGCCCTTATGCTCTTCCAGCGTCGCACAGGAGGCCACGGCCATGAAAGCAAAGATCGTTACAATAACACAAAACTTTTTCATCTGTTCCCTCCGTATAACAATGATTCGACAAACCATCCTATCCTGTTGAGAAAAGTCCTTGTCTTCAATTGTTTCTCCATACGGGAAAGTATATCACATCCGGATAATTTTTGATAAACCCGCAGAAAAAAAATCTTCTCGCGCATATCGAGGGTTATATCCCCTCTCCGTTTCTGTTTTTCCATATACCTGTCGAGTCTCCGGAACATCTTTTCCATATCATCCGCAGTTACCGTCTTTTTACGCGCCCTGTCAAAATCAAGGAAGACAAGTTCGCCCTGCCCGGTAAGCAGGACATTGTTTATGTGGAGATCTGGGTGATAGACCCCCAGCATCTCAAGTCTCCTGAAGAGCACTGCAAGGCGCTTTACGATCCTGAACCGTCTCATTCTTGAGGCCGTTCTCCAGATATCGAGCAGGTCCGATGCGTCCTGAACAAATTCGGTGATAAGATAGAGCCTTTTTGCAATACCTGCCCTTTCTGCTATTACGCAGCAGGGGCGGACAACGGGAAAACTGTTTTCCGCAAGGTAACAAAGAACGCCGGCCTCATCGAGCGCCCTTTTTTCAGAACAAAATCTGTCCCCTGTGATCGCCCGGAACAGGCCGCCGTGGATATATTGCCTGCACGCCATTTTCCTGCCATCGACGGACAAGACCCTGATCCCTCCCCTTCCCTTATCACGGATTATCTCTCCCTGCGACATTTGTTCCATGACTGTATGCGGGTCTGCGGGCCCGTCGCAGACATAGATCGTAAATCCATTGTGGATAATCTTTTCAGGAGGTGTCATCTACCTCTGATTCTATCCGATATATTACTTTTTTTCCACTACCGTTCTGAAAAGAGATACGATGAGGCTCCTAATGCCTGCCAACCTGCAGGACGATCATTCCTCCCCTGACGGGACTCCCCCGACAAGGATGGTGTTGAGAAGATCTATCAGGCTGCTGCTGCCTACGC
>MVRS01000182.1 GCA_002067975.1 Syntrophorhabdus sp. PtaU1.Bin058
TGAAAAAGGCCCTCATCGACCGGTATAAGAATGAAGACGCCAACAAGGACGGCAAGCTGACCGTCGATGAGTATACGCAGGCCAGGCAAAAAAACTTTGATGCCGCCGATACGAATAAAGACGGCGTTGTGGTACTCGAAGAATGGGTTGTATACTGGTGCGGCACTGCAGGCGATGCCTCAAAGGTGAAAGAGCCGGTTAAGATGGACCGGAATGCATCGAGATTGCAGAAGATGGATACCAGCAAAGACGGGAAGATACAGCCCAATGAATGTGTCGCATTCTGGGCAGGCCGGTTCGTTGACCTCGATGAGAACAAGGACGGCAAGATGAGCCGCGATGAATATATGAACCGCATGAAGGAGATGGCAAAGATGATGGATCTCAACGGAGACGGGGTCATCACGATCGAAGAATACAACATCTCCTGGGTGGGGAAGAAGAAGGCAGCCACCAGGGAAAAGAAGCCGGCAGCGGAAAAGATACCTGTGAAGAAATAGTATAAAGGCAGTCGATAGTGAATAGTATATAGTAGATAGTGAGAAGCCAAAGAGACAACTCCTTAAAGGAATTGCTTCTTTTGTTTCTTGCTATTCACTATCGACTGCTTTTATCGTGTGTTTGTGGGGAAACGCCCGACACCGATACTCATCCTGCCGTGGAAGATTCAAGTTTATCCATCCTCATCCGAGGACGCTCTTTACAACGTCGGCGATCTCCTTGCAGCACCTTTCCGTCACCTCGTCCGTCGGCCCCTCAACCATGACCCTGCACATATTCTGGGTGCCCGAATAACGGACAAGGACGCGACCGTCATCTCCCAGTTCCTTCTCAACACCCCGGATCACATCCATAATCCGGGGCACCGTTGCTATGTCAGGCTTGCTCTGTACATCCACGTTGATCAGTCTCTGCGGATAGATGTCCATCATCTTTGCAAGCTCAGACAGCGGTTTGCCCGACCTGATCATGGCGGCGACCAGTTGCATGGCGGTAACAATGCCGTCACCCGTAGTATGGTGATCGAGGAATATCATGTGGCCCGACTCTTCCCCGCCTACCACGCTGCCCAACTGCACCATGTCCTCCAGGACATAACGGTCCCCGACCTTTGACGCGTGGTAGCTGAAACCGTATCGCCTGCATGCGATCCTTAAGCCCAGGTTGCTCATTATGGTGCTCACCAGGAGATCGTTCTTCAGTTTGCCCTGTTCCTTCAGCGTAGCGGCGCATATAAGCAGGATCTGGTCGCCTGTTATCTCCTGCCCCTTTTCATCCACAGCGATAAGCCGGTCGCCGTCGCCGTCAAAGGCGAGCCCTATTGCGGCGCCGGTTTCAATGACCTTCTTCTTCAGGTCCCGTGTATACTGCGAACCGCATCTGTCGTTTATGTTGATGCCGTTGGGGATATTATGGATGACCTCGATATCCGCACCCAGTTCCCAGAAGGTATCCGGGGCAACCTTGTACGTGGCGCCATTGGCGGTGTCTATGACGATCTTCAGCCCTTCCATCGACAGGTCTCTCGGGAAGGTATTCTTTACAAAGACGATATAACGGCCGTGCACGTCCTCCATACGGAAGGCCTGCCCCATATCCTTGACGGGCGGTACCAGGCCGTGGAGCGTATTGCTGAATATCAAATCCTCGATCGCCTCTTCCTGCTCGTCCGAGAGCTTGAAGCCGTTGCCCGAAAAGATCTTTATCCCGTTATCCTGGTATGGATTGTGGGAAGCCGATATAACGATCCCCGCGTCGGCGCGCATGCTTTGCGCAATGAAGGCTATCCCGGGGGTCGGCAACACCCCGAGCAGATAAGGGTTGCCGCCCATCGAGGTTATCCCTGATTCAAGCGAGCCCTCAAGCATATAACCGGAGATCCGCGTATCCTTTCCGATGACTATTGTTGGACGGTGATGTCCCTTTTTTAAAAGATAGACAACCGCCTGTCCGATAGCAAAGGCAATCTCTGCGTTCATCGGATAGCGGTTCGCTTCTCCTCTCACTCCGTCGGTGCCAAACAGTTTACCCATAATAGTTCTTCCTTATGTATAGATTCCGGAGATCATCTGCCGAACAGGTTGAGTGACGGCATTATCGCTTCCGCCTTTTCACAGAAGGTATCCACAACCCTTTGAAGCCACAGAACACCTTTTCCGGCGATATCGGCCGGAAGGCCCTGTATTGCCGCTATATAATTTCTCTTCCCTCCACCAGATATTGTATCAAACGAAGAGAGAAAGTCGTCGCGGTCTTTCCTGATCATATCGCTCTCAATACTGCCTGCGAACAATCCTTCCACCTCGGCGAACCTCTCGCAGAACTCTCTCTTGCCCGCTGAACCCTGCCTCTTTTCCGCGCCCCCATCAGAAGACAGCCTTATCTTTTCAGCCAGGATCTGCAAGCGCTTTATCCGTTCCTTCTTCGCAAGCGCCAGCTTATCCAGCAGGCCCGCATATACAAGGCGACCGAATTCCTCCGTATCAAAAAAGGGACGCCTTACATGGATATACCATTCTTCAAGGGCCATCAGGTTTGCGAGGTAGGTAATATTATTCCCTACTATCCGGTGGAGGTTCGTATATGCCCCGGGAGTGAGATGAACTGCCTTTGGGGTATGTGTCTTTCCGACGATAAGCATGTTGTCTTCCGGAAAATCGTTTCTGAGTATCGAACCTGCAGCAACCGCGTTTCCGTACCCCATGCGCAGAGGACCCACGATGCCGCCCTGGCCGCCGAGAAAGATTGCAGGCTGATTGAGCATCACGCCCCTCGGCACGTCCCCTATCAGCGACGCCGTGGTCTTATCACCGTCCGGCGTATAGTTGAAATGGATGTACGAACTGCCTACCTCACTGTGGTCCTTACGGCTTGTCCCTCCGGCCATAAGGCAATCACAGAAATTGATCAGGCTACCGAGCGTCACAAAAGGGAAGAGTATTGTCTGCTTTAAACCGACGCAATGCGCCCCGCCTGCCTCCTCTTCAAGGATACAGCCTTCCCGCACCTGCGCACCCAGGCCCATATTCGCCTTCTCCAGGAACACGGACCTGTTGAAATATCCGCCCTTCAGCTCGACCTTCGGCCCCAGCTGGCAATTGTCGATCGTGACCGGGCCTTCGTATCCGATCCTTGCGCCCGCGGATATAACGGTCTGCCCGCCGTAGATCCTGCATCCCGGATATATCCTGACGCCGTCCCCGGATATATGTTCAACGTTTACCTCGTCACCCAGATCAAGGGTCAGCGGGTTCGGGATATCGACGCCCCTTCCGATCAGTTGAAGGACTTTGTCGTAGCATCGCGGTTTCAAGCTGTCATGGGCTTCTGTATAAACCATATAAGTATTTGTAAAGTAACACTCTTCTTAATTCCGTGTCAATACGATTAAAAATACCTGAATATCAAAAAAATCATTCTCAAATCCCGGGGAAGACGGGTAATCGAATACAGTTCGATGCCGTGAAAAATCCGACTTCCATCTACCTGAAAAACAGCCGGAACCCGGCCATGTAAGCGAATATGGATCGGCCCGATCATCGGTCAAAAAAGGCGCCACATCTTTTGTCGCTTTTTGCTTGACAAGAATATGGCGATTCATTATAGTAAAGTAGTTAGCTAACGATAGTTATGTAACAGCCATCCGGCAAAGTAAAACACATTAAGGAGACACTCAATGCAAGTTGACACGACGGCAGCATTTGAAACCATGAAGATGCACTACCGCGAAAGATACGCCTTTGCGCGCAAATGGAAAAAGGAAGGAGGGAAGGTGGTCGGGTATCATTATACGAGTGTACCCGAAGAGGTTATTGCGGCCGCCGGCCTTCTTCCGGTAATGGTCACCGGGGATCCGTCAATCAGCACCGAAGAAGGTGACAAGTATATGGAGGATTATTTCTGTCCTTTTGTCCGGTCCGTTCATAACCTCTATGTAACAGGCAGATACGATTTTCTCGATCTGGCGATTTTCACGCAGACCAACGATTCTATAAAGAGAGGCTACTATTACGTTTGGACCGAAAAACAGCTCGGCCTTTGCACAGGAATTCCGCCTATAACCGCTTTTGATAGTCTGCATACCCGGAAATACATTGCCTCGCAATATGTGTGCGGCCGGGTTGCGGCGTTAAAGAAGCAAATGGAACAACTGTCCGGCAAAGAGATAACAGAGGAGAAGCTGAAGAAGACGATCGAAGTATACAACGAGAACCGCTCTCTGCTGAAGAAGGTCGCAGACTTGAGACGGGCCGACCCGCCGCGCATTACAGGGGTCGAGGCGTTGCAGATTATAGGGGCAGGTTTTTTTATACCGAAAGAGGAACATAACCGATTGCTCAAGGCCTTTCTTGCGGGAGCGGATACATTGCCTGCCAGGGATGGGGTAAGGATATACGTTTCCGGAACCATCATAGACAATCTGCAATTGTATGAACTCATTGAGTCCTGCGGGGCGGTCGTCGTCTCCGAAGATGTCTGTACGGGAAACCGCTACTCCGACAATCTGGTTGACACTTCTATCGATGCCGTTGATGCCCTTGCCGAGCGCTATCACTTCAAGGCCCATGAAGGCAGGATGTTTCCCATGTGGGAGCTTGTTGACTACGTGAAAAGCACCGCTCAGGCGTGCGATGCCGATGGGGCCATCTTTAATTATTTGCGCTGGGATGACTCACATGGCTGGAATTACCCGAGCCAGAGAGATGCCCTTGCGGCAATAGGCATTCCCAGCACCGCCTTTGAAATGCAGGACTACACAATATCAGGCCAGGAGCAACTGAGAACGAGGATAGAGGCATTCCTCGAGATGATACGAGGAGGTAAATAGTATGGAAGCAGAAGATAACCGTCAGCTACAGTCGGCAAGAACCAAAAAGGCATTGGCATCGTCCCTTTACGCCCTGAACTTCTCAAAATCGTACTTCCATGAAGCCAAAGAGAGGGCGAAACAGGGTGAACCCTATATACTGACCAACGTAGGCGTCCCGGTAGAAATAATGCACGCAATGGATTTGCTTGCGTATCCGCAGAACCTGAACTTTTCGGCGCTTATTGCCGCAAAGCAGATGGCGCCCCGCTATCTCAATGTACTCAACGAGCGCGGCTACTTCAGGGATCTTTGCAGGTACTGCTCCCTTCCTCTGGGATGTTACTGGGACCCTAATCAAGACGATGCTCCCTGGGGAGGAATGCCGAAACCAACCGCCCTTGTGGTGGAACAGGGCGACGACCCCATTATAAGAATATGGGAACTTATGGCAAAACAATTTGACGTTCCGTTGTACATATATTATCACACCATGATAGCAGACCCTCCTCCCAAAGGGCTGTGGCAAAAGGCCTTCCTGGAAAAAAACGACATTATAGAGAAATACAGCTATCAGGAAGAGTGGCGACTGGATTACGCGATAAAAGAAACAGAAAATCTTATCAGTTTTCTTGAGACCGTTACCGGCCGGTCCCTTTGCTCGAAAAAGCTGAAAGAGGTGATGGATCGAAGCACCGAACAGTTCGACTACATCGCTAAGGCAATGGAACTTGCCGCGCCGGCGCCTGCAATAATGGGGATGGGGGATCACATGGCCCATCTCATCGGCACACAATTTTTTCGCGGTCACGAATTCGGATTGGAAGTCGCGAGAATGCTTTATGAAGAGCTGAAGGAACGAAGGCAGGAGGGTATGGCTATTTGCGACGATGAACGGATCAGGTTGATGTATCTTTGGGTGCCAAACTGGTTCACGCCTGCCTTTTACGACTACTTTGCCGATAAGTACGGGGCCGTATTCTGCTGGCTTGGATACCTTCCGATCATAACCCACGGACTTGTTCGGCGAAACACCAGCGACCCTCTGAAGGCCCTGGCTTCACGATACGTGCACTACGGAGAATTGGGCAATACGCCGTGGTGGACGGAGTCGCATCTCGCCGAAGCAAAAAAGTGGAAAATTGACGGCGCCGTGTACCCAATAGCAGAATCATGCAAGTTCTTATGCGGCCCCATGTTGTTGACAAAGCGTGCCTTAGAGGAGAGCGGTGTCCCAACCCTCAACATCGTCAGCGATATGGTCGATCCACGAGATTGGGATGAAGCAAAAATGATAGCAATATATTCGAACTTCATCGAAACACTGATCCAGAGGAAAACGGCATAGGGAACCGATTTTGTATGGAAAACAGCTCGGGCAAGGATATACGTCCGGACACAAGCCGCACATATAGAACCGGAGATTAAGGGTGGTGCCTGCCGAAGCATAGGGCAAAACCACCCTTCCCTCCCTGAATTAAACATGATGGTTAACCTCACTGAGCGCGGCCTGCGGCGCCGTCCGGTGTTGAGCGTTATCGTATCCAACCGGAGACGAAAGGTCTTTCTGCCGGCATAGGCGGGAGGCCGCATTCATGGAAGAGTATGGAACGTAACACAATAGACTGAAAACCGTGGAACTGAAGGGGGTCACATTATGGATTATTTCGATACAAACCTTATGTTAAGCGATGAAGATCTGGCCTTGAAGGCATCTGTACACAAGTTCGCGGAAACGGTGATGCGTCCGGCAGCGAAGGAACTCGACGAGAAGGGACCGTTAGAAGCAGTGGCCGAAGACTCTCCGCTGTGGATCTTCCTCCGGAAGGCCTTTGAACTGGGTTATCACGCTGCAGGCTTCCCGGAAGCAGTGGGCGGGTTGGGCCTTACGCCGCTTCAGTGGCATATCGTAATGGAGGAGATGGGCTGGGGGAGCTTCGGGCTGTCAATCCAGCTGGGGGCGATCAGCATGGTCCCTTTAGCCGCACTTCTGAGCAATAACCCTGCCCTGATAGAGGAATTCGTCATACCTTACTGCAGGTGTGTTGACGGAAGCATAAGAGGGTGCTGGGCCGCCACGGACCCGGACCACGGTTCCGACGGGTTAGGCTTCGGAGAGCCCTTCCACTCTTCCCCGGAATCGAGGAGCAGCTGCCGGGCGGTACGCGACGGCGACCATTGGGTCATCAGCGGGCAGAAGTCCGCATGGATCTCCGGCGGACCCGTTGCGACCCACTGCCTGCTTTATTGCCAGACCGATCCGTCGAGAGGATTTGCGGGCAGCGGCTGCGCCATAGTTCCGTTAAATCTTTCAGGCTGTTCCCGCGGCAAACCCCTTGCCAAACTGGGCATGAAGGATCTCGCACAGACTGAGCTTTATTTCGACGACGTGAGGATCCCTGCGCGATATATGATACTCGATAACCCGGAGGCGTATCAGTTTATGTCCGATCAGTATCTGGCCTGCGCAAATATAGGGGTTGCATGTTACGCTACGGGGCTTGCCAGGGCTGCCTTCGAAGAGGCCTTCGGGTACTGCAATGAAAGAATCCAGGGGGGAAGGCTGTTGCGCGATCAGTATTCCATGAAACAGAGGATCTTTGCAATGTTCGGGCGGGTTGAGGCGTGCAGGGCACTGACGAGAAACACGGTTGCAATGAATATGAGCATCTTTCCAGCCTTTACGGAATACGCGATAGCAGCGAAGACCGCAGCCACTGAGATGGCGTTCCAGAATGCCCATGAGGCAATCCAGATACTCGGGGCCAACGGACTGACAAAGGAATACCTGCCGGAAAAGCTTTTCCGTGATGCCCGGACATCACTTATCGCCGACGGCAACACCGAAGTGCTCCAGAGGTATGGCGGACAGCGGATCTTTGATACCTATCCGAGGAATCGAAGCACTATAGCAAGAATAGGCGGGTAAAGCCGTCAATATTTTTTTGGCAATCAGAACAGTTCCTACCGAATAGATTCATCAGGAGGTGAATCATGCCAGGAAAGATCCTTGAACCGATAGAGATAAAAGGAATGGTACTAAAGAACAGGCTGGGTTTCGCGCCCATCCTGGGAATGCCTGCGGAACCGGACGGTTCCGTAAACAACGAAACGATCAGGTGGTTCGAAGAAAGGGCAAAAGGCGGCATAGGCTTCATAATGACCGGGACTATCGAATCCGTATCGCCGGAATCTTACTCCAAGAACGCCCCCGTGAGACCGGAAGCCGGGGCGAGTATCTGGGACGATAAGTATATACCGCACTGGGCGCGTCTCATTAACGTAATACACTCATATGGCGTTAAGATCGGCGCCCAGTTGTCGGCCGCGGGGCCCATGATCGGGGAAGGCCCCTCTCCTTCGCCCTATCCCGATCAGCTTTCCGCCCGGTTCGGCGTGTTTGATCTTATGGCAGGGTCCATAATACCCGTCGAGGAGATCTCTCACGAGCGCATGGAGGTGATAAAAAATTCAATCGCCCTTTCTGCCGGCAGGGCCAAAGCGGCCGGTTTCGATTGCGTGGAGCTTCACTGCGGACACGGCGGGGCAAGTATCTTCGGGGCGTTTCTGTCGCCTTTCTATAACCGGCGGACCGACAAATACGGCGGGAACTGGGACAACCGGATCCGGTTTATCGCAGAGACGATTGAAGAGATACGGAAAATAGTCGGCGGGGACTATCCGCTTCTGGTCAGGTTCTCCGCCGATGAGTTGCTCGGCAGACAAGGTACAACCATTGCGGATTCTGTGCAGTATATTGTTCCCGGCCTCGAAAAGGCGGGCGTCGATTGTCTTGATGTCACACAGGGGTCTGTAACGCATTCAATACAGGGCGTTTCCATCCCCCTGTACTATCCAAGGGGGTGCTTCATCCACAATGCCGAGGCGGTGAAAAAGGCCGCGAACGTGCCCGTGATCGGAGTCGGCCGGATCCTTGACCTGGAGATGGCTGAAAGGTTCCTGGAACAGGGAAAGGCTGATATTATCTACATGGGAAGCCAACTGCAGGCCGATTTCGACACCCCGAAAAAGTATTTTGAGGGACACAAGGACGATATCAGGAAGTGCATAGGGTGCAAGCCCATATTCTGCGGCACCCCCTGTGCGATCAATTACGATACGCAGATCGGATGCATACCGCTGAAACCTGCCGGGAAGCAGAAGACGGTGCTCATCATAGGCGGCGGGGTCGGAGGAATGGAAGCGGCCAGGGTGGCCGCGCTCAGGGGTCACAAAGTGACCTTGATGGAAAAGGAGCCAAAGCTGGGAGGCATGGTAGCCGCCCTGGCGCAAACCGCGATGACGGGTGAATTTAAAAATCTGGTGGACTATCTCGGGACCCAGATGAGGAAGCTGCAGGTGGACGTAAGGGTATGCAGGGAGGCCGCCGTTGCCGATGTAGCGGAGATGCGGCCCGACGCGGTTATTGTGGCCTGCGGTTCTTCCATGCTGATCCCCGATGTTGCCAAGGGTAAATTCGGAGTAGTGGATCACATCCAGGCCTGCCGCGAGCCCAAGGCCATCGGTCAGCGGGTGGTCGTCTGGGGGCTCGTGGCGGCAGAACTCGCCATCTCCCTTGCAGAAGAAGGCAAGGACGTGGTCATGATAGGCAGGGGAGGCGTGGATACCCTGGCAAGAGATTACAAGGGCAGCCGTCAATTCTATGTCTGGAGAAAGCTGACCGATATCAATCTTGTCCGGTCAGGCCCTGAGACGCGGAGAGTGGATAATCCGAAAGTCCTGTTTTATGTCGATGTTGAGGCGATCACCCCGGAGGGTATCAAAGTAAAATACAGGGAGGGGAATGAAGACGTGCTTCCCTACGACACCCTGATCATTTCATTACAGAGGAAGGCAAATGATCTTCTTTTTGACCAACTGCAGGGAAAGGTCCCGGAGATCTATAAGATCGGCGACTGCTCCAGGGTGGGTGAAATAAAAGAAGCGATATGGACGGCAAATGAGATCGCCAGGAACATCTGATATGAATTGCCGAATATGCGATAGAGGCCTCCCATGAGAACCGTAAGGCTCCCCCTGGTGAGACGGATGATGTAAAGCCCGCCGACCCTTAATAACCTGAAACGCATTGGAAAGGCGCATCGTGACGCATGGAGCATGAATCTCCGGAGCCGATCGCTTGGCATCAGGAAAGCCCCCGCGTTGAACCAGGGGATGGGAGGCAAAGAGACCTTGAACGTTACAATACAAAAAGGAGGAGTTGCAGAGATGTCCGGAACACACGAAGAAAGACCTTACTGGAATATGGAAATGGAGCCGATACTCAATACGCCGGAGATGTCGAAGATACAATTCGCAAGGCTCAGGAAGATGCTGGTCCGGCTCAAAGACAAAGCGCCCTATTACGCCCGGATGATGGAGAAAAACAGATTGGACCCTGAAAGGCTCACCGGGTTTGATGAGTTCAAGGAAAAGATTGCCGTCTTTACCAAACAATCGATGCGGGATCTGGTAGAGGAGTACGGCGGCGACTACCTGAAGGCCCTTGAACAACGAATGGCCGTCAGCCTCGAAGAACTGGATTGGATCGCGACGACAACCGGGACGACCGGCGTTCCTACCCCATACCCGCTGACCAACCGGGATCTGATGAATTTCTGGTCAGAGTTTACGGCGCGCGGATGCTGGCGGTCAGGGGTTCGCAGCAGCGACCGGATATTGTACTGTTTTGCCCTTTCGATGGTGATCGCAGGCGTGCCGAGCGCAATCGCGTTTCAGAGGGTCGGCGCAACCATGTTGCCCGTCGGCGCAGAGGCCAAGAGTGAGCGCATATTATCGATCCAGAATCTCTTCAAGGGCACTGTATTTGTGGGCACACCGTCTCTCGCAGAATATATGATCGAACAGGCGCCGAGGTTGATCGGGAAAGAGGTCGGGCAGTTGGGGCTGAAGATCCTGCTTTGCGGGGCTGAGCCGGGTGCAGGCATCCCGGAGGTCAGGGCAAAGCTGGAGGATGCCTATAAGGCCAAGGTGTTTGATATAGGCGCCGGCGTCGGGTTCTCGTGCGATTATGAGGAATACCAGGGCATGCACTGGCTTCTCGATGACCTCTGTTATTTTGAGCTTGTTGATCCGGAAACAAAAAGGCCGATCCCCTTAGAGAACGGCGCCCAGGGGGAGTACGTATATACCACGCTCGACAATGATGCCCTGGTGTCCGTCAGAGAGAGTCCCGGGGACATAATGCAGGTCTTCACCGAACCCTGTCCCTGTGGCCGTTCCGGTTTCCGGTATAAGGTGGTCGGTCGTACCGATGATATGCTCAAGGTAAAAGGCGTCATGGTCTATCCGAGCCACATCAAGGGAGTGATAAACGATTTTGTGCCGAGGGTCACGGGGGAGTTGAGGATTATCCTCGACGAGCCGCCTCCCCGGGTTGTGCCGCCCCTGAAGGTCCGGGTAGAGCATGCGGAAGGTCTGACAGGCGACGCGCTTAATTCCCTTGCACAGGAGATCTCCGACGCAATGAGCAAACGCCTCAAGATCAATCCGCAGATCATCTGGGCCGAACCGGGCAGCCTTGAGCGGAGCCTGTACAAAGGACAGGTATTTGAAAAGACGTACAAACGAGAGGGAGGGAAGAAACATGCGTGACGTGTACATCATCGGAGTAGGAATGACGCGATTTTTCAGATGGCTTGACCGTTCCATAAAGGACCTCGCCAACGAGGCGGTAAGCGACGCCTTGACGCATGCGGGCATTGAGAAACAGGATATCGAAGCGGCCTGGTTTGCCAACTCGACCTGGGGGTTCCTCCAGGGGCAGGACCAGGTGCGCGGTCAGGTCGCCCTGGGAGCCATGGGCATCCATAAGATCCCCATCACCAACGTGGAGAGCGCCTGTGGGGGCGGATCCCAGGCGCTTCATAATGCATGGCTCGGCGTAAGTTCCGGGGCCTATGAATGTGCACTGGCGGTGGGTGCGGAAAAGCTGTACGACGCTGACAAGAGGAGGTCCTTCCAGGCGATCGAGACCGGGACGGACAGGGAGAACAGGGGCGCGATTGATAAGTTATGGATAAACAGGATACACGAGCTGGGCATCGACGTGCCGCTGGATAATTTCGAAAAGGCCGGCGTGGACCGCGGCGGGATGATGAATTTTTATGCCTGCATGGTCCGCTGGCACATGATGAAGTACGGCACTACCCAGCGGCACCTTGCGCTTATCACCTCCAAGGCGCACCGGCTTGGCGCAATGAACCCCAAGGCGCAGTTTCAAAAGGCCATGACCATTGAAGACGTGCTGGCGGCGAGACCCGTTGTCTATCCGCTGACCGTGCCGATGTGCGCCCCCCTGGGGGACGGCAGCGCAGCCGCTGTCCTCTGTTCGGAGGATTTCCTCAGGCGCATGACGTCTCCGAAGCCTGTAAAGATTCTGGCGTCCGTCTACGGGTCCAACACGCCGAGGGCCTTTGACGAATCAGAAAAGGCGATCGAGGTGAGGTTGTCCCAAAAGGCATACAATATTGCCGGTGTGGGACCGGAGGATGTGGATGTCCTGGAGGTCCACGATGCGGCATCGTACGGAGAGCTGAAGATGACGGAACAACTCGGCTTCTGCGGGCCGGGAGAAGGAGGCCCATTCGCAGAATCCGGCGCAACAATGCTGGGCGGAAAAATACCGGTAAATCCATCCGGCGGTCTCATTTCCCGCGGTCATCCGTTAGCGGCCACAGGGATAGCCCAGATCTATGAGCTTGTGACCCAGCTGCGTGGGGAGGCCGGGGCAAGACAGGTTGAAGGGGCGCGCATCGGAATGTCTGAAAACGGGGGAGGGATGGTTTACTTTGAAGAGGCCTCTATGGGTATCCATATACTTGAAAGACCGGCAAAGCAATAAAATCGGGCTGTGATGTATCTTATCCATCGACCGCAGGACACCGGGCGCCCTGTTGACACTCTCCCCGCATGCACGGGATGTGCATGCACACGGATCAAAGACATTTTATCATCGACGATTGGAGAAGCCGGACCGGTATGACGGCTATTGCCCTGAACCGCGCGTGCGTTTGCTGCCGTCCAGTAAGCCTTTAATAAAGAACTGGCTCACCGCATCGACTAATTGCTTCTTGGATAACCTGCCTCCTGCTTTGTACCACAGGGGCAACCAGTTCATGGTGGCGATTAAAATATATGTAACAACGGTAGCATCTACGCGCGGCTCGACCTTCGCGTCTCGCTGCAACTGTTTCAGGAACTCCTCTGTTTGTTTTACGTATAACTTCCTGTGTTCCCTTATCTCTTCGGCAAATTCTTCCGTAATGGCGTTATCTCTCAGGACAGATACCAGTTTGGCGTGCTCCAAGCTGTAGTCGATCATGGCCTCTATGAAATCCCTTAGCCTGCGCTTCGGCTCACCGGACTGCCCCATTTTCGTAAATACCGTCGCCTGCAGTTGATTGAAAATGATATCTTCGATTACCTTCAACAGATGGTCCTTGCTCTGTATGTGATAATAGAGGCCGGCCGTAGTCATGTCCGCTGCCTTTGCGAGATCCCTCATGCTGGTTTTTTCGAAGCCCTTTTCGGAAAACAATTGCATGGCCGCCTGAAGCACCTGTTCAGACTTTCCGGCGGGGATCGTTTCCTGCTTTTTCGAAATCATATTTATTGCCCTCTCTGATGCGTGCTTGTCTTATAATGCATAACTATCGTTAGTCTAACTCTTCTTAACCTGTTTGTCAATCCCTAAAGTTGTTTAGTTTATATAGAGTTAACGAACAAAGTGAACGGTACGGGCAGATCAAAGCGTAAAGGGGATGCGAAGGAGGCTAACCACCGTATAACAGTAAGACGGTACGTGTCTTATTGCCCGTGGACAGCACTCCTGCAACACGTTTTGGAAGTATTCTCTCCGGCGACTTTCTGCTTCGATCTGTTCACAGCTTATGCATTTCCCTGCTTTGGTTCAGTTTAAGATCGAGAAGCATCTTTGCATGGGCAATCGAAGTCAGGCCCGGTTCCACAACCGGACAATCGTATCCTGCCCCCGCTATGATGCGGTGCAGGTCGTCAGCCATCCAATTCAAGCCTATGCAGCCGAAGATGACGACATGGATATCCTTTTCCGCAATCTCTTTCAGGCATATATCGGCCGTATCCCGCACGCCCTCTTCAGACCTCGTAATGCATGCCTCGACCCCGATCTTATTCATCCAGCGTATGCTCGCAACCCTGTTCGAGTACCCATATGACTGAACGAGTTTCTCGGTGGCATACGCATGGTTTCTGCAGGGGGAGATGATCATCGACCTTTCGCCCAGCATCGAGGCGGTGAGCAGGGAGCTTTGTCCCGGCCCTACAACCGGAAATGCAACGACCTGATGTGCAGCAAACAAACCGGGATCGCCGAAACAGCCCATTATCCCTGCCTTGTAGCCCTGTTTCTCTGCAAGCATAAGCCTGTTAAGCATAGCGGGGACGTTCATCTCGACGTCTGCCGAGGTAAACAAAGGGTCTTTTCCCTCCTCGAGCCCGACGAAGTCGACCCCTGTTATATGCCGGTAACATTCACGCGTCCATGTCACCACTTCGGCCGATTCAACAAACGGCAGGACCATGACAATATTGTTCATTCATCTTCTCCTTTCATCTTTTTTGACGATACGCCTCTGCCGTCACATCGCATGCTGCGTCGAGGAGTTCCTCCACATCCTTCACGTCGTCGATCCGCGAGACGGTTTCGGCCAGCCGGTTCGCCTTGTCACGCGACATTACACGCGAGGCGTGGTCCAGGAATTTTGTCTCCACCTCTGAGCGGGACATGGGCCATTCAGGTGTTCCCTTACTTGCCACGATCCGTTTCGCGATCCTGCGGCCGTCCCTGAGCGTAACTCGAAGCTCTCCCGGGAAATGCCTGGGAAAATCGCTGTCGGGATCAGGGGCGTGATCAAAGCGTTTTACAAACGACATGATCTCGGGGTCGTCGAGCGGGTCTTCATGGTAGAACGCATAGTCGGCCCGCCCTTTTATCATTGCGCCGGCAACGGCATAGGGGATGCTGAACCCTGCAACATCGCGGCGCAACGGATACTCCTGCAACGTGGGAGGGTCGATAACGAGCGGATAGCATACCGGGGTCACCAAGTACTCCACATGCTCCACTTCCTGCCAGCCTATGCCTTCTTCCTTCAGGGCAAAGGCGGCGTCGGTAAAGGCCTGTACGGCCTGACAGTTCGGATAGGGCTTGAGAGAGACCTCTGCGGTTAAGTAATGTTTCCCAAGTGTGTCCAGGCGCAGTTCTTCATTTGTAGGGATGAAACCCAGATGGGTCTGATAGAAGCCGTTGGGGCTTTCGAAGATCCGGGGCGCGCCGGTAAAGCCCTCGGCTGCGATGCTTGCCGCCATCAGGCCTGCGTGGGCCGCCCAGCCCACATGCAACATCAACTGCCATGAACCCAGCACATCGATCAGGCCCGCCGCCTTGCTCCCGCAAAGGCCCAGCGCGTTTACCGCCGCCGGCAGATCCAGCCGCCGGAGCCGCGCCGCTGCAGCAGCGGCTGCGAATGTCCCCAGAAGGGCGGTAGGATGGAACCCGCGTGGATGGAAGGGGTTCCCCCGAGGACCTGCCAACCGGCAGTCGATCTCTATGGCGGCAATGTAGGCCGCAAGAATGGTGTGTCCGTCCGCATGTTCTTCTTCGCCCGCTGCCAGGACTGCAGCCAAAGCAGGTGCGCAAGGATGAATCCCGGACCCCAGGTGCGTGCCGTCAAAACCCAGGCTGTTGATAAACACGCCGTTTATCAGTGTGGTGTCTGAAGCGGGGAGCCGTGTACCGTAGCCTATCACACGTGCGCCGCCTGCCTCGAGGCGGGCGCTCGCCCTGATAGTAGCCCGATATACGGTCTTGCCTATTTCAGTGGTGTTGGAAAGCAGCGCGATGCCGAGCGCATCAAGCATCTGCATCTTGGCGGCGAGCACAACCTCTTTTGGAATATCCTCATAGCGAAGCGTCAGCGCAAACTCGGCGACCTGCTCCGCCACGGTCTTCTGCCCTGATGTGGTCTGTACGGACATAGAATCCCTCCTCACAAGTAGAGTTTATATTCCTGTTATCGGCCCGGGCAACAGCCTCATCGGTTCAGCCTTTAACGTCGATCACAGGAAAAACAAAATCCTTTGGTAATCTCGAGTAGTCGTCGGGATCGGCTATAAGGCCGCTTGCCCCCGGAAGCCGGTGTTGCTGGGTAGGCGTGGATGTCAGACGGATAGACCCTGGCTCTCCGGGTATCACGTTTAAGTTGCTGACAAAATCCCACAGCTTCCAGTCTTCTGCCACAAATTCGACCCTCCGTGTTTCAATATTGACACGGTATAACGGGTTGTATTTTTCTTTCCAGATCTCGTAGCCCCTGTCCGCAACCTCATTTGACCTTGAGAGCGCACGCTGGAAATAGATCCAGGGGGAGGTTGGGTTGAAGGTGTCGGCCTGGACCTCGGTGACATGGCTTGACACTCCCCGGATATCAGGCACGACCGTATCGAATCGCTTCCCCCAGCAAGGAATGTCTGATCGAAGAAGTTCGCTCACGTCCAGCGAATAAATGCCCCCGCGGGCAACGCTGACGAAAACCACCTTCTCATTTGTACCGTTTTTATAGATCGTCACACCATGAAGCCCGGGCATCATTTTCGGCACGCCCGGGGAGAAGGGTATCTGATGAAGGTAGGGCACCAATCGCGATCTATCGTGGTGGGTCCATCCTGAGAACCCATCCTGAACGCTTCCGTCCGGGAGCGTGATTTTTAGATCCTCGGGCCAGGGTTGCGGCAGAAAGTCAGGATGCGTGAAGGCTGCCGTAAGGGCCTCGGTCTTCAGATCAAATACCCAGATTGCACCGGCGAAGCAATCGGTCAGGACGATCCGGTCATTGTCGATAAGATCGAAACCGGTAGGGTACATGGCGCCGTCTGGAGGAGTACCCTTTTGCATTTGATCGAATGGAACGGTGTTTGACCTTATCCGGTACTCTTTCGCCAGGTTGACCCTCAGGTCTCCCCGGCCATCGTATCGATACTCATATTCGAGGATCAACGTATCATAAAGGCCGACTATCTTGGGGTAAACGCCGTCCATTACATAGACGGACCCCTCCGAGCCGTTCTGTCCCAGAGGCCGATAGCTCTTCAGCCTGAACTTGAACGGGACGATATGGCCCCTGGAGGGCGGGGGAAACTTTCCCAGTTCCTGCTTTGTGTCCCGGTGGAATACCCTTACACCGGGTACAGGCGCCGCCTCGCCGACGAACAACAGGATCCCGTCGCCGCCCAGGTCATGGGCGTACATCCTCTCGCCAAGCGTAAGCATTGCATAGGGACCATGGATGTCCCCATCCGGAACTGTTTGAATCCTTGTATCTGGCATAGCTTCCTCCTTCTCGCTCCTCTCAGAATCGTCCCCGATCCCTTCTATTTGACCCTTGCAAGCCGGTCTATCAGAAGTTGTTCGCGGGTCAACGACGGGGTCGGAATATCGAATTGGTACATATATGCACTGTGCAGGTCAATGTAGTCTCTTGCGAGAAAACCGGCCGGCATGAAGACGCCCATTTCGGGAACATACCCGTTATATACTTCCGTGACCCTGTAGAGGCGACCTTTCTGATCATAATTGTCAACATGATAAATAAGGAACAGCTCCCTGTCCATATAGATAGTGCGTTTGCCGTACACATAGTTCTTGTCCAACTGGGTAAGGGTTATCACATATACGGGCCTCCTCTCAAGCTCAAAGTTCCGCAGCTCCAATCCCTTGGAAGAGATATACCGTGATCCCTCGGAGGTTATCGCCGGCATAAGCATTTCCCGCTCCGCCACTTCATACTTATAGGGGTACCGGGTTGGGGAAAGTTTCTGATTAAAGGCGTCGCTATCGTCATAAATGATGTCCTGTCCCGCAACGGCGTCCTGGCTGTCTGTTGCGGACATCTTTCTTATCCGTCTCAAGGCCTGGATGTAGATAAGCTGCAGATCTGCCTTGTTCGGATCTTCATAATTGATCGATGTATATGCATTCCCAAAATTATCCTGAGGGATCTCATAGGGTCCCATACTCAAAGCGCGCATCTCCCCTGCCGTCTCGGCCCTCTTGTCAAACCATCCGAACGGCTCCATAGTAAGCCTGCCCTGAAGCCGGGCTATGTGCATCGGACCGCCGGCGTGTATGTCTTCGTTAAGACTTTTGTTAAAACCCAGAGAATAGGCTACGAACAGGGCGCTCTCGTAGTGATAGTAGCGTTTCTCCCAGTTATACATGATCTGCTGGGCCTTAAAGGTCCCCGAGGGTCTTGGAAACGGGCAGCCTGCCGTATAGCTGGAGGGGACGATATATCCCTTGTTGTCCTGCTTTGTCTTGCCCTCGTTCTTTTTTGTCGCTTCTGCAACAGGAAGGGCGTAATAGTACTGCCTGGTAGGGATGATCTTTATTTCCGGGAAGTTGCCGGCATGCGGACGCGCCCCTGGTGCAAAGCGCTGATACATCTCGGGGATCATAAGTTCTTTAAGACCGGGATATTTGTCTTTATCCTTATAGTTATAGACGCCGGGTTTAATCTCCGGCGACTTCTTGCCCACAACGTCAGGGGCCTTGAACCCAACCGTCTCGGCCCATGCCTTCTTCATTGCCTCTACGTCGTAAGTGAGTTGTTTGTATACTTCAGGTGCAAGAAATTTCTGCGGATGTATATCCTTGAGGTAAGGGTGGGGATCATCGTATTTTGGCTTCAGTTTCAACGCCTGGCTTAAGGTGAAATCCTTATATTCTGCCGTCCACAGATTAGGCGCCAGCCCTAACAACAGCAGACAGATTACTATTACGAGACCGGCAATCTTAGTTCTTTTCATCGCTTCCTCCTTTTCCTCTTAGTTAAACTTGTAAGTTGTTTTAAAATAGCATTGATCCTTGTTCCTGAAGACCTCTAACCCCTCTCCGGCCTTCGCTCCGTAAAACTGCATTGCACCCAAGGTGAAGTGCCAGGCATCATTGTAATCGTATACTACCTGATACCGGTAATAGTCCGCCCTGCTGGTCATGTCGTGTATCCACGTAAAGGATGGGTTCAGCTTATTGTGAAGATAGGACGTGCTCAGCGTGAGGGACGCTTGATAATTGTTTTCTTTGATAAGGGCGCCTGAGTATTGAAGCCGCTCGTCTGACGGGTAGTCCAGGATCCGCCTCGCATAGAGCTGGGGCATTATGGAAAAGTACGCCAACGGGTTCAATATCGGCACTTTCACTTTCCAGTCCACGCCGATGCCGTAGCGGAATTCATCATAGGTCCTGAACTGTTGACTTATCTCCCCGGTAAAGGTGTTCTGGTAGGCATACATTGCCTCCAGGCGTAAAAGCGGCGCAACACCTCCCAGCGCAGAAAAGGCTAAGGCCGGGATGTCATTGCTGTAGCTTGCCCCTACAAAACGGAAAAGCGGGTACTTTGCCTCGAACTGTACGTGAGCAATGGGGGTACCTTCCTTCGTGAAGGTAACGGGACTAAGACCTGTAACACGCAGGGCAATATCTTTATCGAGACCATAATACCCCATCAGGGCCAGAATACCTTCCCCTATTGTCCCTTTCAGTCTGAGACCGTATTCAAACCCACCGCTGTCAAAGGAACGCACCTCGGTATTTGAGAGTTCCCACGACCCGACAACGCTGTTGTGGCGAGGGAGGGCGGCAATGGCCGCATACACAGGGGGCGGCAGCATGCCTTTCAAAACGGGGAGGGCTGCCGTGGGAATCCACGTTAAGCCGGGTATCCCCACAGGGGTGGCATCGATATAATCGGGACCGTTCATCGCCGGAGCCCAGATCCCTGCTACATCGTTACCGGGAACGGGTGTTTGGTTCCGTATGAAAGTTATGTTCGGATTAAATATGAACTGAGCTGAAAGATCCTTGAGCCAGCCCGCTTCAATTGTAGGGTAATACTCGGCCCTGAGCATCCAGATAGGCATTCTCAATGCATCCAACTCGACGTCAGAGGACCCGCGTCTCTGATATAGAGGGGTGATCTGGTCGTTGATTCTGAACAGGTCCATCTCTCCCCAGCTCACCGCCTGTTTACCAAAACGGAAGAGAAAATGTTCCGGAGTCCACGTCACATGGGCCTCTTTCAGCACCTGCCAGTATTCGGTATCCATATAAAGCCTGTCGCGCGACTTGGCAAACTGCTTGTCATTCCACTCCGCCTGGTCATGCTTGATATCGTATATCCAGTCACCCGTCAGCATAAGTGAGGTGTAAAACCTCAAGTTTGACTTATACCTTAATTCAGCTTCGGTGAAAAGATTAAAGATGGCGGACTGCAGGCCCTTTTCCGTATCGTAGTGATCGCCCGTAAGACCTATGGCGCCGCCCTGGGTAACATATCCTTTTACATCCAGTGGTAATTCACCGACCGAGTACGTAGTTGCAGCAGCAGGAAAGATCATGAATGTCGCTATTGCCAGAGCAGCCAGAAATAATGCGCATATCGTACGCATACACCCTCCCTTTTTTTGGAAATATTGGTTTTTACTAAACTGCCGGCACACTAAGTATGTGCCCTTGTTCTTCACTACTGATATGCTCCGAACGCCATATATCACCAAGATTCCGTTAATATCGCCCGTGGAATCTCAATCCTTCGCCGAAATCATTTGGCCGTTGTGCCCATTCCGTTATCCCTTTGGTGCATGCTCTGACTCTGGTAGCATGGCCGGTTCAGGGTTCGTCCTGGCCGGCTCCTTTACCCCCGAGATAAACCTTGGCCTGATCATGCATATCATCAGCGGGTGCAGCGTGAGGGCCAGAATAACGTTTACCCCCATAATTAACGCGAGAAAAATTCCCATCTGTGCCTGGAACTTGAGATCGGAGATGAAGTACCACGTCAGAATCGGGAGGATAGTCGTCAATCCGGTATACACAATCGCCTTTCCGCATGTGCGAACCGATTCCAGCACTGTACTTTCCCATCCGTTTTGTTTCGGGAATTCATTCTTACACCTGCTGTACAGGAATATGGCAAAATCTACGCCCACCCCAACACTGATTGCCGCTATGGGAAGGGTGTTGACCGAAAGGCCGATGTTTGCCAGGGCCATGTATGCAAAAGCTACGAGGTTTGCAAGGAGCAGCGGCAGGGTAAGCATGAGCCCTGCGGTAAAGGAAAAGTATGACAGGACACAGAGGACAAAAATTGCTATAAAGACTGCTGCGTCGATGAGCACATGGGCCCGTTTCATTTCTTCATTCACGGCTATCTCCATGCCCACTCGTCCCCCTGCAAGGATGAACCTGCCTTTGTCGGTAGTCCATGAGTGGGTCTTGAAGAAGTCGTAAGCGGCCTCTTTGATACGGCGCAGGCTCTCTGTAGTGTGATCGGCGAAAAAGAGCGTGATCTGGGCGCGTTCGAATCCCTTATCGGCAAACCTGGCAAACGTTCCTGTGTCGGTATTCTGCCGGACGTACCCCATCAGACCCTCGAGCAGCTTCTTCTCCCGGGGAAGTTCGTGCCACATCTTGTCGCCGTCATGGAAGGTCTCGTTAACCATCTTCACCGTATTGATTATTGAGGTCGAGGATTTGTAAATGTCGGGCAGCTGGGCCTCCATATGCCGGGCAAACTTCTCAAAGGTGGTAAGAACCACCGGATCGTAAACCGACCCCTTGCTTCCCTCATAATAGAGGACAAAGTTCTCCGAAGAGGCATTGAACGTTTTGTTGATAGCTGCCGTGTCCCTGTTGAACACATGACTCGGCCACAGGAGTGAGGTGCCCGGTGTGGGATCGCCGATCTTCAGCCCGCTGGACTGCCATGCGGCGAGTCCGATAAGGATGATCAGGACAGCTACCGCGATTGTCTTGCCGGAACCGATGCACCACCTGGCCACACCTACAATTATGCGGCCCAGCAGATCATCCTTTGCCCGCTGCCCGGCATATTTTTGGCTTGCTTTCCCTATGCCAGGCATGTATGTGCATAGAATAGGCGTCATGATCCCGCAGAGAGAGATGCATGCCATCCAGAAACTCATAATGATCGCCACGTGCATCATAAGAATGATCTTTGCGAGAAGGAGGGTGAGAAAACCAGCTACCTCGGTAGCGACGGCGGCAATATTGGGAACGATCATCGTTCGCATGGTTTGAAAACAGGCCTGGGCTTTGTCGCCCCCTGCCCGCTCATATTCCTCAAAATAGCGATGGGTAATCTGAACGGAATGGCTGACTATACGGGCGCCTACGAGAAAGGCCAGAACATACAACAGGGGGCTGAAATTGACTCCGGTCCAGCCGATGAACCCGAGTCCCATGACAGTCACTACGCAGGCGAAGGCCATGGGGGTAAGCATGCCGGCGAGATTACGGAAGATACAATACAGAAGCAGGATCATGAGCAGGATACTGACCGCAAAGACAACCTCGATCTGTTTCTTATAGCTGTAAACCCATCCCATCAGCATCGGGAATCCGGATACATGGATCGACGTATTTCCATCAGAATATTCTTTTACTATCTTGGTGAGGAGGGCAAAGGACCTTTCATAGGGGACATCCTCCTTAAACTCGGTAACAATCAGGCATCCTTTGCCGTCTTTTGAAACCAGACTCCCGTTATACGAAGGATTGGAATAGAGGTTCTTCTTCAGCATCTCCATTTCCCCGGGGGTGCCTGGTACATCAGGGTACATAAGCGGCTCTATGCCGATCTCACCGCCGCCTTTTGCTTTTACCACCTTGATCGACGGGCTTGCGATTGATACAGTCAGGACGCGGTAGACCTCATCCCACATGGAAACTTCCTCTGTAATCCGTTGGATCTTGACAAGCGTGTCCTTGTTGAATATATCCCCTTGTTTGACATTTACCGCCACTACGGCGCCGGAGCCGCCGCCGCCGAATATATTTCCAAAACGGGCAATGATCTGCAGATAAGGGTGGCCGATAGGAAAGAGCTCATAAAGCAAAACCTCTCCCCGGATGCGGACTATACCGCAGCCCAGAACAGCTGTTATGATGAGAATTGTCGCCAGGACCAAAGGTCTGTAACGAACCATCAGCCGGCAAACGCGATCGAACCGGCTATGGGTGTGTTCATTGTCTATCGCCCGATTCCATTCCATAAGCTTATGCTCTCCCTAAGGTAGGTATTATCATCATCAATATGCGATCTCTTTCCACACCATGCCCTCTCCGTCCTCATTGAGGAATATGGAGCCCTGCCAGCCCACCGCAACGTAGCCTGAGGCGCCTCTCCTGCACAGTCCATAGATCCATCCATAACTGATGGACGGCCTGAAATCGGCATTTTTCCAATTTCTGCCCCTGTTGACGCTGGTCAGGAATACCCCTGATCCGCCGGCGAGTATCATATTTCCATTCTTACCGACTGCAACACAAAACATTTGCGTCTTGGGACCGCCGGTTGCAATCGGTTGCCACGTTTTCCCTGCATCCTCCGTCTTGGCGACATAGCCGTCGATGCCAACGGCCATTGCCGTATTCGGGCCGGTCGCCACAATACTGAACAGGAACGTTCCTGCTTCTATATCGCCGGTCTCCGGCACAATCCGAAACCCTCCTCCCCGGTTCTCCCACGTACGACCGCCATTAGTGGTGTGGTAGATATAGCCGTATTCACCCACGGCCCAGCCTGTAGAGTGATCGAAAAAGGAAACGGATTTAAGGATATAATCAACGTCGCTGAACTGTTTGGTCCACGTCTTGCCGCCGTCACTTGTGGTCAGTATATGTGTACGCTCGCCAACGGCCCAGCCTTTGTTAGCCGATACGAAGTGCACGCTCATTAGGCGATACATGACAGGGCTTTGTTGCCTTTGCCACGTGTCACCTCCATTATCCGTATGAAGGATGGTCCCCCCATCCCCGACAGCCCAACCATGTTGCGCGTCGGCAAAGTAAATAGAGCTTAACGTGTAGTCGGTGCCGCTCTTCTGGTTTGTCCATGTCTTTCCGCCATCCTTGGTATGCAGAATGGTCCCCCAGCGGCCGCATGCCCAGCCCTCTTTATCGTCGGCAAAACTTACCGAGAACAAATCATCGTGAAGTCGTTTCGCGTGCACGGCGGCACTCGATATAACGGGGTAAACGAGAATCATCGATAAAAAGAGGTATAAAAGGAAACCGCCTATAAACACTGGCCTCATAAGAATCTCCCATATAAGTTTTTGCATATGAGCTAAAACCGGTCGTCGGGCGACGTATGATGCCTGGAAGGCCTCTCCCTCTCCACGATCTCTTCTCTGACCGATTCCCCCGCAATTATTTCCGTATAGACTGGGCACGCTTTATTTACCTGTTAAGGCCGTTCCTTCAACCCTGCATTTTTATATCTATCGCGCATCTTACGTTAGCCAATTGATTATGCCGCAAGATACGGGAATATCGATCAACACAATCATAAATTATCTAACGTTAGTTAACTATATAAATAATACCATTTTATTTGTCAAGAAAAAAGTGTGTTGTAAAAAAATATTTTGTTTTTTTATCAGGGCAACTGAATACGCCACGGACCTGAACGCCCTTATATTTGTTTCAACGTGACGCATCATTCGTTAACTTTCTGCAATACCCGGTGTATCTGCGAGCCCGGTTGTCGCGGCCCACCAGAAGATCGGCCGCAAGTATGTACGGTTTCATTAAAACGGGGTTCGTCAGCACCGAATTAAGCCCTTCCCGGATTGCGAGGGCCAGGAATGCCGTGTTAACCACCGCCCTCCTTGGGAGCCCGAAGGAAACGTTGCTCGTACCCGGGACCAGGTTCAGTCCAAGGGAACGCTTACCATGCCCATCGTTTCGAGGGTGGTGAGGGCGGCATTGCCGTTTACCGCAATTGATTCCGCAATGCAATCGGCGAGCAGATCTTCAGCCCGGATGCCTTCCTGTTGTGCCTTCATGAAAACGGAAGTGATGATACCCAGACGTCTTTCGGCATTGTTCGGTATACCGCTTTCATCCGAGGGGAGTACGATAAGCGCCGTATCGTATCTCCTGACGAGCGGCAGCAACCCGTTCAGAAGGGCTTCGTCACCGGTCGCCGAGCTGATAATCGGTCGACCGCACCCGATATTAAGGGTCTTCTCGAGGGCGATCAGGTTTCTGCTTTCCAGGCAGCCAGGTACATCTATTGCCTTCATGACAGCTTCTGTAACCTGGGGCAGTACGACCGTCTCGTCGATGCCGAAGGCGCCCGCACTGACAACCAGGATGTCGGCCCCGGCCTTCACCTGCCTGCGGGCCTCTTCCCGGATAGGTTCCATGTTGTTCGACATCATTCCTTCTCTGATCGTACCCTTGCCGAAAGGATTTATCCGCTCTCCGATAAGAACGGTGGGATAGTTTTCCCCTATGATCACTTCCCTGCCCTGAGGGCTCACTACGTGTGTTTCCACTATACGCTCCCTAAGATCTCAACGGGTCTTTCCACACGGCAGGATCTCTTTTCGGATCATACCTTCCCCGGTATTGCCCATATGATACTTCCCTTCAAAAGGAGGGTCGATGATTGCGGCGTTAAGGAATCCGTCCCCGGCAAAGCAACGTAATATAGGAGGAGGGTAACGTTTCACACTGGGGGTATGCGTGCCGTTACTTCCCGGGGGCGGACGTTTCACAATCATATACTCAGGTATTGCCTATCTCTCGAACGATTCCTCTGTCGCCGTTCTCCCGACTTTCTCAGGCCCGGCTGCATCTCTCGATTGTTTCAAGAAAAACGTGAGCAGGAAACCGGCTGCCGATGCGAAAGAGACCGCGGCGAGGGTCCAGTAGAAATTACCGGATGCCGCTGTAGTAAAACCGGCAAATAATGTACCCATGGCTCCCCCCAGTGTCCCGAACCCAAACCACCAGCCCATCATACTACCGACAAGCTCCGGATGATAATTAACAGCAACAAAAGCGCTCACCGACGGCCCCATAAAGGACACTCCCAGACCTGCCATGATGAGGCATATTATCAAAAACGGGGTATACTGATATACGGGAGGGAGCAGGAGCAGGTAGGTGAACGTGCCGGTCACGGCAAAGCCGATGAAAACGGCCGGCCTGGTATTCCCCTTTGCCGCCTTGTCAAAAAAGATTCCCCCCACAACAAAGGCCGGTATCCCCATAATAGTCATGAGCAGCGCAAGCTTTCCGGCGGTAACCAGTTCAAGGCCCACGCCTGCAGGGACAGGCGATGACAGATAGGATGGAATGATGTTGGCAAGGGTATAGAGACCCCAGCAGTTAAAGAAGAGGACGCCGGTTCCTATCCATGTCATCGGGTAATGAAGGGCCCTTGCATAGGTCATCCCGGGACGACCGGGGTCCTCAGCCAGCATCCCTGCATGGACGGCCTCTCCTGCTGGCTTCCTGGTCCCAAACATGCAGACAAGTGCGATGCAGGCCCAGCCCGGAAGCGAGGAAAGGGCAACAATCTTCTGCCAGCTCAATAAGGTTTGAAGAAAGACGGGGGCAATTATCATACCGATGGCATTACCCAGGGAGAGGGAGCACAAAAATATGCCCCCCGCCAGACCCTGCTCCCTTTTCGGAAACCACAAGGCAAGGATAGGTCCTATAGTTGCAAACGTGACGGCGACACATCCCTGCAACAGGCGTGCGACAAAAACCAATCGATAGCTCTGGCCCAACCACGGCATAAGTACCGCCGGCACAGATGCACAGAGCAGACCCAGGACAAAAACAAAAGTGATGCCGAATCTATCCACGAGAAAACCGCCGAAGACCATCGCTGCCGCCAGGGTCACGATAGATGCCATTGCCAGGTAAAAGGCGTCCCCGATATTTACGTTAAGGTCCCTTGCTATCTCTGGGAACATGGGTGCAAAAATAATCAGGTCGATCGAGTAAGATATCAACACAAAACACCCTAATGCCAGGATCACCCACCGGTAACCGGAATAAACTTCCTTGCCCGTCATAATTCCTCCCTCTCAAGGTTTGCGTAACGGTGTTTCTTGAATAGCGGCACAAGCACAGGCTGCCGTCATGTCCCGGTGCACTTCGAAAGGGCTACCGGATATCACTCCCCGGCCCGGGATGTCGTCCCGGAAAAACAAAAAGGGACGGCATCCGTTCATGCAATGCCGTCCTGCAGTCTTCAGTAAGCGCCATATTCCCTGCTGAATTCAAACATGGCCTTCACGTTTTCGGGTTTCGCATGTTCCAGCGACGCAGCGCCTGCATCCATAATATATCCTCCGTCCCTTCCAACGGTATCGATCAGTTTTTTGCAATGCTCGCGCACGTCGCCGGCTGATCCCGTAACAAGGACGGACATGGGGACGTTGCCTCATCCTCTCTCAGATCCGATATGAGGTTTACCAGTATGTCATCCATTAGACCAACATCTTATCCTTTATGAGACGGGCCATGTTCGTAAACATAACACCTAATGATATTGCCCTCTCAATCTCCGCTTGCCGGTCTTTTACCGCATCCTTGTTGTGGCCGAGACTTACGGCCTCCATCAATCCCAGGGCCTGCATCCTGAGGAAGACGCAGAACCGGTAAAGCGTCTTGAGCGTATCGGCGGTAGGATCAAAGGGTTTCGTCGTATCAATCAGATATCGTGCGGTTACGTTCGCCTCCAGGGCCTTCATCTCTTTGAGAATCCCCAGCATTGTCTCAAGCCTGGCCTTATGATTTACCTCGATATTCCCTGTCTCCGGCGGAGGGTATCCTGCACAGACAATAAAGGCCGCCGGCTTTCCTTCCATACCTGATTCGCAAAATGGATGCATCAGCGAATTCGATCTGTCGATAAATGCCTTCATCTGAGCCGTGACGCCGCAGCAGTAAACCGGCGTAGCGAGAAGCACGCCGTCACAGGCCTTCATCTTATCCACTATCGATCCGAAGTCATCGTCAAGTTTGCAGACTCCGTCCTGGTTACACCTGTCACAATCGATGCACGGCCCGACCTTCACCTTCTGCAATATGACCTCTTCCACGGAAGCGCCCGCGCTCATAGCCCCCTCTGCGAATTTCCCGGCCAGGAAACGGGTGTTTCCATCGACCCTCGGCGACCCGATGATGCTCAGTATCTTCATTGTCCGATCCTCCTGATCCCTGCTATAAGGTTTTTCCGGCTTTTCCTACCCCGGTTTTACAATGCCCCTCTGGGCGGCCTGCTTGATTGCCGTCTCAAACTTCTTCTTTGCTTCTTCAGTGCGGATGTCGATGATCCTCCTCTTTTTAAACACCTCACCTCCAAGGCTACCCTTTGGGACCATCTCAATATCGGCTTTCAGGGTAATGGCCTTGCGAATCAGGTGCTGTAGCCTGCTTTGGAATTCCTTAACGTCGCTGACTGACGGTTCGTATTCAACCCTTATCAAGACACTGTCTTTCCCCAGATCGTCTCTGTCCACGATTATAAAGAACTCACCGGTGCAACCGGGTGTCTCGCCCACCACCTTTTCCACGTTATTGGGGTGAAGCTGATAGCCCTTGACCTTTATCATGTCGTCCCATCTCCCCGGAACCGAGGCAAGTCTGGGATGGGTGCGGCCGCAGGGACATTCATCGTAGAGCAATGCCCCGCGGTCTTCCGTATCAAACCGGAGATGAGGGAAGGCCTCGCCGAACTCACTGAGCGTCGTTCCGACAATCGTGCCGTACTGTCCGGGCGGAACGGGTTGTCTGGTCTCGGGATCAATGATCTCAAGTATGTTGATATCCGACTGGACATGAAAGCCGGTATGAAATTCACACTCATAGGGAAGGATCGCAGCCTGTGCGCCGTACGTATCGAAGACCTTGGCGCCCCATGCCTCTTCGAGCTTTGCCCTGAGACCCGGCACGCTCGCAGGGCCGGGCTCGCCGGCCGTTACTATGATCTTGATCTTAAGGCCCTTCAGGTCGAATCCCATCTTTTCTGCATACTCCGGTATATACGTGGCATATGACGGGGTGCAATGAACGGCAGTTGCCCCTACCTCCTTCATGGTTCTCAGGACGAAATCGGTCCTGCCTACATGGCAGGGAAGGAGCGTCAAAAAACTTGCCGGGGAACACGCACCCTGCGAAATAATATGATTCCCGCCGCCCACCATGGCGCCTCCCAGGTTCCACATGTACGCCATAATATCCCCTGGTCTGAGCCCCGCGGCCCAGTAGTTCCTTGCAAGAAACTCCCCGGTAAAAACGAAACCCCTGTCTGTAAGCTCAGCGACTGTCAGCGGAACACTGAAAGGAATGCCCGTGGTTCCACTCGTTGCATGGATGCTTGCGATCTGCTCTTCCGGTACGGCGAGGATTTCGGCGTACGGCTTCTTACCTTCCTCCAGACACCTTCCCACCATTGCTCGCAAGTCTGTTTTGTTGGTAGTAGGTATCTTCGTAATATCCTCGAGCGTCTGTATGTCTTCCGGTCTGAGCCCTATTGCGTCGAACTTTTTCCTGTAAAACAGTGATTTATTGTAAACAAACTCCACCTTCTTCTTTAACTGTTTTTCCTGAAGCAGTCTTATCTCTTCAAGGCTCAAAGTTTCCATTCTCGGATCCCAGTATTTTCTATCTGCCTTCTTCATCTTAACCTCCGTATATATAAGAACAGTGATAGGGCGTAGGCGTAATTAAACAGGGGGAAGCGCATTTCTACGTTTCACCTTTGAACTGTTCCGCGGTCTCCCTTTTGTAAAGTTCCAATTTGGTTCTGTCGAGGACCCTATGGGCGCGATGAGGGAAAACGATCAGGTCCTCGGATTTAACGAGAGTAAGCTTGGCCGGAACCTTAAGCTCATCTTCCAATGCCTTTTTTATGGCCGGGGCATCGTCCTCCGATAATCCCTCCTGGGCTATGACCACGTCGATTTGACTCATCGGCTGCGATCCGTTACGGAAAACGTTGATCCCGCCCGCATACTGGGGGAACTTCCCGATGATGTTCTCCACCTGGCTCGCATACACCCTTTTTCCTCCCGTTAAGGGGATCTCACCATAACGGCCTTTTATGCCCTGTAATCTTACATGCGTCCTTCCGCAGGCGCAGGGGGAATCATCTATTGCCGTAATGTCGCCGGTACGATAGCGTAACAACGGCATTCCTTTTCTCTCCAGGTGCGTGACAACGAGTTCGCCTTCTTCGCCTGCCGGCAACACGGAGCCGGTCTGCGGATCGACGACCTCGTAA
>MVRS01000183.1 GCA_002067975.1 Syntrophorhabdus sp. PtaU1.Bin058
CTATAATGCAAGGCTCTATGATCCCCAGCTGGGGAGGTTCATATCCGCTGATTCTCTTGTTCCTGAACCGGGGAACCTGCAGGCGTTCAACAGGTATAGCTATTGCCTTAATAATCCGGTAGTATATGTAGATCCGTCAGGGCAGTTCAGCCTGGGGGATCTGGTTGAGTCGTTTATCGTCGGGGTGGTGGCAGCAGCAGTATTCGTTGCTACAGGCGGGACTGCAACCCCGGGTATAGCCACGTTCATTGCAAGTATTGCTGCGGGCGCTGCAGGAGGAGCTACTGCTGCTGCATTAAGCGGAGGCAACCTGCAGGGCATACTCCAGGGGGCAGCTATGGGGGCTGTCATGGGTGGCCTAACGGGTGGTCTCTACTGCGCCGGTGTCCCTGGCCCCGTCCTTCTGACAGCAGGGGCAGGAGTTGCTACAGCCACGAACGGCCTCGATGGTCTTGCGTGCTATGCGGCAGGGACGATGGGGGGAATGGCAGGGGGGTATGTGGCAGGCAAGATACGAAGCGCATACTATGTAAAATATGGAAGTCCGTATGAAGCGGGACCGTATGCGTCTGCCGGTTCTGCAGAACAGAATGCTGAAAGGCTGGATACAAGAGTTACATCTTCGCTGAATGTAAACAACGACCCCATCATCCGTTCAGGCCCCAACATAGTTTCAGGTATAAATGCCGCTTGGAATGATTCAAATCCTGGTATGACGGCAACTCGTGAACATGGTGGATGGATAGTTATAGATACAGAGACGGGTGACCTATCTATACAGCGATGGCCAGAGGGCCAACAGGCAATTATAACACCCACGCCGAGACCCGTATATGCAGTAGCGCATTTCCATACTCATCCTAATATAGGTCCTATGTGGAATCCCAACCCAAGTCCTCCAGATATCGTATATACTATGAAAATGCAAATTCCAGGATATGTCAGGAACATAAATGGAATTGTTAGGATTGATCCAAACGATGGGAGGTGTTCTTATGTATGGCCATAAGATTAAAACATGTGTTATAACAATTACGTTACTCTGCTTTGTGTTGTGTCACGGTGGGTTGTCTAAACGAATATATGCATACGCAAATGGAGGTAACGAAGTGAAAAAAACAGATAAGCTAATTGTGCTGGCCACAGAAATTGCACAAAAGAATAATATAGATGTAAATAATTGTGATGTTAGAATTAAACAAGAAAACAACTTTATTACTATAGTAGAATTTTGGCCTAATATAAATCAACTTGGTGGTGGGGGCAAACTCTTTTTTAAAAAGTTGAATGATGAATACACATTCATTAAGATAGAATTGTGGCAGTAGATAAATCAGAAAAGGAAAGCAGTAGGGGATATCCTTATAATCCTCCCGTCAAAAAAAGGGGATACCCTTTCTTTCCATTACGCACCCCTCCTATCGGGTTGTTTGTTACGCCCTTACGGAAAGTCTTAGGGGTCAGCCATGGTGAATTCCACTTCAAAGTGCACCACGAAGGGCCTGACGGTACACCTCATAGTAATTTAGGGAATTAATTTAGGGGACGTCCTTTAGATATGATTCGTGAGAAGTAACTCGATTTTTTAAAGTAGTTGCAGGCTGCATGAAAAATTAGTGTAGTAATTATAATGCATTGGAAAGTACATATTTTGGCGAACTGTTTGAAAGGCTCTTACTTCTCAGGGATCAATTTCTTAATAACGTTCCCGACTGTATTGACGAGGCAATTGAACATTACAGAAATGGTTTCAGAGAAAGATAAAGATCAAAGCTACTATTTGCATGTGACTAATATGTGGCCATGGAACACAGAATGCTTTTGCAGATTGAATTTGGGAGACGAACATGAGCAAAGTAAATAGAAGAAAAATTATTCTTCTGAGCTATTTATGTATAATTACCGTACAGCTTTTTTATTCGATAGGCTTAAAAGGTATCCAAAACAGTACTATTTATTTACTGATGTTAATCGTATACAGCATTCTTACTTTCCTCACATTTAGGGGAAACAAGATTGCCGCTTGGGTAGTAATCGTATCCATCTTGCTAAGTGGTATTGGAGCTTTCTTGATTGGCATATTCTTTATTACTATCAATCAAGTAACAATAAAGGTGACATTTATCTTGCTTGGTTTGTATTTTATGTATGGTGGAATAAAACTTCTTTCAGAAATAAAAGCCATGAGCAAGACATAGAAGGGCAACAGGGGGATGTTCTTAAGAAATTAAATAAAAAAGGATGACAAGGGGGGATCATCATTCAACATAACATTCCATTATCTTTTACCAACAAAGTTGATCCTCATTTGGCCATTAGGGGCGTCGGGTTAACATGAGAATAGCGTACATAGGTCTTGTCGATTTTAGTTATCATTGCCTCGGCGAAGTCTTGAAGAACGGGGGCGATGTTGCAGGTATCGTCACTTCAAAAGAGACTGCTGCAAACAGCGATTATTGCGATCTGACCCCTCTTGCGCGTCACCATGCCATTCCGATTCATTATTGCAGGAATGTGAATGACCAGGAAACCGTCGCGTGGATCAGGGAGAAGAGACCGGATATTATCTTCTGCTGGGGGTGGTCTCAGCTTATCAAGGGTGCGCTGTTGTCCCTGCCTCCCATGGGAATCGTAGGGGTCCATCCGGCGCTCCTGCCTCAGAACAGGGGCCGGCACCCCCTGATCTGGGCACTGGTCCTGGGACTTGATGAAAGCGGGTTAACATTCTTTTTCATGGATGAAGGGGCTGATTCGGGGCCGATACTTTCGCAGCGCAGGTTCGGGATCACCCACCGGGATACGGCCACCACGCTTTACGAGAGGATCAAGGAATTGGCAACGATACAGATCGCCGGGTTCCTGCCGCAACTGATCGCCCGTACCCATGAGCCGGTCCGGCAGGACCACGGGAAGGCAAACTACTGGCGAAAACGCACTGCCAAGGACGGGGTGATAGACTGGCGCATGAATGCAGAGTCTATAGTAAACCTGGTACGGGCACTGACAAGGCCCTATCCGGGTGCGCAATTCGACTACAGGGAACAGAGCGTCACTGTCTGGCAGGCCTGCAGATACGAAAGGGATGTTCCCCGGAACATAGAGCCTGGAAAGATTATCGCGGTATCGGACAACATCCCTGTCGTCAAATGCCATGACGGGGCGATTGTGCTTGTCAGATATGAGCCGCATATCGACTTTACCGAAGGAGAGTATATAGGATGAGGGTATTGGTTGTTTCGGTCCATCCCGATGATGAGACGCTTGGCTGCGGAGGAACGATCCTTAAACACAGGGACAGGGACGACGAGGTCTTCTGGCTGATCCTGACAGAGGCCTCGGATCAATCGGGCTATTCACGGGAATTTGCCGTGAACGCGAAGAGGCAGGTGAGGCTGGTCTCTGAGGCCTATCAGTTTAAAGAAACATTCAGCCTGGGTTTTCCCACAACACGATTACACGCCCTGGATTTCAGCACGGTAATAAACAACATCTCTCAGATACTGCACGACGTTAAACCGGAAATAATATACACGGTCAACCGCTCCGATATCCACACGGACCATCAGGTTGCGGCAAAGGCCGTTATGAGCTGCACAAAGAGCTTCAGGAATCCCTTTATAAAGCGCATCCTGATGTATGAATGCATATCCGAGACGGAGATCGCGCCTCCGTTGCATGAAAACGCGTTCTTAGCCCATGTCTATTCTGACATAACGGAATTCCTGGAGAAAAAGATCGAGATCATGAGGATATATGAATCGGAATTGCAGCCGTTGCCGATGCCGAGGAGCCTGGAGAATGTCACAGCCCTGGCCCGGTTTCGCGGTGCCACGGTATCCGTACAATATGCAGAGGCATTTATGCTTCTCAGGGAATTGTTCTGAAAGCAAGTATGACCGAGCAAATAAAAAAGGGGGAGGTCCGGATGGAGGGTAATGCGGAATGAGTAATATCAATCATCCGCTCCGGACCGCCCGGGGTTTTCTCAGGATGAGGGAGCCGAAGGCGCCGACGAGAGAGATTGCGGCCGAGAGGATGAAGGCATAGGTAAATGTTCCCGTCGAATCCTTTATGACCCCTCCTATTACGGGCCCGAGGGCCTGCCCCACACCGAAGAAGAATGTGATGAAGCCGAGACCCGCAGGCGCCAGCCTGTCTCCCATAGCATCTCCCGATGCCGTTGCCATAATGGTGGGCACTGAAAATGCAGCAAGCCCGAAGATGATCGCCGAGGCGTAATAACCGGCGTAGTCCTTCCAGAACACGAAGACGACATAGGACAAGGCGAGCGTCAGGTATGCGATCATCAGGCCGTACCGTCTCCCCAGAACGTCCGATATCCAGCCGAAGATGACGCCGCAGAAGACGCTTAAAATCCCCATCACCGAAAAGATCCTCCCTGCGCTGACCGGAGGGACCCCCGTCTCTTTTGTGAGATAGGCGACAAAGAAGGTAAGATAAATGATATAGGAGAAGCCGTACATCAGATAGACGATTCCGAGTTTCCATATCTCACGTTCCACGACGACGTCCCGGAGGGCGGAAAAGAGCGTCAGCCTCGTCCCTGTCTTCCGCTCCTCAACACCCCCGTAAGGAGAGACGCCTTTTTCCGCCGGGTTGTCCCTGAGCAGTGCATAGCAGACAAAGGCGAGGACAAAGACCGTCGTCCCCAGCAGAAACCATGCGTATCGCCAGCCGTCCCTGCCAAGGGCCGCGATGACCGGAGGCAGGACGATCCCGGAGAAAAAGAGTCCCGCGCCGATGCCGCTCGCCACGATACCGGTGGCGACTCCCCTCTTCCCCGTTGCGAACCAGGCTGCGGGGAGGGCCATGATCGGCACAAAGCTCCCTCCGTTGCCGGCCCCCGTAACCAGCCGCATAAAGAATGCGAAGACGAAGGAATCGGCAAACCCGGTCAGAAAAAGACTGAGACCGATCACGACAAGGGAGATGAAGACGACCTTCCTGACGCCAAAGCGGGCGGCAAGGAAGCCCCCGATTATCGCCAGACTGAGATACCCGATAAAATTTCCCGTGGCGATGGAGCCGAGCTGCGTGTAGCTCAGGCCAAGTCCGTCCTTCATTGACGGAAGTATGACCGAATAGGACATCCGCGCGAATCCGTGGGCAAGGATCGTAACGAGCGTTCCCGTAAAGGCGATAACCCAGGCATAGTGTATCATTGCGTCAAACCCCTTTTACAGCACATGCGGCAGCAGTATCCCGGACAACAAAAAAACCTTGCGTCCCGCGGGCAACGGGCAGAGGAAGATGCATAGTGCTACCGGGGGTCTTTCTGGCTGAGGATGATCGCCGCCATAACCGCCACCATGCCTATTCCGCTTATAATCACAATAATGTCGAAAAAGTGCATCCGCCTCACCTCCTTTCGCATGTTGCTTAGGCCAATCTTATTTCATCCGGAGGCGCGCTTCTACTAACCGGTTTATTCAGTAAATCGATTAACTCTGTTAACGGGTTAACATTCTTGACTTCCGATCTCTTATACAGTAAAAGGGGGATTATAATGAAGGAGGGGACCTATGGCCGACAATATCCCTGATTCTCCTTACCTGACCGACAACCTTACAAACTATATGACGGAACTGAACCTGCTCTACGAGAACTCAACGATACGGTCCTGCATGCCCGGGGAGATGATCTACAACAAGGGCGAGGCGAGCCGGTCGGAATTCTATCTCATCGAAAGCGGCAAGGTGAAGATAGGGCTTCTGAGTAAAGACGGTTCGGAAAAGATTGTGATCATCCAGGAGAAAAACACCCTCTTCGGTTATGCTGCCGCCTTCGACGGCCACCCGCACTTCCAGACGGCCACCGCCCTGGAACCGACGCGGCTGCGCGTGATCACCATCGAGAAGTTCCTTGCCCTCAATGAAAAGCATCCCAGGCTGTCACTCCTTGTCATTACCGCCTTTTCAAGGGTGACCCGGTTACTGATCCTGCAGATCGAGGATCAATCCTTTATGGACGCACAACGGCGGGTCGCCCATATGCTCTGCAAGCTTGTCTCGGAGATCGGGCAGAAGACGCCCAGGGGGTTTCTTATCGCCAGAAAGGTAACCCAGGAGGACATCGCAAGCCTTACGGGCCTTTCAAGGGTCTCGGTCTCCCTCGCCCTTAACCACTTCGAAACGATGGAGCTTCTTAGAAAAAAAAGGAATACGATCGAGATCTTCGATCTGGAGAGGCTGAGAGATCTTGTGGAGGCATCGTAGGGGGGATTGAATGATAACTGCCCTCAATACCCCCCAAATACGGGTCTTTACTTATAGACCCCGCAGACAAAGATCATATCATCGGCCTTCTGGATGAAAGCGGTCTTGTTTTCGACCTTGTTCGAAACAGGGTTCTTGTACTTGAAATCAACCCAGCCCGACCCCTTTGTCCCGGCCACGTTAACCATTTCCTTTCTGAACATCTTTCCGTCAGGGTCAGGGACTTCGAGCAAACTCTTGCCCACCAGCTTGGAGTTGTATGGATGCGCTAATATGGTTGCTTTCATATCGAGCACGACAACGTAGACATCCCCCTTTACAAATTTCCCTTTCTGGTTATTGATCTCCGCAAGGGTTTTGTCCTTGCCGTTTGCCTTCAGAAAGGCAATCGCGTTCTCCACCATCGTTTTACCCTGATCGGCGTTGCCTGCCGCAAGACAGACGGCAGCCGTACTCATAAAAAACATACCAACCAACACTGCCACGAACAATCTTTTCATTTCTGATACCTCCTCTGTAAGTTTAGTTTATCAAAGAGCATTTATATCCTCCGGCGCGTCGGAGGTCTCCGTCAGCCTGAATTGTCCCACCATCTTTTCCAGTTCTTCGGCAAGTGCTGCAAGTCTCGTTATCTCACCGGCATTATCATGGATCCTTTTTGACGTGTCCTCGGTGATCGTAGATATCTGCCTGATGTTACCGGCGATCTCTTCGGTGGTTGCCGTCTCTTCTTCGGCTGCCACCGCTATCTGATTAATCTGAGTGCCCACCATATTTATCTGATGCAGGATCTGCTGCAAGGCCTCGCCGGATTGATTCGCCTTGTCGGTACCCGTTTCCACCTTTTCAACGCTTTCATCCATGGAAACCACGACGCTCTTCGTCTCTGATTGCATGGCCTGTATAGTCTGCTCGATGTCTCGCGTCGCGGCAGTGGTTCGTTCCGCAAGTTTCCTTACTTCGTCTGCGACCACCGCGAAGCCCCTGCCGTGCTCACCTGCGCGTGCCGCCTCAATAGCCGCATTGAGGGCAAGGAGGTTCGTCTGGTCGGCTATATCGTTAATCAGTTCGATTATCTGTCCGATCTGGTCCGATCTTTTTCCCAAGCCCTCTACAAGGCCTGCCGATTCCTTCACCCGATTGGCGATTGTTCCCATGACCTCTACCGTCTCATTGATCACGGCACCGCCGGCGTTGACCGTTTCGGTCGCCTCTTTCGAACTATCAGCGGCCTTGAGACAGCTCTGGGCTATTTCGGCAGAGGTCCGCGACATCTCCTCGGAGGCTGTTGCAACAGAGTTGACCTGAGCGGCCACCTCTGCAGACCCGCTCGACATCTGCTCTGCGGAAGTTTGAAGGTTATGGGCAGCAGAAAAAACAAGCCTGCTGCTCTGGGCAAGATGCATGACTATCTTGTGCAGTTGTTCGACAAATTCGTTGAAATGGTTGCTCATCTCTCCTATTTCATCCCGGGAAGAGACAATAAGCCGCTTCGTCAGGTCACCTTTGGCAACGTTCTCGATAACCTCGATCGTCTTCTTGACCGGCGTGACAATGACCCTGGTCATGAAGAAGTTGAGTATCAAAGCGAGGACTACCGCTATTCCGAGGACCAGGATCGCCCCGACAAGCATCTTTTTGAAACTCTCTGTGGAAAAAACATACCTCTCCTTGCTCAGTTTATTTTCCAGTTCCCATAGGCCCTGCAACTCCTTATTGAGGCCCTGGAACTTATTCTCGGCCGGCACCATAATTGTCGTTGCAGTGGCGACATCTGCGGCCACCGTCTGGATCACGGTGCTCACCAGCTTCTGATACTCTCCAAGCTGCTGGATAGAGGCTTCATAGAGGTCTTTCTCCTCCTTCTTGAGCGACCCGGAGGTAGCAATCTGCCGCATCTGTGCGTCCATCTCTTTCAGCGCCTCTCCCTGCTCGTAGGCCAGGGCCTCAATGCGCTTCAGATCAAACCCTGCCTGGGTCCAGCTGATCGCCCTGTAAACATTCGAATGGATTGTCGTGATCCTGTTTACTATCCTGGAGATGTCCTGATAGTTCTTGAACCTCGTGTTGAAAAGATCATCGATGGCAGATTTCTGGCCGAGCATGCCGGTATAGGCGACTATTCCGAAAACGAGCATGAGCAGGATAACGATGGAAGGCGCTACGAGCAACTTTCTGGACATCTTAAGATTGGCGAAAAATTTTTTCATAATTACTCCCCTCTCGAGCAAACGTTATGTTCCAAATCAGGAACGTGCGCCAACTTTAAATATCACCATATTGGTTATATTATCGACGTACCAGATAAAATCTTAAGTAATTTTTAAGCTGTGACCCTGCCTGTGTTGTGCGAACAAGGCACGGGTATAGATTGATTAATGTATGTCTTGCTCTGTATCTTCAAAGCGTTTTGCGATCTGCATGAACTCATCCGCCGTTTCGACAAAGGCATCCACTATGTCCGGATCGAAGCAGGTGTCCTTGTTCATAACAATGATCCCGGCTGCCTTTTCGTGCAGCATGCCCTCCTTATAAACCCTCCGGCTGATCAGGGCGTCGTACACGTCCGCCACGGACATCAGGCGCCCGGATACCGGAATGTCGTCACCTGACAGGCCTTCCGGGTAGCCGGTTCCGTCCCATCTTTCATGATGGGAATAGGCGATCTCCTTTGCAAAGGAGAGGAAAGGCAGCTCGGCGCCGAGCCGCCGCTCCGCCGCAATGATCGCATCGCGGCCAAGCTTGCAGTGGGTTTTAATGATCTTAAATTCCTCGGGGGTCAAACGTTCCGGCTTGAGAAGGATGTGGTCGGGAATGCCCACCTTGCCGATGTCGTGCAACGGGGCCGATTTGAAAAGCAGGTCGATGATCCTGTCGTCGTCGAGAAAATGGCTGAAGCGCGGATGGTGACGGAGCTTCTCTGCCAGGACCTTGAGATAAAACTGGGTACGGCGGATATGGTTGCCCGTCTCGTTATCGCGCGTCTCCGCAAGGGACGCCATTGTCAGGATGGTCACTTCCTGCGTTGCAACGACTTCCTGTGTGCGTCGCTGCACCTCATTCTCCAGAAAGGCGTTTTTATCCTTGAGATAGTCATTCATCCGTTTCAGCTGCAAATGGGTCTTGACCCGCGCCAGCACCACCGGCGGGCTGATCGGCTTGGTGATGTAATCCACCGCACCGAGTTCGAAGCCGCGCATCTCATCCTCGACGTCCGTTCTGGCCGTCAGAAAAATAACAGGGATGTCCCTGGTCGCCGGATCTGCTTTGAGGCGGCGGCAGGTCTCATAGCCGTCCATAACCGGCATCATGATGTCCAGCAGGATAATATCGGGAGGCATACCGGTCGCGGCGATCTTAAGCGCCCGTTCGCCGTTGTTGGCAATCTTGACCTTATAGAGGTCTTTGAGCAACCCGCTCATCAAGGAAAGATTGTCCGGTGTATCGTCCACGACCAGAACTGTTTGTTTGTCGATAAAGCCGTTGACATCGTCCATTGCTGTTACCTCCTCAAAGGTCTGTCAAAAAAGTCTTTATGCTGCTTGCATTTAATCTGCCGGCACAGGGGTCTTCCCTGTTATCTGCCGGATCTTTTCACCTTCGGTTTTATCAACTCCAGGGCCTTCTCAAAATCATACTGTTTTACGGCGCGATCGAAGAGGCCGAATTGATCCGTTCCCAGGATACTGCGCAAGGTATCGTATTCCGCCTCGAAAAAGACCGCTGCCTCGCTGTCACCGTCTACGAGCAGCTTCGCCATCCTTTCGCACACCGCCGCTGCCTTGGCCTCGTCCACTTCACCGGCGTCCTGCCGGACCGCAACGTCGCCCAATGCGGCCTTCAAACCGGCGACCAGCCTGCTCTGCTCCCCGGCAAAGGCGTCATAGGCCCTCACGATCTCCTCGCGGGACAGACCCTCCCGGAACGCCTTCTCCAGGCCGGCTGCCAGTTCCTGCACCTGTACGGCGCCGATGTTCCCGCTCACCCCTTTCGCCGTATGGGCAAGGCGTTCCGCCGTCGCGTAGTCGCCTGCGTCCATGCCCCGGCTTATCAGCACCGGGGTCTGTTCCTGGTTCAGGACATACTGCTTCAGCATGTCGAGATAAAATGCCTTCTTTCCCATCATCCGTTTCAGCCCAAGGCCGGTATCGAGTCCGGGGATGTCGGGCAGGTCGCCCTGCGGCGTATCGCCCGATGCCGCATTGACCGCGCCCTTCGCCGGTGAACCGGAAAGTTCCTGCAAGGGCTGCGCCTCGCGCGGTTTGATCCATTTGAGCAATTTGGCGAAGAGATCATCGGGGTCGATCGGCTTGCCGATGTGGTCATTCATGCCCGCCTCCAAACACTTCCGGATATCGGCCTCCATGACGTTGGCAGTCATAGCCACAATGGGCAGGTCCCTGAAACGTTCGTCCTTGCGGATCTCGCGGGTGGCCGTCGCGCCGTCCATGACGGGCATCTGCATGTCCATGAGCACCATATCATACCGACGTTGGTCCAGCATCCCGATCGATTTTAACCCGTTGTCCGCCACGTCCACCGTGAAACCGGCACCGGTAAGGAGTTCGCTCGCGATCTGCTGGTTGAATTCATTATCCTCAACGAGCAGGATCGATGCGCCGTGAATGGCGGCGAGATCTTTCATGAGCGGCGATACCTCGTGATCCGCTTCCCTCTTCTCGTCGCGGTGTCCGCCAAGAACGTGGACCAGTGTGTTAAAGATCGTAGAGGCGCTTACCGGTTTGACGAGTACGTTTTCGAGTCCTGCCAGGGCCGCCTCCTTAAACACCTCCTCACGTCCGTACGCCGTGACCATGACCATGTGAGGCAAAGGGCTGACCGGCAGTTCCCGGATGGCCCTTGCCGTTCTGATGCCGTCCATGTGCGGCATTCGCCAATCGAGCAATACGACGTCGTAAGGCCTGCCCGCCGCAGCAGAAGAGAGTATCTCTTCCACCGCCGCCTTGCCGGATACGACATCGTTCACCACAAAGGTCATCCCTTTAAGCATGTCGGACAGGACTATACGGCTCATCTCGTTGTCATCCACCACGAGGATCCTGCGTCCGCGCAGGTCGGGGTCGGGCATGAATTTCCTCGCCCTGGCAACGCCCTTGCCCAGCCGGGCCGTGAACCAGAAGGTGCTGCCTTTGCCGTATTCGCTTTCGACCCCCACCTCTCCACCCATAAGGTTGGCGAGCTTCTTTGAGATGGCCAGTCCGAGGCCGGTTCCGCCGAACCTCCTGGAGGTCGATGTGTCGGCCTGCTGGAAGGACTGGAACAGCTTGCCCTTCTGTTCCTCCGTGAGTCCGATGCCCGTGTCGCTGACGGCAAAATGCATCAACAGGTCATGGTCCGATTCTTCAACTACGCGGACAAAGATCACGATCTCGCCCTGCTCGGTGAACTTGATGGCATTGTTGGCATAGTTGACCAGGATCTGTCCCAGCCTCAGCGGATCGCCCCGGAGATAGTTGGGGGTCCCCGGCTCGATGCGGAACAACAATTCCAACCCTTTTGCGGCGCTCTTCTCCGAGATGAGGTTAGAGACGTTCTCCATGATCCGGTCGAGCTCGAATTCTGTCTCCTCCACCGTGAGCTTTCCTGCCTCTATCTTTGAGAAATCAAGGATATCGTTGATGATGCCGAGGAGGTGTTGCCCCGATTGCTGGATCTTCTGCACGTAGTCCATCTGTTTGACGCTGAGATCCGTCTTCGCAATGAGGTTCGAAAACCCGATAATCGCATTCATCGGGGTACGGATCTCATGGCTCATGTTTGCCAGGAAGTCCGCCTTTGCCTGTGCAGCCTCTTCCGCTGCATCTTTTGCCTTGAGCAATTCCTGCTGCATCTTCTTCAACGGAGTGATATCGACCAGCCACCCCAGGATGCTCGGCTTGCCTTCATAGGTCGTCGGCATGAAGGTCAGCATCATATCGATGACCGTTCCGTCCTTGCCGCGCATCTTTACTTCCCGGTTTCTGACGATATTGTTGGCGCTAAGCGCCTCGATGATCGACACCCGGTCCTCAGGATTGAGATAGGTCTTGCTGATGGGCTCATCGATCTCGATGTCCATCGTTTTCAGGTATTGTGCATTGCCAAACTTCAGGATACCGTCGGTCGTGATGCCTATGCTGATCGGACTGCTGTCCATCATGTCCTGAAGCCTTTCACGCTCCTTCGTGATGGCCTCTTCCATCGCCTTGCGCTCCCGGATCTCCCTCGTGAGTCTCCGGTTGTAGAAGATGCTGAGGATAACGATCAGCATCAGTCCCATTACAACGGGCAGGGTCCATTTCAGCACCGTTCGCCAGTCAAGACCGGTCCTGATGACCTGTTCCTTGACGTAGCGGTTCATGATCTCCTGACGCTCCTGTTTGGAAATGGAGTCGATTGCCTTGTTTAAAATCCCTTCCAGCGGCGCCCAATCCGGCCTGACCGCAAAGGCAAGGCCCATGGCGACATCGGTCTTGCCGACGACCTTCAGGTCATAATATCCGAACTCTGCAATATTGTAGGTGCCAAGCGTCAGGGGACAGAAGAGGGCGTCGAATTCTCCCTTAGACACGCCCCTCAATCCGTCCCGGACGTTCTCCACAACAAAAAATAACAGGTCGGGAAAGGTCTTCCTGATCTCGCCCGGATAACCGAGGTTCCCGATAACGGCGATCCTTTTCCCTTGCAGCCTGTTCAGGTCCGTGACAAATCCCTCGGTACTTTTCATCACCACCACAACGGGATCGGAAAGGTAGGGCTTGGTAAGCTTCAGCTTCTGACTCACCCTGGCATCCACCGTATCCGTCAGGATCATATCGACCTCTCCGGCGAGGGCCTTTTCAAGGGATTCAACCCATGTTTTGGTCCTGAACTCTTTGAACTGAATTCCCAGCCGACCCTCGATCAGCTTCAGGTAATCGGCCACGATGCCGATATATTCCCCGTTCTCTTCAAAGGCCTCGAAGGGCAACCAGCTTGGTTTTCCCATGTAGCGGACAACGGGGTGGCGGAAGATCCATTCTTCCTCCTCGGGTGCCAGCCTGATCTTCTCGCCCCTGTCCTGTCCTGCCCATCTCCCGTACACACGCTGCCTCTCCTCCTCGGTGATCGAGGCAAGGGCCTTGTCAAGGATGGAGGCCATTTCCGGCCAGTCCTTGCGCACGCCGATCGCCAGGAGGGAACCGGGCTTGTTCAGACGTCCGTGTATCTTCAGGTTCTGGATCAGCTCATTCTCCAGGATATACACCGCCACTGCCCGGTTGCCGGCATAGGCGTCCGCCTCGCCCCGGGCCACGGCATCTATCGCCAGCTTGGTGTCGGGGTATTCCCTGATAATGACCTTCGGATATTTTTCCGTAAAATATTTGACGTTGCCGAAGCCCTTTTCCAGGGCCAGGGTCTTCCCCTCGAGGTCTTTTTCGGAGGCGTAAAACACATTGCCTTTCGGCGCCACGATAACATGCGGAATATCCAGGTAGAGCTTGGTGAAATTCAGGAATTCTTCCCGTTCCGGACTGGGGGTCACATCCATCAGTGCGTCAAGGGTCCTGTCCCTGACCTTTGCCAGATTTTCCTTGAAGGGACCGGGAACGATCTTCAACACGCCGTTCAGTCGCTTATTCAAAAGCCTTATATATGCAACGCCGAGGCCCTGGGGTTGGCCCTTTGCGTCCACGTAGTTGATCGGCGGCCAGGCATCCATGATGCCGATGGAGACAGCGGGATGTCTGGAAAGAAAGGCCTTTTCCGCATTCGTCAGCGATAACGCATAAGGTTTGAGGGGCTGGGTCTTTGCGTTTGCCGAAAAGGCGGCGCACAGAATGAGCAGGAAGAAAAACAAACCGACGGATTTGACGATAGTCAGGGATCTATTGCGAGAGGCGGACATCGTGCCCCCCTGTTCGGGTATGTCTCCTTGGAGGAAACGCTATCAACGCCGGGTCAACTGCAGAGTATCCGCTCAGGAAAAATATCTGCATCTTCATTTCATTTTGTTATTATGCCGGAATAATGTCAATAACATTTCCTGTTTTTTGCACTCCCGGAGGGGAAGGAACTTTATGGTTTACGGCTTCAGGCGGCTTTAAAGGCGATGCAGATTACACGTATATTATATCAACCGGGTCCCCTGTTATCCGTTCAAGACCGTTCTGCCTTACAATGAAATCGAGCTCGACCCCTATTGCCCCATGGGGCGGCAAAACAAATTTCGGCTCATAGGCAAACACCATCCCCTCTTTAAGGATCTTGCCGTGCCTAGCCGTAATGACGGGAAGCTCGTTTATTTCAAGGCCGAGACCGTGGCCGATAAAAGAGACCTGCCCTTCCCGGTATCCCATGAAATGATCCTGGAGGCCGGCCTTTTCCGCAATACGATATGCCCGCGTGAATATGTCAACGCAATCGACGCCTTCTTTTGCGTAGGATTGTATGTCTTCCATTATCTCCAGTGCGGTCTCATAGGGTTTCCTGAACATCTCCTTGAGTTCTCCCGCTACAAAGACCCGCGTCTCGTCGGTGATGTAACCGTTGTATCCGCCGCCGTAGTCGATCGTGACGGGAATCCCCCTCTCCACCTTCTTGAGCGAAGAGCCCTGCGGCACAGCCGGCGTCAAGCCAGCCCCTCCGATCGGCACGTCCGCACAGGGCGTGACTGCGCCGGTAAACCCGCACTGGACGGTAAGCGTGATCATCTCCTGGTTGATCCCGCGCATACGGAGGAACCCCTGGTGTCCGAGCCTCCTGCCTTCCGCGACGAGCGTTGCATCGATATCAAGCTCTGTGGCCCCTTCCCGGACCACATCTTTTGCCTTCTCAAATACATGCGTGAGCATCCTGCCCGACTTCTTCAGTTGCTCAATCTCAAAGGGGCTCTTCACCTCCCTCAATGCCTTGATCAGCGGGGCCGCGTCCCCATAATGATCGAAGCCGATGATCTTCTTGAGCCTCTCAAAGGTAGATACGGGCAGGACATCAAGCTCCAGGCCCGCCCTGCCGCTCAAAAGCCCGTTATGATCGAGCACCTTCCCGATCTCCTTGTCGTTCTTAATAGGTATTATATCAAGGGGCGTCTCCATCCTTGCCCTTTCAACGCTCTTCTCGATAAAAAACAGGGGTTCCCTGTCAACGGGTATAACGAGGACCCCCTTTTGCATGCTGCCCGTAAAATAGTACCTGTCCACATTCTGAAAGATGACGGCAAAATCAATGTGGTTTTTTGCCATGAGGCGTTTCATGCCCCCTATCCTGTTCTGCAGGTCCTGCTCCGGGACCCTGTCGAATACCCATACGTCCTCAATCATATTTTCCCGACCTCCCTTTCGTGTCCGACCCGGCGCATAAACATGTGTAACCTGTTAACCCCACCAGTTGATTGTTTAGTTCTACTATAATTGCAGCGGATAAACAACCTTTATCCTGTAACAGATATTCTTCATTGCGGAAAGGCAGCGATACGTAGTATATATGGACATATTTCGATTCTGGAGACTCTATGGAAACTATCTTTTTTCCTGAAAGCGTGGCAATCTTCGGCATCTCGAATTCTCCGGCCAATCAAGGCCGCGTCATTGCGGAAAATCTGGACCGCTTCGGCTTCGCCGGGACGATCTACCTTGTCGGTTCAAGGGCCGGCGTTCTGGGGAAGCGGCAGATATTTGCCGGTGCAGATGCAATACCGGGCGTCCCCGAACTTGCCGTCATCCTTATTCCCGCCGGTGGGCTGATCCAGACCCTGGAGGCATGCGGAAAAAAGGGGATCGGCAACATCGTGATAGAAACAGCCGGTTTTTCCGAATTCAGCGAAGAGCGGAAAGGACTCGAGAAAGAGATACTCCGCGTAGCCTCGCAATACGATATGAAGATCGTCGGGCCGAATTGCGTGGGTATCGTTAACGTCGAAAACGGCCTCGCCCTTCCCTTCTACCCGCTTTTTCCCCATGAGATCAAAAAGGGTCCGGTGTCGATCATCTCTCAGAGCGGGGGTCTCGTCCACGACATCATGGTGCTTTGCAATATTGAAAACATAGGCATGAACAAGATGGTGAGCATCGGGAACAAACTTGTCTGTGACGAGAACGACGTCCTTGAGTACCTGATCTCCGATCCTGCGACGGGGATGATCGGGTTATACCTGGAGAACATCCGTGACGGGAGAAGGTTCATGGATCTGGCAGCCTCCACGGACAAACCCATCGTCCTCCTGAAATCAAACAGGAGTCCCGGCAGCAAGGAGATCGCCAGGTTCCATACCTCGGCGCTGGCAGGCGACGACCTGGTCGTCGATAAGGCGATGAAACAGGCCGGCGTCCACCGCGTGCAAAATCTCAGAGAGATGGTGGATTCCTTCAAGGCCTTTTCTCTCCCGCCTCCTAAGGGACCGCGGCTTGCCGTCATCGCCCGTTCCGGCGGGCACGCCGTATTGTCCGCGGACAGCGCCTATTTCCATGGTCTCCGGCTTGCATCGCTGTCAGGGCAGTTCTTCGATATGCTGTCGGAGAAGACAAGGGCCGGGGTTATAAGGAGGACCAATCCCATTGACCTTGGCGACGTCTTTGACTTCAACGTCTACTTCGAGATCACGGGATCGGCACTCCGCGATCAGAACGTCGATGCCGTCCTCATCATCCATTCCTATGCGCTGGATGTCGATTTCGAGCCTTCGAAGCAATTCATATCTGATTGCAGGGGATTGTCGGAAAGATACGGGAAGCCCATCGTCTTCTGCACCATTGCCCACAAGGACGACCGGCTTGCCCTGCAAGGGGCAACAGGTTTCCCCCTCTTCACCCATGTCGATGACGCGCTGGCGGCCTTTTCAAAGGCCCTTGAGCATTCCGGGAGACAGGCCCGCCCGTCGCCTGAACGGGTCGATACGGGAAGACATGGAAAAAGACAGGGTGCGCCGTCCCGTCTGTCGCCGGGCATCACGCCGACAGACGAGGTCTTCAACCTGCTTAAGGAGTATGGCCTTTCAGTCGCAGACTACAGGGTAGTCGCAGATATCGATGAAGGACTGAAAGCGGCGCGGGATATTGGTTTCCCGGTGGCGCTGAAAACCGCCTCAACCCGGATACTGCACAAGACCGAAATGGGCGGGGTAATGCTCGGCATCCCCGACGAGGCATCGCTTGAAAGGGCGTTCCGCAGCATGGAGGCCGGTCCGTATCTCCTCCAGAAGATGGCGTCCCCCGGATGCGAGGTCATCATCGGCGGCCGCAACGATCCTGAATTCGGCCCCGTTATCCTTTGCGGGCTCGGAGGGATCTTTGTCGAGATATACAAGGATATAGAGATCCGCGTAGCCCCCATAGACGAAAGGACCGCCGGGGAGATGATCGCCGGGCTTGGCAGCGCCGCCATCCTGAAAGGGTTCAGGGGGAAAAAGGGTTACGACGTCGATTATCTCGCCGGCATCCTCGTCAATGTCTCCCGGCTCCTCTCTGAACATAGCGAGATCAGGACCCTGGATATCAATCCCCTGGTCCTCTTTGAAGAGGGCGGCGGCGGTGTGGTGGTGGACGCAAAACTCGAGACCGGGTGAGCGGCAGGAGGGAAAAAATGAAGATCAACAAGATCGACCATATATGCATAGCGGTGAAGGACCTCGATGCAGCGAGGAAGGTATGGGAGCCCGTCATGGGCAAATCGGGGCCCGACGATCCCTATATTGATGAGTCTGAAAAGATCCGCGTCGCGAGGTACTGGTTGGGCGGGATAGGGTTTGAGCTCATGGAATCGACCGACCCCGACGGTCACGTCGCGAAATGGATAGAAAAGAACGGCGAAGGGGTGATGGTCGTCAGCTTCAACGTGGATAATACGCGAGAGGCCGTAAAAGAGCTTGAGGCGAAGGACTATCCCTTCATCCCCGCTCCGGGAGGGGAAAAGACAAGGCCCTTCCGGGACTGTGAATTTGCCTTTATCCATCCGAAGAAGGTGAACAACGTACTCCTTGAACTGATCGACTACAGGTGGGATAAGTAAGGCTGCAACGAGCTGCCTGCCTCATCACAAAGTTAACCAACAGGCCAATCCGATAAACTATATCTTCCGTCCAAGAGGAACAGAAATGATCGAATGCAAGCCATTGAAGCCCGCGCTTCATGGATACAAGTATCTCTATGCTCTGGCCTTTGGGGTCTGGCCTTGTTTCGTACGCTACAGATAAACGCTTTAATATTCTTGACATTTATTCAGTACAATATCAGAATGATACTAACGAGGGGGGTTCAGGGTGGTTGCGTTGAATATCGACCATGATGATTTACAGAAAGTCCTTCTGCAATTAGATCAAGCCATCTATAACCACAATCAATGGTATGAATCTCTTTTGCGCAATCTGGTATGCCGGCTTCCCTATGACTTCCGCGATGTTGAGGAGGACGCATACCGAAAGTGCCGTTTTGGTCAGTGGTATTATGATCACGCCTCTGATGAACTCAGAAGACATCCGGGCTTTATTGCGATAGAGATCGAGCATGAACGCACACACATGCTTGCTGCAAAGTTACTGAAGACAGAAGCTGCCGGCGAGACGATCAGCCTCCTTGACTACGAAAACTTTAATAACTCGATTACCAACTTACGCCTCGAACTTCAGACGCTGAAGCGCGAGATGGAAGACCTGTTATATAACCATGATGCGCTTACCCGTGCATATAGCCGGATAGGCTTGCTTACCAAACTGCGCGAGCTGCAGGATTTTGTCAAGCGCAATATTCAGTCATGCTGTATCGCCATGATGGATCTGGATCATTTTAAATCAATCAACGATGCCCACGGACATCTGGCAGGCGATCATGTCTTAAAGACCATAGCAGACTATATAATGGCTCGAATCAGGCCATACGACAAGCTGTTCCGCTATGGCGGAGAGGAATTTTTGATCAGTATGCCGCACACCGATTCGGAATCAGGGTCGCGTGTTGTTGAACGGCTTCGTGAGGGCATTGCAGCGAATACCATTGATTACGAAGGCAAAAAAATCCGCATCACCGCATCATTCGGTCTTACGCTTCTCGACCCCGATATCTCTGTCGAGGAAACGGTCAGGAGGGCCGACATTGCCCTGTATGCTGCAAAGTCTTCCGGGCGCAATTGCATGCGAATCTGGGATCCGTCGCTCCATGCACGGACGGAAGAACAAACGTAGGATAGTCAAATCTGCCGCATTGCTTCATTGGGTATACTTATATGCCAGGGGTGGTAACAAAAACCACCCCTGGCATAATCATATGCTTATTTGTATATTCCGCAACCGATAGCGACGTTGCTATCTACCTTTTGAACATAGGTTACTTTTGGCCGTATCTTGTTGGTTTTTGGATCGTTGAATTTATATTCAATCCATCCGCTCCCTTTCTTTGCAGTTTCCAGCAATTCCTTCATAAAGGGTTTCCCGTCAGGGTCTTTCATATTAATAATGTTTTTTCCTATTAACTTTGTGCTCGTTGCATTTGCAAGCACCTTGCCCTCAAAATCGTACGCGATAATGTAAAGCTCTCCTTGCACAAACTGCCCCTTGGGGTCGTTGAAGGCAGCCATAGCCTTGTCCTTACCGTTTGCCTTGTAAAATTCCGCAGCCTTTTCAACCATTGCCTTCGCCTCTTCCTGCGAAGCAGCAAGGGTAATCGAAACCAGACACATAACCATGAAGATACCTGCTAACGAGATAACCAAAAAACGTTTCATGTAATACCTCCTTTTATTTAATAAATGTTTCTAGCCTTGAATTGCTTATCGCTCCTTTTACGAAAAACTTAACAATCTGAGGCAGAGTCCTTTCCATTCAGGGATTCCTCTCCGGGTCCGGGTGCCTGCTTGCGGGCGGGGGAGGAGCGCAACGGCGTTCCTGCAAAAACAATTATATCTGCTTGTCAAACTTTTCATTAGTTGATATTGTATTTCCCAATGGGCATATACAATCTCGTATCGGCTTTCGGCATCCTCTTCTTCATCGGTTTTCTCTTTCTGTTCTCAAGGAACAGGCGGCGCGTAAGCATCCGGGTCATCATCTGGGGAATGGCCCTCCAGGTCGCCTTTGCCTTTTTCGTGTTCCTCCTTCCGGCGGGCACAAAGCTGTTCCTTTTCCTCAACGACGTAACGATGAAGGTGATCGACAGCTCTTTCGAAGGCACGAGGTTCCTCTTCGGACGTCTCGCCGTCACGCCGGGAGAAAAGGAGTCCCTCGGCTTTATCCTCGCCTTCCAGGCCCTGCCTTCTATCATCTTTTTTGCGGCGCTGATGGAACTCCTCTACCATATCGGGATAATGGAAAGGATCATCGGCCTCTTTGCGCGCATATTCGTGAAGGTCATGGGCTTAAGCGGCGCCGAATCGCTCTGCGCGTCTGCACAGATCTTTCTCGGGATCGAGTCGAACCTCACGGTGCGTCCCTATCTCAAAGAGATGACGCGGTCGGAGTTGCTGGTGGTCCTCACAACGGGCATGGCGACGATTGCGTCAAGCGTCCTCGGGTTTTATACGATCATACTCGCGGGGATATTCCCCACCGTGGCAGGACACCTCATCTCCGCTTCGATCCTCTCCGCCCCCGCAGCGATCATGGCGAGCAAGATCGTGATCCCCGAGACAGGACAGCCGCTGACCCTCGGCAAGGTAGTGCACGTCGAGTACCATAAGGCGTCGAACGCCATCGAGGCTATCATCAACGGCTCCATGGCCGGCGTCAGGATGGTGGTCGGGATCGGGGCGCTCCTCATCGCCTTTATCGGCCTCACCGCACTTGTCGATACCGGGCTTATGGCCCTGAGCAGGCTTTTAAGCTCGGTCCTCCATGCGGGCATCGACATCACCCTCCACAACCTCCTGTCATACCTCTTCTATCCTTTCACGCTCGCCATGGGCGTGCCCGTAGAGGACGCACCTGCGATCGCGAGGATCATCGGTGAGCGGATCATCGAGACCGAGGTAAAATCATACCAGGATCTCAGTATCCTCGTGAAGGCGGGAAAGATAGTGTCCGGGAGGAGTATCGTTATCGCGACCTACGCGCTGTGCGGGTTTGCCCATATACCGTCCCTTGCGATATTCGTGGGCGGCACGTCGGGCATCGTTCCTGAACGGACAAAAGACATTGCAGTCCTCGGACTATGGGCGCTTCTCGCGTCGAACGTGGCGTGTCTCATAACCGGCGCGATTGCCGGCATCTTCTATACCGGCGGAGGAGGGATGCTGTTCGGACGGTGAATAGCGAGGAGCATAAACCCGTAAGTCGTAAGGCGTAAGGGGACTAAGACACAGCACAACAAAATACCTTTCGCGTTTTACTTTGTACGGGTTCATCGCCTAACGCCTCACGACTTACGCCTTACGGACGTATTGGGCTATTGTTTCGTTGCCTCCACCAGACAGTCCATCTTCGGTCCGGTGCGGAGCAGCTTCACGCTTGAAAATCCGGCCTTTTCGAGGGCGTCCCTCACCTCCCGGAAGGTGTAAGTGTCGCCGCCGTGCGTGCCGACGAGCATGTTGAGGGCAAAGACCGTTCCTGCAGGCGGGTTGGTCCGCGATTCGTCCATGATGTGGTCCCGGATAAGCAGAACCCCTCCCCGGACAAGGGCCCTGTGGACCTTTTTAAAGAGCGCAAGGTTCTGCTTCGGGGTGTTCTGATGGATGATCGCCGAGAGCAGGGCCAGATCTGCGCCTGCCGGCGGGAGATCTTTATAAAAATCACCTGCCGCAAACCTTACCCGTCCGTGAAGCCCCTCCTTCCTGATCTGCTTTTTTGCAAGGCCGATAACGTCATGGAGGTCGAAGATCACGGCTTTCATATCAGGGTTTTTGCGGAGGAAGGCGATCGTATATGTGCCGGATGCGCCGCCGATATCAAGGAGTCGTTTGAACCGGGAGAGGTCATAAAAGTCTGCGATCTCCTGCGAAAGGTCTTTCCCTATCGCATGCATTGCCCCGATAAAGGCCTTCATATCTGCTTTGCTCCTTTGCGGGGACGATCTCTTCTTCCTGCTGCCTCCCTTCCTGACAACCTCGGTCAACGCGCTCCAGTTCTCCCACAGATGTCTGAAGTGGTGGAGGAAAGGGAGTACGGTCTCGGCGTGATATTTCGAGAGGTACCCGCCGAGCCCGGTAGTTTCATAGATGTCATAATCCTTTTTAAGGAGACCGAAGGCAACGAGACAGTCGAGGAGCCTCGTTGCAGCCCTCGTATCCAGGCCGAGACCCGATGCGAGCTCCGCTGCCGTGGCCTTCTTTTTATGGATATGGGAAAAGATATCCAGTTCGGCAGCGGTGAGGATGATCCTCCCCTTCATGATGTTCCACATATCTGCGAGTATCGCTTCATATTCGTTCATAAAAACTCCCTGGCAATTTTTTATAAGATCTATTCTACAATAGCGCCGTAACCTATTTTTGCTGATCGCTGATGGCTGTAAACTGTATGCTCAAGAATCAGGTCCCTCTTTCGGGTATTTCACAAAAAAGAACAACAGCGCGGCGCACAACGCTGCTATCATCGCCCCTGCAAAGGGAATGAAAAAGGAACCCGTAATATCCCTTATATGTCCTCCAAGCCGGTTCGCGATGATCGCTCCACACCCATAAAAGAGGGTAAGCGCCCCTATGACGGTCCCCATAATCTCCTTGCGGAAATAATCCCCTCCGCAGGCGCCGTACATAGGGAAGGTTGAACCGAAGAAGGCGCCGAGGAAGCCGACGCTGACAAACAGCGCAACCTCGTTTGACCCCGCAAGGACGATGCAGGCTATGCTGATCGCTATGCATATATTGGAGAAGAGGATCGTCAAACGCCTTCCGATATAGTCCGACAATATGGGCACCGTGAGGACGCCTGCGATCTGGCCCAGGCCGTGAATAGTAGCGAGGGACGAGGCCTTCCCGTAAACGAACCCCAGTTCATACCGTGCGTAATCCACCATGAACGTGAGGGTCACATAGAGCGAAGAGGCAATAAGGAGATAGGAAAAACCGATCAACCAGAAATTCGGGACAATAATGGTCCCGGCATAACCTGTCTTCTGCTGCACGGCAGAAGGGGCAGCCTGGACAGCGGTTTTGTCGTCCTCCGGCGTACCCCAGGGCACAAGACCTTCATCTTCAGGCTTGCTCCTGAGCAGGAACGCATTGAGTACGACTAAGAAGAACGCGGCAATACCGAGGATGTACCAGCAGTATCGCCAGTTCCAGTACGCAACGACAACAGGATAAAATCTTCCCATCGTAGCAAAACCAAGCCCGAAGCCTGTCGATAGGATGCCGAGGGCCATCCCTTTCTTTTTGATGAAAAACCAGCGCTGGACAAGGGTTATTATCGGCGTCCACATCGCCGCTCCCCCCATGCCGACGATCCCGTAAAAGATGCACGCCTGCCAGAAATTCTGTATCGTACCCATGAGAAACGTGCCCGCCCCCAGTATGATGCAGAAGAACGCAATTACCCTTCGGGCGCCGAGGCGGTCTGTGAGGTACCCGGTAAAAAACGAACAGACCACATATACTATGAAATAGGCGTTGAATATGTCACCGCCCTGTCTTCGTGTAAATCCCAGCGTCCTTATCATCTCCGGGAGCAGTACGCTGTATCCGAGGCGTATCCCGTAGTTGATAAAAAGGTCAACAAAACAGACGGCAACAACAATCCAGGCCCAGTGGACAATCCGGCGATGTGCAGTGTCGGTCATAACAACCCCTCCTTGGCAAGCTCATGGCTCATAGAAAATCGTATATCGTAGTTCGTATATCGTATATCGAGAGTGCAAAGAAAACACTTAGCCGTAATGCGTTCGGCGACAAAACCGGCTCATAGTTCATGGCAACAGCAAGAACTTTAAGGCAACAAACGGTATGCACAAAAATCTCTTATTCCCCGTTCCCCTCTGCTTATTTTGTCTCGTTTCTGCCATCAGCTATGAGCCACTAACTAAATCCCCAGCTTCTTCCTCTTCTCCTCTATGTGTGCGGCAATCCCGTCTACCGCCTTGACCGGGTCTTTCTTCACGTCCAGCCTTCCGCCCGTTACACCCTGGCAATCCTCTGTCAGGAGCTTCACCAGATTGGGTCCCCCCGTCACCGTGGGCACGGGGTTGACGTACGTGTAGAGACCGAGCGCGAGCGCGAATACCGCATCGATCGTTGCCTTCTGCTCCATGTATTCGGGGGCCACTGCCGCAACGGGCAGGTCCGGGATCGGCGCCCCTAACGCAACAGAAAGTGCGGCAAGGAGATCGCCGAGGCGACCCGTGTCGGTGCACGTCCCGTAGCTCAGGACAGGCGGCACACCGAGCGCCTCGCATACCTTCCTGAGGCCGCCCCCCGCCAGCTCCTTCGCTTCAGGGCTACAGAGGCCGGCGACCTGCATGGCGGCATTGCCGCACCCCATGGAGAGGACAAGGATATCGCGCGCAATCAGTTCTTTCGCGATGCGGACGCTGTGCACGTCCTGCCCCGTATCCCTCAATGACGTGCACGACACAAGCCCTGCTACCCCGCGTATCGAACCGGCCTGTATCGCAGCAAGGAGCGGCTTGATGGTGCCTCCGAGCGCATCAAGGATACTCTCCGTCGAGAAGCCGACGATCGCCTCGCCCACGGCAAGACCGGCAACGGGCTCAACGGTCGCCCTTCTTTCCCGGAAGTTGTCGATTGCCATCTGGAGAAGCGCAGCGGCCTGCTTCTCTGCCTCTTCAGGGGCGTAGTCGATCCTGTCCCGTACGCCCTCGAAGGCGACGAGATGGCTCACCGGTATGAGCTTGAACCTGTATTTTTCCGCATAGAAGGGGTCCACCGGCATGGAGCAGTTCATGTCGCAGGCAAAGAGGTCAACGGCACCGCTCGCGAGGATTGCCTCCTGCATGATCCAGTTGCCGGTGAAACCGTAAAACACGTCGTCCATCTCCCACCGCTGGATCATCTCCTGTCCTGTCTCAATATTGGCGATAATGCGCAACCCCTTTGCGCCGACCGCCTTTGCCCTGTCCTGCCATTCCTTCTCCCGCGCAAGCTGTACCATGGCAAATCCGAGGAAAGGCTCATGGCCGTTGGGCAGGACGTTCACGTAATCAGGGTCGAGGACGCCGAGGTCCACCCGCATCCTGTGCGGCCTCGGGATGCCGAAGAGGATGTCCTGGCAGTATTCGTTCACGATCTGGCTCTGGTACGCCATGGCGATGGAAAGGCGCATCGCCTTCAGTGCAAGGCTCACGTAATACCCGTCCACGTTGGTAAGACAGGAGCTTGTGGAAAACATCATTTCACCGTAGATCCCGCCGGGGAAGATCCCCAGCCTCTTCCATGCCTCCTGCCTCTCTTTCGGGGCCAAGGTCTGCACGATATGGCTCGGCTCGTCGTATTTCCTGTTGAAATCGGCCTCGCAGTAATTGCAAAACATTATTGCAAGCTCTTCGTCGGAGACCACCGAGGGCATCCCGAAGCGGTCGGCAAAGGCCACGAGCTTTTCCGGCTCTCTGATGGCAAAGGGCGTCTTCCCGTTGGCCGTAGCCCTCAGCGTCTTCAGGGTCTGCTCCGTGTGGTAGTGGTACGTCGAGGCACCCATCACGTTCCTGAGGAGCATCATCCGCATCGCCATCCCGTCACCGGTGATCCCGCAGACCCCGCGTTTGTCCTTTGCGACATCGGCGCGGCACGGGCCGTTTGAACAGAGGTCGCAGCGCACGCCCCCCTGGCAGAAGGGGCATCTCTGGTCAGGGCTCGCGCCGAGGCCCTGCGCCTCGTAACGGTCCCAGATGTTGCTCATCCCGTCTTTTTTGATCCTCTCGTATACCTTACGGACTGATTCGTGATAAGAAATCCGGTCTCCTTCCATGGTTACCTCCTTTTACAGCCCAGCGATGAACCCGTAAGTCGTGAGGCGTAAGTCGTAAGGGGTTGAATGCTGTCAGCAGTTCGCCTCTGTCATGCCTGCCGTTCTATCTGATCCAGGTCCTCCGGTGCCGTATTACAAACAATTGTAGTGGAGTGTTTGCTGTCCGTCAACCGAAAAACCGATCCATTTGCCTTGCAAAGGGCTGTCATAAGCTGGTATTATCTTTCAATACCATGGAATTATTTGACAATAGTATCGTGCAGAAGGGCGATGCAGGAAAACCCCTCGCGGACAGGATGAGGCCGAAGACGCTCGATGAGTTTGTCGGGCAGGAGCACCTCCTCGGCGAGGGCAAGATACTGCGGCTCCTTATCGCAAAGAAGGATATACCGTCCATGATCCTCTGGGGACCGAGCGGCGTGGGGAAGACAACCCTCGGGTGGCTCATGGGCAGGTACATGAAGGTCCCCTTTGTCTCTCTCAGCGCCGTGAGCATCGGCATAAAAGAGGTCAAGGAGGTCATGCAAAAGGCGAAGTCCCAGCGGATGATCCTCTTCATCGACGAGTTCCACCGGTTCAACAAGCTCCAGCAGGATGCGTTCCTCCCCCACGTTGAGAACGGCGACATCATCCTCATCGGCGCCACGACGGAGAACCCTTCCTTCGAGATCATCTCGCCCCTTCTGTCGCGCATGCGTGTCCTCACCCTGAACCCGCTCACAAAGGACGGACTGGTAACGATCCTCAGGCGGGCCCTGAGCGACGACAAAGAACTCAGGTCCGCAGGATTAAAGATCAGTGATGATACGATCGAAGAGATCGCCATACTCGCCGACGGGGATGCACGGCGGGCGCTTAACCTCCTCGAGGTCAGCTACAAGATGGTGCGCGAGGCAGGACAGAAGGAACCCGTCATCGACCACGCTATCGTCAAAGAGGCCTACCAGAAGAAGGTGGCCCTCTATGATAAAAAAGGCGAGATGCACTATGACCTTATAAGCGCCCTCCACAAAAGTATGCGGGGCTCTGATGCCGACGCCGCACTCTACTGGCTTGCGCGAATGATCGAAGGGGGAGAAGACCCTCTCTACATCATGCGGAGGATCGTACGTTTTGCCTCTGAGGACGTGGGGAACGCCGACCCCTATGCCCTGTCGCTGGCGATGGCCGCCACAGAGGCATTCAGGTTTATCGGCCCCCCAGAAGGGTATCTGGCCGTTGCGCAGGCATGCCTCTACCTGTCGCTCTGCGAGAAGAGCAATGCCATCTATGCGGCATACGGCGCCGCGAGCCGCGACGCACGGAAGCTGCCCGAATACCCTGTCCCCCTGCACATCAGGAATGCCCCCACACAGCTTATGGCGGATCTCGGCTACAGCAAGGGGTATCTCTACCCCCACGACTATGAAAACGCACTCGTTAAGCAGGACTACCTGCCGGAGGAGCTGAAAGGCAAACGATACTATTACCCCAAAGACAGGGGGCACGAGAGGAAGCTGAAAGAGTTCATGGAGAGGGTGAGGAGGTTCAACAGGGAGAAAAAGGGACCAAACCCTCCGTCCGAAGAGATGTAACATATTGATTTATTACAAAAGGGTTTATTTTAGTTGCAAAATATCGCATATTGAAAGACAATAATCCCCTATGGGGGACAGGTGGGATGAGGTACAATTGTTGAAAGCCTGCCCCCGGGAAATCCCGATCTTTCGATAAACAGGGAAAAACAGAAAAAGATATGTACCTCTGCCTCGGGTCAGACAGTGCGATACCGGTCTGTACGAATGAAGGCAATCCGGCACGAGTCCTTCCCGCCGGAGGACAACGCATTCAGACAGGGGCGGAGTAAAAAAAGGTGTAATCATACATGGCAATTCTCTATTGCGGCGCAAAGCGTTTTAAACAGGTCATCCTGGCCGGAGCAGACTGGGTGGTCAGCAACCGCAGCCACCTGAACAAGATCAACGTCTTTCCCGTACCGGACGGAGATACGGGAAGCAACATGTCCATGACGCTCATAGCCGCTGTCCGTGAGATAGAGGCCCTGCAGGAGGTCTCCCTGGAAACGACCGTCAAGGCTGCGGCCTGGGGGTCCCTGATGGGGGCCAGGGGCAATTCCGGGATCATCCTAGCACAGATCCTTGCAGGGATGGCCGAAGGGGTAGAGGGACGGGAACGTCTCTTTGCGGCAGATATTGTTTCCGCCTTCTCCTGTGCTGTCAGGAAGGCCTACAAGGCCATCCTCCACCCGGCAGAGGGGACTATCCTTACTGTAGTCCGGGAGACGTCGGAGACCGCGGAGAGGGTTGTCAAAAACGAACAGGACCTTGCGATCCTCCTCGACGAGATGCTCAAGGCAGCGTGGTCTTCCGTGGAACGGACCCCGCTTCTCCTCCCCAGGCTTAAGGAGGCCGGCGTCGTTGACGCAGGGGGACTCGGCTTCTTCTATTTCCTGGAGGGTATGGTGCGCCTGATCCGCGGAGATATGAAGGCCGACGGGGTGATCGACGATGAAGATACGCCCAACGGGGCAACGGTTGAACCGGTGGAGCATCACTGGAACTACCGTTACTGTACGGAGTTCATCCTCAAGGGAAGCCGGATCCCGGAGGATGCAATGAAGGAGAACCTCGGCCGGATGGGCGATTCCATCGTACTCGTAGGCGATACCCGCCTGGCAAGGGTCCATATCCATACCGGTCAGCCTGATGAGGTCCTGCGCTACGCCTCTTCCCTGGGCCAGGTTTCATCGATCAAGGTGGACGATATGCTCGTTCAGCATACATCGCATTTTACGGATCCGAAGGACATAAAAACCACCTCCGTCGTTGCCGTTGTCCTGGGCGACGGCTTGAAGGAGATATTCTACAACGCCGGCAGCGAGCTGGTGGTGGACGGCGGTCCAACCCGTAACCCCAGCACCTCCGACATCGTGTCGGCGATAGAAACAGTGACATCCCCGAATGTGATCATCCTGCCCAACCATAAAAATGTTTATCCCGCAGCGATCCAGGCAGCGGGCATGACGCCGAAAGAGGTCACGGTCTTGAAAACATCCTCTGCCCCTGAAGGCCTGTCGGCCTTGTTTGCCTACATGGATGACGCCCCCTTTGAGAAAAACGTCGGCACCATGGAAGGGGCGTGGAAGGGCGTGAAAAGCGGGGAGGTAGCACAGGCCTCCAGGGACGTCACCGCAAAGGGGATCGAGGTCAAAACCGGCGACTCGATCGGTATCTACGGGGGCGAGATCCGGTGCTCTTCGGCCTCTGTAGAGGAAACCGTTATGGACCTCGCTGCATCCATGCTCGACCCCAGGAATGAGATCATCACCCTCTTCTACGGTGATTCTATCGGAAAACAGGACGCGGAGACCCTGCAATCGGCAGTGCAGGAACGTTTTAAGGACAAAACGGTTGAGTTGTATTACGGCGGACAGCCGTATGCACAATATATCATCTCAATAGAGTAAGGAAAGGAAAGGCCATAAAGATCATTACAGACAGCACCGCCGACCTGCCACGGGACCTGGTGCACAAACACGATATAGGCATCGTGCCCCTGACCATTCACCTGGGAGAAAAAAGCTGGAAGGACTTTTACGATATCGATCCCGATGAATACTGTTCGCTCCTGAGAAGGTCAACGGACTTCCCGACTACGTCACAGCCGTCCCCGCAGGATTTTATCGACGCCTTTGCCCCCTTTGCGGCGCAGGGGGAGCCTGTACTCTGCGTCAATCTGTCATCCAGGTTGAGCGGTACCTTTCAGTCTGCCCTTCTCGCCAAAGATCATTTCCCCGGTGCCCGCATAGAGGTGGTGGATTCCCTCCAGGGTTCCATGGGGCTTGGCCTGATCATCCTTCTGTGCGCTGAAAAGGCCGCACAGGGGACTTCGTTTGAGAGCACGGCAGCCCTTGCCGGGGATCTCGCCCGGAAGGTGGAGACCTACTTTTCCGTCGATTCCTTAGATTATCTGCAGCGGGGAGGCCGGATAGGAAAGGCCCGTGCCTTCCTGGGCACGCTCATGAAGATAAAACCTCTTTTGCACCTCGTGGAAGGAGAGGTTCGGCCCGTCGAGAAGATACGCACGACCGGGAGGTTGCTGGACAGGTTCGTGGAACTCGTGGGAAAAGGAGCAGACGAACATTCGCAGATCCTGCTGTCGGCGGCAGACATGGGGAACGACAGCGTCATGACGGAACTTGTAGAGAGGTTTTTGAAGATCCCCGGCCTTTCCCTTGTTTACCGGGGCAAGATCGGCGGCGTGATAGCATCTCATGTCGGTCCGGGAGGGCTCGGCTTGTCGTTCCTGAAGATGACCGGTAAGCAGGTCATGCCTTTTATTGAATAAAAACGTTTTTAAAGGGAGGATAAATGGATTTCAAGACAATCAGGTCTGTATTTATTGGTGTATTCTGCCTGATGATTTTATCAACAGGGTCGGCATCCGGGGCGGGCTTTGCCCTCATCGAACAGGGCGTAAGCGGCCTGGGGAACTCCTTCGCGGGAGGCTCTGCCTCTGCACAGGACGCTACAACGGTTTTCTTCAACCCTGCCGGCATGACAAAGATCCCGACGCAATCCATTGCCGCAGCGAACCTTATAGTACCGAATTTTACATTCAAGAATGAAGGCTCAACCCACCGCACTGACCCTTCACTTCGCGGCAACAACGGTGGGGACGCCGGTGTCGCAAAGGTCACTCCGAACCTTTACTATGTTCAGAAGATCGACCGGCTTGCCGTCGGCATAGGCATAAATGCCCCTTTCGGTCTGGCCACCAAATATGACAACAGGTGGGTCGGCAGATACCACGCCATCGAATCGGACCTGAACAATATCAATATCAACCCTTCCGTCGCCTACCGGGTCAACGAGCAGTTCAGTATCGGCGGGGGCGTGAATATCGGCTACGTCAATGCGATACTGACCAACGCCGTCGATTTCGGGTCCTTCATAGGGTCGGCACAGAACGCCGACGGCTATGTAAAGCTCAAAGGCGATGCATGGGGCGCCGGATGGAACGTGGGGCTCCTCTATGAGTTTACAAAAGATACGAGGGTCGGGGCGGCATATCGCTCGAAGGTCAGATACACCCTCGAGGGAAACGCAAAATTTTACAATGTCCCCGCTGCGCTGGCCGCTTTGCCGAACTTCAAGAACGACGATATCAGCGCACACCTCACTACACCCGATTCCCTTTCGGTGAGCTTCTTCCACAGCTTCAATCCAAAATGGTCGATCATGGGCGATGTTACCTGGACGAACTGGAGCACCTTCAACGAACTGCGTATCCGCTTTGATAACGGACGCACGGATTCTGTTGTAACGACGGAATGGAAGGAGGTGTTTCGTTATTCGCTGGGCGCGACCTTCACCCCGGACAAGGCCTGGACTTTCCGTGCAGGGGCTGCCTACGATCAGTCCCCTGTTCCCAGCGATCGGAGGAGGACGGCGAGGATCCCCGACGCGGACCGTTTATGGCTCTCCTTCGGCGCAGGGTACGGATTCACCGATGCATTGACGCTCAATGTCGCCTGCGCGCACCTCTTTATCAACGATACGAAGATCACCAAATCAACCGCCGACCCGGAGGATAACCGGCGAGGGGGACTGCTGGGCACCTACAGCGGATCGGTGAACATCGTAAGCGCAGAGCTGAAATGGGTCTTTTA
>MVRS01000184.1 GCA_002067975.1 Syntrophorhabdus sp. PtaU1.Bin058
CCGTTCCTCCTCCCGTTTGTTATAGTTTTTCATAAAATTCCCCCTTGTAACGCAGGGTGCATTGTCTTTTTTTGCCTGCATTGCGTTGCACGGTCCTTCGTATACTTCCTCGCTAACCATAATATCGTCTTTGCCGCCATCAGCCTTGTCGTTCCAATGCCTGCTATGCCTTCGAGGGGTTCGGATAGGCACCATAATATTTGAGGATATCCTGAGAAGGTCTTTTCCCAAGCCACTCCTTCTCGAAGTCTTCATACGGAACTCCCCTGGTAAGCCGTTCCCGTTTCTCTGCCTCTCTCAGTTCTTTTGTTGCTTCCTCGTCAACGCGCAGTGTCTTTTCATCGTACACTACCCTGTATACGTTTTTCGCCTGCCATTGTGTAATAAGCGACAGTCTCAGATCCTCTACAACGAGCGCAGGATCTCTCTCCAGCACATCTCCGTAACCCGCTCCCCCTCCGGCGGCGATAAACACTGCGTCTCCCTCCATCATTGGACCTACAGGAGTAGTTATCTGGGTCATATTCCTCTGCCCTTCAAGCGGTTTGTTGGTATACAGCTCAAGCATGTTCGAAGGGATCGCCTCGCCGTTCGTAGCCTGGAGCTCCTTAATGTTTGAGCCTCTCAGAAACTGGACTGAACTGGTCGATGCGGCATAACCTCCGAATATACCCACAGAGGCCGGGAATTTCGACCCGTACCCGAGCGTCCCTATCCCGATCCACGGCACTTTATGGACGACTATCCCGTACCCGGTGCCGTTGCCGCCCCGGTACTTGCCCGGACCGTGATTTTGAAAGAAATTCCGGAAAAGATAGACAAATGGTTTGTCCGCTTCGGTGGTCTCCACGTCGCTGCAGTCGCTCATGGTGGCGAAGAAAGAACCGGCCACGTCCAGACCGTCTGCATCGGGCCTTGCGCCGGCGCCTGTTGCATTCATCTCTCCCGTTATGTCGGCAAAGGGCTCACCCCACTGGTTGAACCCGCCGTATACACCAAAACCGAAGCCGTGATACCATGGCGCCACGGCCCTCAAATGGTCATAGTTGTATGTCAATTTTGCGCCGATATGAAACATGGACTGGCAGACGGCAACCTGCGGGAAAGGGGCATTGGCCGTCGGCGTATCACCCGAGGCATTCACCAATGCATCAGGCGGGAATTCCCACTCCAGCACTTCAAGAAGCGCATTGTTTGCCGGAAGATTATGAAAGAACCATCCGCAAAGATATACCATGGTCAGACCGATAATACCCTGAAAATAGGTGTTCATGGGCCTGTCGGGGATCATCGGCGATGTATCCTTGAAATTGAGCTTAAGGGTATCGCCTTTCTTTTCTACTTCAACATTTAATTTTATGAGGCTCGATTCAGGTCCCACAGTGTCCATGAAGACAGGGTGCCGGAATGTCCCGTCAGGCAGCTCCATCACCTTCTTTTTCGCTGCACTGGCCGTCTCAACCATGACCTTCCTCAGTCCCCCGAGAAAGAAGTCAACTCCCTTTTTCCCAACCACGTCGAGAATTCTTCTCTGCGCTATTCTGCAGGCCGCGAGGCGCGCCTTTATGTCGAGAACAAGGGTTCTTGGGTCCCGCACAAAATTTGTCAACATAGTCATTATGTCTTCTTTAAGCGCATAACCTTCGCCAATCTTCAGGGGCGGGAGAAGAAAACCTTCATCGTACCTTGACCTCGATGTGGACGGGTTACCACCAGGTTCAGTGGCGCCGTTTTCACCGGAATGCACAATCGCCCCGGTAAAACATATGAGTTTATCCTTGTAGAACACGGGAACGGCAAGCCCCATATCCGCACCATGGACGCCACAATAGAAGGGATCGTTGAAGAAAAAGGAATCGCCTTCCTTTACCCCCACCGATGGATCCCCGGTCCAATGCTTTACTATATATTTGACAGGGATCTGGCCCAACGCTGCATGAAACCAGATACCGGTAGCGCAGATCGCGAGATCTCCCTGAGCCGTGTAGATGCCAAACGCCACGTCGCCCCAACGCATCCCCGCACTCGCTCCCAGTTTCTGGGTCGTTTCCTTGCCCTCTAACCCTATCATGTTCATTTTGTGGTTAAAGATCTCAAAATCCGTCGGGTCCAGATTTTCCATGGCCCGTGCCTCCTCAGGGGTGATCGGCTCCGGTTTTAGTCTTTGAACCACCTCAAAGTCTCTTCCGTATGTGATATTGCTCATGTCCCCTCCTTATAATGCTGCGGTTTTATGTTCAACCTGCTCAAGCAGACACTGGCGGTACTGGTCCATAACAAACCGCCATCCCGGATTAATGACACAGGTAGTATCTTCAGCCTCGATGACCGCAGGACCGAAGATCACGTTTCCAGGTTGAAGCATCTCAAAGGCGTATATTGGGGTCTCAAGGGACTTACTTGCGTTCACAAAATAGACCGTCCTGGTCCCCTTGAGGGCATCCGGACCCGGCGTTTCGCCGGACAGTTCACGAGCCATTAACTCAACGTGTTTACTGGGCACCGAGGCCTTGAGGAAAAAATTCTCAATATTGATGCCGCCCTGTGGAAACGCGGCCTCCGGAGTATAAACCTGGGCGTAGGTCTCCTCAAAACATCTGCAGATGTCCATAACATCCTGGGTTGAATGAAGCTCCAGGTGGGGTGACTCAACCTTGGTGAAGTTGTACTGCATCCCGTAGCGCATCTCTAATTCGAGCGCGAACTTTACCTCCTCCGGTTGATATCCTTCCATCTGGAGGTCTCTCAGCGCCAGATCACTCAGTTCCTTCACGATGCCGTTAAAGGTTTCATAGTCTTCCGTGTAGGCCTGGGTAGCATATTGAAAGAGCTTTATCATCCGCGACCGGTCGAAGACCTGCATGATATCTATCGTTGAAGCGCCGAATGCCCCGAAAACAGGCGAGAAGGGCGACACCACAACCTTCTTTACTTCCATGTACGGTGCGATATCAAGCGCATGTGAGGGTCCGGCACCACCGCAGGCAAAAACGACAAACTCTCTCGGATCGTAGCCCTTTAAAACAACCTCATTGAAGACTTCCTGTCCCATCTTCGCATCTATTATCCGGCGAATACGTACTGCAGCCTCCATCACGTCAATGCCGAGAGGTTCCGCGATCTTTTCCCTGATGGCCTTTTCGGCGAGGTCCCTCTTGAGCTTCATTTTACCGCCAAGGTAGTTATCCGGATTCAGGTAGCCTAATATCAGATCGGCGTCTGTTACCGTCGGTTCCGTTCCCCCCTGATCATAACAGGCAGGGCCCGGCATTGATCCCGCCGATTGAGGGCCGACCTCGAGCCTGTTGCCGAACAGCCGGTTTATCCATGCGATGGAACCGCCGCCCGCCCCTATCGATTTCACCTCTATGGCGGGGATGTTCGTGCGCCATCTATCGATGACCGGGATAAAGTCGTATGTCCGGATCTGACCGTCAGAAACAATCCCGATGTCATAGGACGTCCCTCCCATATCCGTAAAAATGATATTCTTCATTCCATAAAGGTCGCCGAGATAACGGCTTCCGTAAAGGCCCGAAACAGGACCGGCGTTGTAAGTAAGGATAGCCCTCGTCCGCGTTACCTTCTTCATCCCGCCAACGTTCTGGACCAGTATCAACGGGCGGGCATACCCATTGTCTTTTAACTCCCAGATAAGGCGGGACAGTTCCTCTGCCATGACACTGTGTATGTATGCATTCACGACGGCAGAGGTGAACCTGGTATACTCGCCCATCTTCGGCGATATGTTATGAGAAAGAAAAACCGGCATGCTGCCGAGATAGTCCTCCGGATACTCCTCCTCGATAATCTCCTTGATCATCATCTCGTGGCTGGGATTATAGTAGGATGATATCAGGCAGATAATATAACCCATAGCCCCTTTCTCGACGAGGTACTGAAGCTTCTCGAGGACATCGTCCTTCCTGATAGGCAACACTACATTTCCGGACGAGTCTATTCGCTCATGCACCCCGACAATCATGTCCCTTGGAACCAACGGGATCGGTTTCATAATTCGCGCAAGGTCCTTATTTTCCATTCCCGATATACCATCCGCCCAGGAACGGGCGCGCCCGATTGCAACGGTGTCTTCGAATCCGGCTGTTGTAATAATTCCAAGTTTGGGCCCTGTCCGCTCGATGAGTGCATTGGTGCCCAGCGTCGTGCAATAGTGTATGGCATCACATTCGGACAGAAATTTCTTGAGCGGTGTGTTGAAGCTTTTGGCAAGTTCCTTCAGTCCCCTTAGAAACCCCACCGACAGATCGTAATGAGTTGTCGGAGTTTTTGTCAGCGTGATCTGCCCCCCACGTTGCGCACCACAAAAATCAGTAAATGTCCCGCCAATATCTACATCGACTGTGTAACCCATATCTCCTCCTACATAATCCCCATTTTTTTTGTTTTGTCTTTTGTTTTGGCTTTGGCGTCGTCAATCCCATACCGCCGCTTTATGCCATCGATGTCAAGCTCTATGTCGTGAGTAACCGGATGTCCCGGCGGCAAATATTCGTTATCGATCATAAGGCCGCATTGCGGGCAATAGAATTCGATTATCCGGCACCATTCAGGGTCCGGTGCAAAGGAAAAAGGTGAGTTCTCAATAAGAGGATTGTGCACCTCCATGGGCATCCGCTCCCTCACCAAGCACCCTTTCTTGTAATTCTCCCGGGCAGGGATCAACTCTTTGCCGCAGCGATTACAACACCATTTTTCTGTTGCCAGATCCAGATCAAGCGCTTCGGTGATCCTTATCTTCATAATCACACCTCCTCGAATATACCGTTGAGATACTCGTCCACCCTGTATGTCCAACCCTTACGAATCACATAGGTTGTATCGAGCGCTTCAACGATTGCCGGACCTTCGACTACATTGCCGGGCAATAGATTTGACCTGTTGTATATAGGTGTTTCAACCATGCCTGTTCCCTTCTCCCAGCATACCGGTCGTGTCCCGATAAAAGCCTTTGAGGGTTCTCTGCCGGCTAAGTCGAACCGGCTGGTCTCGTAATGAGGGATCTGTGCAGTAGCATGCATAAATACCAGGGGTCCATAGATGTCGGGGGCTTCATAGATTTTCGGGGTCTGCTTCTTGAGCGCATTATCGAGCGTTCCCGACCAGTCTTTGCCGTTAACGATCACGCGGCCCTCGGGCACGTCGCCGCCCCTGCTCAGGAAAAACTCCACGTGGTTCAGCACCTGGTCCTCCCTGAAGCCCTCGCCGCGCATATCCCTCGCAGCCTCGGCATACATCGATCTGACTAAGCTTTCTGTTCTGTCATGATCGATCGCCATGCGGCCGTCTTTCTTGAGCCACATGCCCAGGCGCCGGGAATAGATATGCCAGATATCCATGCTGGACAGGGAACATGCCGAGAAGACTGAAGCGTACAAAGGCGCTATTATCTTCTTGATGCCGGCATATTTTGCAAGCCCGCAACAGTGAGCAGAACCTGCACCGCCGTATATGACAAGGGCAGGCTTGAAGCTGGATCCCGTTGCTTCGATGACCTCTTTTAATGCAGTACCCATATTGGCATCCACCTTGTCCCTTATGGCAAGTGCCGCCTCAAGCATCTCGCAACGCAACTGGGAGGCCACCTTCGCCTCTATTACTTCAATAGCCCTGGAGCCGTCCAGCTGCATCTTGCCCCCCAGGTAATAGCCGGGGTCAATGTATCCAAGCGCCACATCTGCATCCGTGACGGTTGCCTGTGTGCCGCCCAGATTGAAGCAAGCCGGTCCGGGAAGGGCACCGGCAGACTGCGGGCCCACCTGGAGTTCACCCTTTCTTACCGTAGCGATTGAGCCGCCGCCTGCCCCGATAGGTCGTATGGCAACCATCGGGACACTGAGGTCCAGACCTTCGACGTTCGGCCGCAACGTGAAATTTGGCTGACCGTTTCTCACTACGCCGATATCAAAGGAAGTTCCACCCATGTCCCCTGAGACCAAGTGCTTTGTTCCGTAAAGTTTTCCCAGCGACATCACACCCATTAAGCCGGCAGCAGGTCCGGAATTATAGGTGTTGATCGCTTTTGTGTTTGCCACCCTTGCAACCCCGCCTGTTGCATGAACGATAAGCAGGGGCCTGGTAAAAAACCTCTTTCTCAGGTCCTCACCGGCCTTGTAAAGGAACTTTACGAGTCTTGCGTGTATATAGGCGTTGACAACCGCAGTATTTATCCTTTCCTGATCACCCGGCAGATTCGTGGTATCAGAGGATAGAAAAACAGGCACCGATCCGAGATAGTCCCTTGGATACTCCCCCTTGAGCCAGGTACGGACCTGTCGCTCATGCACGGGATTAAAGACGGAGTTTTTGAGGGAGACAACGAGACAACGTGCACCGAGGTCGAGCAGTTCCTGACCCGCTCTCAGCACCTCATCTCTTTTCAGCCCTTCAACCTCTTCCCCGTTTTTCCCTATCTGCCCTCCCAGGATCCTGACCATCTCCGGATATACGAGGGGAGACTCCTCTTCCTCGTTTACAACCTGGAGTCCCTTGTCTTCCCCCCTGCTCAGCATAAGTCCGATCTTTGTCCCGTTTCTCTCAATCAGCGTGTTCGTCCCGATTGTGGAGGAAAAACGTATTACTTCCGTCTCCGTCAATATATCCTCCAGTGAGACCCCGAACTGACCGGCCCCTGCTTTGATGCATTCGAGAAAACAGACCGTGAGGTCATGATGTGTTGTTGGTACCTTCACCGTTTCGACACGAGCGCCCTTGACGAAAAAACCATCCGTGAAGGTTCCGCCGGTGTCAATGTCAATTGTGTAACCCATTTCCTCCTCCCATAATCACCTTTTTTTTGCTTCCAAAACCCCTTTAATTGACTAATTGCTCAATATTTCCAATAAGTATGTCGCTCATAAAACGCTACCAAATAATCATTTATGCCACAAAATTGGTCGATCGCTCAATTAAGAATACAAAATAGCCCATTTCTTGTCAAACAAATTTTTAAAAAAATTATTGACGATAATTTCTCAGTATTTTCGTTCCTTTCAACAGAACCACCCGGACACCGAAGCGAGCCCAAGGGTGAAAGTCCTTGACACGTTAGAGGCTGTAAGTTAAGAAAAGTCGGTGAACGAATGAAGGAAAATTATGGGGTACATCAACTGAAGATACCCTTGCCGTTTCCTGTGGCAAGCGTCAATAGTTACTTTTTCCCTGAACCGATTCCCACCCTGCTCGACGTGCCGCCCATGGGTGACTACTTCATGAAAACGTTGGAAAAAAGATTGAATGCAGTGGGCTCCTCCCTTGCAGAGATCAGGCGGATCATTATCACCCACCCGCACATCGACCACTTTGGCTCAGCACGGGACATTGCCGAGAAGGGAGGGGTTGAAATATGGATACACGAGACCGCGGCACAAGCCCTGGAAGAATATGAAGAGGACTTTCTTGATACAAATCGCTTCTTCGAATCACTGCTCAGAAAATCAGGTATCCCGGAGGAACTCCTGGGGCAAACCACCCGATTTTTCGATTGGCTCAAGGGGTTCGCATGCAGGGTGGTGCCTACCAGACTTCTGAAAAACGGGGACGAATTCCGGCTGTCGTCAATGAATCTGAGGGCGGTTCACGTTCCCGGGCATACTCCTCACTGTATGCTTTTCTGGGAACCGGACAGGAAAATAGCATTCACCGGGGACTTTCTCCTGAAGGACATATCTTCAAACCCCCTCTTGCAGCGCCCCTGGGTCGTCCCCCAGGGCTACCGCAGCGTGACCAGCCATGCCCGCTCCCTGGAAAATGTGAGGGGGATGAAGCTTAAAGTTGCCTTTCCGGGCCATGGGGAACCCATATACAGGCCTTCTGAAAGGATTACAGAGCTTCTTCGTTTTATGACCCGCAGAAAAAAACAGATCCGGCATATCCTTTCGACCGGCGCCGCCACGCCTTTTCAGATAATCCTGCGCCTTTTTCCCGGATTACCTCCTGACCAGCTTTTGCTGGCCCTTTCCGAAGTGATCGGATACCTGGAGACCTTTGAAGACGAAGGACTTGTGGAGCGTCACGAAACCGGGCACGGGCTTTCATTCCGCCTCATGGACCGGCAGTGATACTGCACCCTCTTATCTGTCCTATCCCGCAACGCTGCAAGGCCCCGTTGATAATGTATCTAAGAGTTGCCATATTGACTACGCCGAGGATTTATTGTTATGTTCATACTCTGTTTGGAGGTTCAAGGTAAAATTAATGACGAACAATCTCGACACCCGCGAAAGACTGCTTTCCATCGCCATTGAACTCTTTTCCGCCAGCGGCTACAAAGGGACGTCCATCCGCGACATCTCATGTGTCATGGGCATGAGCATCTCTACCATTTACCACTATTTTGGGAGCAAAGAGGCGCTCTTCACGGCCATCCTCAATGAGGCCGGGGCGCGGCTCATCAACAGCCTCCGGGAGGTTGCGGTGCTCGAAATGGACCCGCTGGAACGTCTTGAGCTTCTGATACGAACCCATCTTCGCCAATGTACCGGATCTGTAAAAGAGGCGCGGATATTCTTTACCGATGAAGAGCATATACCATCTGAAGCAACCAAGATAAATAATCATATCCAGCGTCAGATCCTGGACCTGTACCGCAGTGAACTCCAACGGATCCAGGCAACAGGACGCGTACAATACAGCAGCATGACGGTGCTTGCCCTCAACATCCTGGGCGTCATCAACTGGTACCTCCTGTGGTTTCGACCGGGAGGACCCCTGAGTGTTGATCAAATCATAGAGGAAATAGTCACTTTTATAATGCATGGGGTTCTCGCTCCATCCTGCCCGAAAAAGACATAACTCCTTCTTAAGCCGGTATGGGATATAACCCTTTAACCGGGTTATGTATCGATCGATCGATATTTTTTTTCTTGACAATTTATCGGTCGTTCAATATATTTCTGTCATGAAAGTAAGGAACAGTAAGGGGTTAAGCCTGATAAGCCGCAATTGGTAATTAAAATTACCTGCTTATAGGTGAGCGGTTACTGTCCCCGAGAGGCTTACATTAAAAAATTAAGGAGGGTTCGGGCTATGGCAGAGTATAAACACCTTTTTACACCAATCAAGTTGGGATCGCTCATTCTCAAAAACCGGATTGTGAGCGCACCCAATGGATCTCAAGTCGCCGATCCGGTAACCTTTATGGTCACTGACCGGGCAAAGGCCTATTACGAGGAAAAGGCTTGCGGCGGTGCAGCCCTCGTCGGTCTCGTTACCTCAAGCGTGGACGAGAAGGCTGACTATTTCCCTGCAAATAACTTTGCATTATGGACAGACGACATCATCCCCGGGTTGAAGGAACTCACTGAAATATGCCATAAGCACGATTCCAAATTCATGGTTCAGATCAGCCATCCCGGGATACACAGCCTCTGTCATGTCCAGGTGGACGAGGTCCCTGTTGCACCATCGCAAATCCCGGCAATTGAAGTGCCGAACCAGATATCGAAAGAACTAACAAAGAAAGAGATATGGGAGATCCAGGATAAGTTCGCGCGGGCCGCAGAGAGGTGTGTAAAGGCCGGGGTCGATGCCGTCGAAATTATGTG
>MVRS01000185.1 GCA_002067975.1 Syntrophorhabdus sp. PtaU1.Bin058
GAAGTGAACGCCCTCGACTACTTAGTAAAGCCCGTTGATCCCCAGCGGCTGGAGGAGTCGCTGAAGCGGGTGAGGTCAAAGACCCATGTGCCTGGAGAGATGGGAGGGATGCTCTCCCATTCAGACCGGGTATTCCTGAACACGGGAAAGAAAAACCTTTTCCTTTCCGTGGCGAAGATCGCCGCCATCACTGCCGACAAAAACTATACGAACATCATGGACGTCGACGGCTTGCGATACATGGTACGGGCTTCGCTGAGAGATTGGGAGAAGCGCCTCCCGAAAGACGTCTTTGTCGTCCTCGACCGTTCCCTCATGATCAACCGCTATCACGTCCAGTCGTGGACAATACGGTCCCGGGGGGCGGAGGTCTTTCTGACAGGCATTGCAACCCCTTTTTATCTGGGCAGGACCGGGTATCAGCGGTTCAAGGAACTTGTGGCCGCCTTCATTATAGAAAATAAATCCTAAATCAAACATATCTGAATAGCCCCATGTCAGAATCGACACTTTTTTTGGTTACTTTAGCCCATTTTATTTGTGCCCTTTAAATATTCTCTATTAAGATAGTCTACACAACAAATCTTTATTCTCTTCATCCCACCATAACCGGAGCAAGCAACATCATGTTACCCCATAAGCTCCGGTTTCTTATTTATTCTGATGAAAAGATAGGGCACAGGATATGTTTTGTCCTTTTGTTCGTTTCGTCACTTTTAATGGCCAATTGGGAACATTTTTCTTTTCATGCCATAAATCGCTATGTAAAATCCCACCATGATAACAAAAAACAGTCTCCGTGCGATAACAAAACAGTCTCCAACCCAGGAGAGGGGGATGCTATATAAAACATTTTCAAAAGAATATATCACTAAGGGGGAAGAGGTTATGCTGAACATTTACAAAAAATATCCTGATCAGGATGAAGAGGTTTCAATGCTGAATGTCTGTTTAAAAAACGGCGAAAAAAGATGGGTAGACAGGCGTGAGGCAAACCTGCTCCAAAGGAACAGACAGATTATCTTCGTTGAAGAGATCGTAACGGAGGATATCGACACCCTGTACAATCTCTATTTCTGCACCATAAAGGACGGTATCCTGTACGATTATTCCGTACCGGGGAGACTATAGTTTTACGATAGCCGCAACATTTACTTAAGGATACCCTTCCATATTTGAACGTTCTCTTTATCCATCAGAATTTTCCCGGGCAGTTCAGACACCTTGCGAGGTATTTTGCCTCCCTGGCGGATAACAGGGTAGTCGGCATCTGCCAGCCCCAGGCACCGGGTATCGGGGATCAACAGTTATCAGGGGTGCTCAAGAGCGTTTACAAACCCCACCGCAAACCTGCAAAAAATAATCATCATTATCTTGCCAGGGTGGAGGCTGCCGTATTGAACGGTCAGGGCGTAGCCCGCTGCCTTGTCGATCTCAGGAAGAAAGGTTTTAAGCCTGACGTAGCCTTTGCCCACATCGGCTGGGGCGAGGTGCTCTATTTTAAGGATGTCTTTCCCGATGTCCCGCTCGTTGGGCACTGCGAGTTCTATTATCACGGGAATGGAGCGGATGTCGGCTTCGATCCTGAGTTTCCGGCCACGATCGACGACCGCATGCGGGTACGCACGTGGAACATGACCCAGCTCGCAAGCCTTGTCTCGATCGATGGCGGCGTGAGTCCAACGCGTTGGCAGCGAAACCTTTACCCTCCCGAATTTCACCGGAAGATAGCGATCATCCATGAAGGCGTCGATACGGAGACGGTAAGACCGGATCCCCTGCAACGCCTTACGCTTCCTGATGGCACCGTGCTGACAAGGGACATGGAAGTCGTTACCTACACTGCGCGGGGACTTGAACCTTACAGGGGATTCCATATCTTCATGAAGGCGGCAGAAGAGATATGCCGGCGCCGGCCGCAGTGTCATATCGTTATCACCGGTGGCGATGAGCCGCGATACGGCAAAAGATTGCCTGACGGCCTAAGTTACCGGGAGAAGTTGCTCAAAGAAGCGGCGATCGATAAAAAACGTGTCCATTTCATGGGCCTTGTCCCTTATGAAACCCACCTCAAGACCCTGCAGATCTCTTCCGCCCATGTCTACCTCACTGTCCCTTTCGTCCTCTCGTGGTCGATGATAGAGGCAATGGCCGCTCAGTGCGTCATTATAGGTTCGGCAACCCCTCCTGTTGAAGAGGTCATTGAAGATTACCGGAACGGATTATTATGTGATTTCTTTTCGTATCAGCAGATCGCTGATCGTGTGGACGAGGTATTCAACGATCCCGGTCGGATGCACCGTCTGGGAGAAGCGGCACGGCGCGACATTATCGCACGCTACAACGTGAAGGACAAACTTGTTGAATACAAAAAACTGTGGCAAAGACTTTTAAAACGGCATGCTTAGGATTTGCCTAAGCATGCCGTACTCTTTCTCTTTTAACTTTTAACCTTAACGTTTGAGAAACGCGCGGACCTTGGTCAGCACTTCGGCGACATCTTTGTTGCTTTGTGCCGTCTGCTTCCACACGTCCTCGCATCCTTCCTCCCATTTTGCGAGTTCAGCCGCGGTCGGGAAGTATATCTTCGCCTTCTTCTTCCCCTCCTCCAGGTCATGTTTCATTGCGGTTATTGCACTGTTGTAGTTATTCTTGTCGACCGTTATGCTCGCATCGATAATTGCCTTCTGCTGTGCAGGTGAAAGGCGATCAAAAAAGCCCTTGTTGACTGCCAGGTAGGTCTGAACGGAAGCGTACGGAAGCATTACCATATAGGGTGCCACTTCGTAGAACTTACGTTCCACCATGGTGGTCACCGAAGCTATCGATCCCTGGAGTGTGCCCCGCTGCAGGGCCATGTATACCTCTGCCCCGGTCAGGAACGAGGGTCCGGCACCCCATTTCTTCATCATTTCAGACAACTCCGGTCCTATTGTCCGAAGTACCATGCCTTTTACATCCGCCGGGACCTTGGCAGGTTTAATGGTTACCAGCCCCTCTCCGTCCGGTGAAGGAAAGGACACGATACCGAGAAGCTTCACCCCCTTCTTCTCCGCAGCCTTCTTAAAATCTTCCCCGACTTCTGAATGGAGCACCTTCAATGCCTCGTCAAGGTTGTGGAAAAGGAAGGGCATCTGAAGGACCTTCATTGCGGGCACGAGCTGATTCTGCATATACATTGCATAGGCACATCCGGCTTCAACAGCACCTGTCTGGATCGCCTTGACCACCTCGTTGTCCCGGAACAACTGGGCCGAGTGGTAGAGCCGCACCTTGATTTCCCCTTTTGAGTTCTCCTCGATCAGCCTGCACCATTCTGCGTACTGCTTTGTGAGAAAGTGGTTTTCCGGTGTCGACATGCTCACCTTCATCACCACAGATGCCGCTGATACTGTGCCGCAGATCAAGCATCCGGCAGTAAAAACAAAAAGTAATGCCACTAATAGTACCCGTCTCATAAAAACCTCCTTGATATTAATTTTTGCCGTCTCACCTGTATACCTCATTTAAGTATTGTCGGAAGCCAGGTAGTCAGGCCGGGAAACACTGATATAAGCAACAGAAAGATCACCATAAGCACGAGGAAGGGAATGACTCCCCTGGAAACCTCGGCTGCCGTTGATTTACCGACTTCCTGGAGAATGAACAGATTGATCCCCTCGGGCGGAGAGATCAGGGCAAGCTCACCGGTAACCACCTGGATAATGCCGAACCAGAGCCCGTCGAATCCGAGGGCCTTTATAACAGGATAAAGTATGGGGACGGTTATAACCATGATCGAGACAGCTTCAAGGGGACCGCCAAGAATAATGAGCAATATCAGGATACAGCCGATGTAGAGCCAGGGAGGGAAAGACATGGATTTGATGAGCGAAAGCAGATCCTGTGTTATCTCGCTCATGGTGACGAGATTCCCCGTTATGTTGGCAGCAACGATGATAAGGATAATCATCGAGCTTAGTTTGCCCGCCTTGAGGATACAGTTTACCAATTCCCTCAGAGACAAGGTTTTATACCAGACGGTTGTCAGAAAGATGCTGTAAAGGACGGCCACTGCGCCTGCCTCGGTAGGCGTAAACAGGCCTGTGTATATGCCGCCCATAATAATGAAGATGACGATCAGGCCTCCGATACTCTCCCTCGTTGCCTGCCAGATTTCGGACAGGCTGGCCCTCTTATCCCTCTGGATGTTCTTGTCCCTCAGGCCAACTACGACCATGTATCCGCAGAAGAAGAGGACCAGGATGATCCCGGGAATAAGCGCCGCGAGAAAGAGCTGTCCGAGCGATTCAAAGGATATGGCTGAATACATGATAAGGGCAAGGCTGGGAGGAAACAGGATGCCGAGGGTCCCCCCGGCAGCAAGGAGGCCGATGGAAACGGTCTTGCTGTAACCACGCTTGAGCATCTCCGGAAGGGCTATAACACTGACCGCGGCGGCCACGGCAACGCTCGATCCCGTCATGGCAGCGAAGATCCCGCAGAAGAGGATCGCCGCTATACCTATACCGCCCGGCAGGTGGCGGGCCAGGGCATAGGCAAAGTGGAAGATCCTGGGGCCTACGTTCCCGGCCTGGAGGATCGTCCCGGAGAGGAGAAAAAGAGGGAAGGCAACAATGACTATGCTGTCAATGGTATTGTAAGCGATCATAGGGGCCTGCATCACTGCGTTCGACCCGCCCAGCAGTATGTAAAACCCGAACACTCCATAGAGGCCCATGGCAAAGGAAACCGGCATGCCGTTGAACAGGAGGGCAAAGAAGAGCAGGCTGAGACCGAGCTTTGGGAAACAGGGAAGAAGGGCAAGGCTTAACGCCAGGCCGAATACGAATATTGCGCTGCCGATGAACGACCGCGCCGTCAGGCCTTCCGGAAACATTGAGGAACCCTTTTTGATCACCGCGGTCGTATTATCTATGAGGAACTTCAACAATTGCAGGAGCATCAGGAAACTTCCCAGGGGAACGAAGATCTGCACGACCCAGAGAGGCAGCTGAAGAACCTGGGACACCTCACCCATTGAATACGATGCCAGCACCATTTTTGCTCCAAACCACGTGAGCACAAAGGCAAAGAGGATCCCAAGACAGGTGGTGAATAATTCAAGGAGATATTCTGAACTCTTTGAGAGAGTTGCCGTAATGAAATCTACCCTTGTGTGCCCCTTTTCCTTTAGTGTATAAGGGAAGAGGAGGAAAGAGGCGGCGATGGTAAAATAATTTGTCATCTCGCTTACCCAGGAGGTCGGGGATTTAAAGATGTACCTTGCGGTGACCTCAATTGCGACCATGACTGCGACACATACAAAGATCATGGACCCGATAATCCCGAGCTTATTGAGCGTAAGCGACAGAATGCCCTGCTTTACATCAGCGGATGCACCCTCGCCCTCTCTCGTCTTTTCGCCGACATTGTCCTCTTCATGCATGGTTGAACCCTCCCTTCATGACGCCTTCTTTTTTACCGAGAAGATCCTGGTAATAATGGGTCTCTATGTCCCGGATCCCCCGAAGACCGACTATCTGATTAAATTCGTTGAAGAGCGTCATCCTTTCAAAACATCCCTTCGTTGTTCCTGCGCCGGAGAGTTCACCCATTACCCAGCGGACCGCCCACGCCATTGCATAGAGGGCCGAGAGGGGAAATGTTGCCACGGCATAGCCGATCTCTTCGAGCTCTTTGGCCGACATGATCGGCGTCTTTCCACCCTCTACCATATTGGCAGAGGTCGGGGCGTTCACTTCCCTGTTGATCCTTCTCATGTCTTCAACGGATGGCGGCGCCTCAATAAAGATGAGGTCAGCCCCTGCCTCCCGGTAACGGTTGCCGCGCTCTATGGCTTCATCTATACCGTATACCGCGAGCGCGTCGGTTCTTGCCATGATGATAAAGTCCTGATCAGCGCGGGTATCGACAGCAGCTTTCAGCTTTGCGACCATCTCATCTGTGGGGATGACCTGTTTACCCTCCATATGGCCGCACCGTTTTGGAAAGACCTGGTCTTCAAGGAAAAGACCGGCCGCCCCCGCCTCTTCGAACTGTCTGACAGTCCTGATAACGTTGGTGACGTTCCCGTGACCCGTATCACCATCGACAAGCAAAGGGATATCGACGGCATCGGCTATATAACGGGTGTGCTCAACCATCTCCGTCATGGTCAGTAATGATACGTCGGGCTTTGCAAGGCGCACGGCAGAGGTCGGGTATCCTCCGAGCGTAGTGCATTTGAAGCCGGTCTGCTCTATGATCTTGGCCGAGAGTGCGTCGAAGGCACCCGGCATTACCAGGATCTCCTTACTCATAATGAGCTCTTTTAACAGTGACGTCTTTTTCACCATTCTTCTCCTTGCCCTATGCTTGGTAACTCTACTTTTTTTCGATGGTTCCCCGGCCCCCAGGTCTAAGAAAACCTGGATCTATGTTTTTTACATTGTGTACATTTAGTACTACTAAGTACACTCCTTGTATACTTTTGTCAATATATTTTTGCAGCATTTCAGTTTTCTTCAAACACGTTGCCTCTGAAGCATCTTCGACTGCCCGTTCTTCTTTCCAAGAGACTTATTCCTGCCGGTGCAGCCTGAACTGTCTCAAAAGTTGAGAGATCTTTTCAAGCCCTTCAAGACCTTCAACCATGGCGATCGTCCTTTCTATCCTGCCCGGCGCAAGACCTGACGTTGAGGCGCATATCCTGAACTTCTCTTCCACCCGATCCATGGACAGAGGTCTCCTTGCCGCACCAAGAACAAATATCTGTTCCTCCCTGATAACACGACCGTCCTTCATCTCGATAACGAACCGTTCACCGTACGGCCAGTCGCCCTCCGGATACTGATAAGATATCTTATCCAGCTCGCAGTCGTGATATACCCTCACCTTTTGCATCAGCTCCTGCACGTCGGATCTGCGTACCGCTTCGTCGGTGAAGTCCTCGCTTCTCGGCCCGCCATAAAGAAATGCCGCGGCAAACCCGTATTCCTTAGAGAACTTGGCCTCCTTCCCCGTTCCGGGGATACCGGGGAGGAGCTGCCTCGGCGGTCCTTCATAGTCCCAGACCAGCGGTTCCCCGTTGTCCATGTAATTCTGTGAATGCATGGCGCTGAGCGCCTTGGGGGCGGAATATATGCGTATCTCCCTGATCCCGTCCGCCGATATCCCGTATTTTTCCCTGATCAGGATACCGTACTCTATCGTGGTAGCCAGTCCGTGGCAGCACGGGTAGAGCTTGGGATTGATCGTCCCCGGGGTTTCAAGCCCCCACGGCTCGCCGGGATTCTCGAGGTACTCCGTCTTCGGTTTCCCTGACCACGAGTAGGTGTCGAGGAAACCCTCCACGGCCTGCTCGCTCGCCGTGAATCCCTCTTTTGCCAGGAGTGAGGCAAGGACTGCGTTCTTTGCAGCATGGCCCGCGTGAAAGGGCTTGGTCATAGTGCCGAAGTTCCTCGAGATCCCGCTGGCCATGGAGCAGGCCATCCCAAGGGCGTTGCGTATCTCTCCGGCAGTATAGCGTGCAATCCTCCCGCAGCCTGCCACGGCGCCGAAGATGCCAAAAAGAGATGTTCCGTGCCAGCCCTCGCGCATCCATCCCGGCGTCATGGCCTGTCCTATCCTAAGGGCCACCTCATATCCGACTATATACCCCTCAAGCACGTCCCTCCCGGAGCCCTTTCTTTCTTCTGCAAAGGCGAGGACAGCCGGAAGGATACATGACGTAAGATGGCTTCTCACAGGCGGTGTCGTTTCATCGTAATCCAATAGATGTCCGCTGTAACCATTCACGAGAGCAGCCGATGTCACGCTTGTTTTCAAGCTGGAACCGATAATCGACGCCGATGGTTTTCCTCCCAGTTGTTTAACCACCTTTAACAGCGGATCAATGGAAGCGCGATCTTTCTTCACGGCAAGGAGGACCGCCGCAAACCAGTCAAGGATACCCATCTTCGCCTGGTCAAAAACAGCCTGTGGCGCCTTTTCCAAACCCTTCTCCGCCGCAAACCGAGCCAGCTTTGCTGCAATCATATCACCTGACCTCCTTTCCCCCCAGTCTCCCCGCAAGCGGGTCATAGCCCCGCTTCTTCGAGGGGAGCGCCACGATCCCGTATCCGGGCATC
>MVRS01000186.1 GCA_002067975.1 Syntrophorhabdus sp. PtaU1.Bin058
GACGAAGGAGATGGTCGTGGAGTATGCGGGGTGCCTTGAGTGCGGCACCTGCACGATCATCTGCGTCTATAATGCAATATCGTGGGAATATCCGAAGGGAGATTTCGGCATACAGTACAGATACGGGTGATGGGTTTACTTCTTCCAGGCAAGGCGTTTTTCAAGCCATCGTGAAAGAGACGTAAAGGCATAACAGATAATAAAATAGATAACCGCTACGAAGAGGAAGATCTCCGTGGGATATATGATCGTACGGTTATTGATCTGTGTGGCCACGTGGGTCAGCTCGGAGACGCCGACGATGAATGCCAGCGACGTATCCTTGATCATGGAGACGAACTGGTTGACGAAGGACGGGATCATGTTGCGGAGCCCCTGTGGGAGCACGATATAGAACATGGCCTGCCAGGGATGGAGCCCGGTGGAGAGCGCCGCCTCTGTCTGGCCCCTGGGGATGCCTTCAACGCCTGCCTTGACGATCTGCGACATGTAGGCAGAGGTAAAGAGCGTCAGGGCCATAATCACCGTCCAGCTCTCGGAGACGACTTTTCCCATAAGGGCAGGGAGAAAAAAATACATCCAGAAGATGACCATGAGGAGCGGCATACCCCGGATGATGTTCAGGATGACCGTTGAGAGGTTTCGTACGATCTTGTTGTGGGATATGCCCATCAACCCGAGGAAAAGGCCGCCTATAAAGGAAAGCACGCAGGCCACAATGGCAAGATAGAGTGTAAGCGCAATGCCCCCGAGCGGGCCGTGAGGGAAGCGCCCTATAAAGAAATAGGTAATGTTGGTCCAGATAACGGTAAAGTCAAACCCTGTCTGCATGTTAACGCGCCTTCATAGGACTGAGCACTATCTTGTCGTAGTATGTCACCATGACCGTTATCACTAAGGAGATCACCACGTATATCAGCGTCGCAGCGGTAAACGCCTCAAACCCTTTGAACGTATAGCTCTCGACCTGACGGGCCTGGTATGTGAGTTCCATGACCCCGATCGTCATTGCAAGGGACGAGTTCTTCGTCAGGTTCAAAAACTGGTTTATGAGAGGAGGTATCGTAATCCTGACCGCCTGCGGCAGGATGATGTACTGCATCGACCGGACATAGGAGAATCCCGAACTGCGCGCCGCCTCAAGCTGTTCCCTGGGGATCGAACGGACGCCGGAACGTATATCCTCTGCAATGAACGCCGAGGTGTAGATCGTGAGCGCGATCACCGCTGCTCCGAATTCGAAGTTCGTCCTGTTCAGCCAGTCGTTGATCACCGCCGGCAGTATCTTGTATGAACCGAAGTACCAGAAAAAGATCTGGACGAGAAGCGGGGTATTCCTGAAAAATTCCAGGTAGCCGTGGGCGAACCACCTGACGGGCCTGATGTTGCTCATCCGCATCACGGCGATCAGCAGGCCGAGGAGAAACGAAAAGATGATGGAGACAATGGACAACTGGATGGTGGTATAGAGCCCCGACAACAGCCATTCAAAATACTTGCCCGAAAGGACAATAGACCAGTCGAACTGATATTTAAACAAGGATTATAGACCTCTCAGTGTAAGGAACTGCCCTTCACGCTCATACGCGAGGAACGAAGGCGACTGATCGTCCTTCCTCCCTCGTCCCTCGCGTCTTTCTTCCGATCTATTTGTTGGCAGTAATCTTGAAGCTGCCCCTCTTCAACGGTGTCGGCGAGTTGGGGCCAAACCACTTGTCGAAGATCTTTTTCGCCTCTCCGCTCTTCTCCATCTCCAGCAAGGTCTTATTTACAAAATCAAGGAGGCCCTTTTCGCCCTTCTTTATGCCGAGGCCGTAAGGTTCGTCGGAGATCTGGATATCGGGTATCTCATACTGGTCCTTGTTCGGAGCCTTGCTGAGAAGGTTGGCCAGGATCGACTCGTCTGTTGTGATTGCAAAGACCTTGCCCTGCTGGAGCGCGAGCAATGCCTGGGGGTAATCGTCGAATGAAAGGATCGTTGCCTTCGGGAGCGCCTTTGCCGCGTTTTGCTCCGAGGTAGAGCCTTTTGCCGTTCCGATCCTCTTTCCGTCAAGGTCTGCAAGGCCCTTTACCGTTCCCTTCCTGACGATGAATTTCTGTCCCGTGAAGAAATATGTGTAGCTGAAGTCGATCTGTTTCGCCCGCTCGGCGGTCTTCGTCATCGTTGCAGCGATGATATCGATATTGCCTTCAATGAGCTGGGGCATGCGGCTTGCCGAGGTGACCGGTTTGAGCTCCAGCTTGACGCCGAGCTTGTTGGCGATCGTCCTGACAAAATCAACATCATACCCGACGATCTCCCGCGTCTTCTCATCCACGTAACCGAATCCGGGTGTTGAGTCTTTTACGCCCGCGATGAGAGCGCCTCTCTTTTTGATCGCATCAAGTCTGTCCTGCGCGGCCAAGGTGCCGCAAAGACCCACAACAAACATGACCGCCATGAACACCACAACAAATCTTTTCATATCTTATCCTCCTTGTATAAAAAATAACTATTAGTGCATTGGCGAGAGGACTTCTTTCAGGAACTGCTGGGCCCTCTCGTGCTTCGGGTTTTTGAAAAATTCATCCGGCGCCGCTTCTTCCAGGATCCGGCCGTCATCCATAAAGACCACCCTGTCGGAAACCTCGCTTGCAAAGCCCATCTCGTGAGTAACCACGATCATCGTCATGCCCGATTGCGCGAGGTCCTTCATGACGAGGAGGACCTCTCCGATCATCTCCGGGTCGAGCGCTGACGTGGGTTCGTCAAAAAGCATGATCCTCGGTTTCATGGCGAGCGCGCGCGCAATGGCAACCCTCTGCTGCTGTCCCCCGGAGAGCTGCGTCGGGTATGCGTTGCGCTTTTCCACAAGTCCGACCCGTTCGAGGAGCGTCATTGCCTGACTTTCCGCATCGCGTTTGCTCATCTTGCGGATCTTGATGGGTGCAAGGGTGATGTTCCTCATGACGGAAAGGTGAGGATAAAGGTTAAATTGCTGGAACACAAAACCGATCTCGGCCCTGAGCTTGTTAATATCGACCTTGCTGTCAGAGAGGTCCATGCCGTCAACGATGAGCGTCCCCTGATTGATAGGCTCCAGCTTGTTTATGGTCCGTATCAGCGTCGATTTCCCTGATCCGGAAGGGCCGCACACCACCAGCACCTCTCCCTGATTTACGTGGATATTGATGTCGTTGAGAACATGGAGATCCTTAAACCACTTGTGTACCCCTTTAAAGGTGATCACCGGCCGCTCCTCATTCTATCACACAGACGTAGATGGTTTTTAATCCGCTTCAATATCTGCAAGACCGCTACATTATATAAAAATCCCTGTTAATAAACAATGATTTTCACTGCCCGCGCACATGGAAAATCGTTAAGGCCCCTTTCGGGGCAGTTGAGCGTTCGGAGTTCGGAGTTCGGAGTAAAAACCGAATGCAAAAGGCTGTACTAACCCGGGTATTCTGCTCTTCTTACCCTCTCACCTTCCACTCTTCTGATTTTAATCGTCCCTCGTCTTAGCGTAGCGGACGTCCCTCGGTCCTTATCCCTCGCCGCACGCCGGTCTGCGGGGAGACGTCCGGCGCCGATGACCATCCTTAGCGTAATATCCGGGTCAATATGCCCCTTATATCATCGAATATGAACGTTGCCTGTACCTTTTCAAAGCCGTCTCTCGTTGTCCGTCCCGTCAGGACCCCCACGGTTCTCATGTTCAGGGCCCTTCCCGCGATGATATCCGTGGGGTGGTCTCCCACCATTATCACATCATAAGGCTCGAGCCGGAATACGCGAAGCACCTCCGCAACGTGAATGGGGTTGGGCTTGACGTATTTCGTGTCTTCGCGGGTCACGATGGAATCTGCATATCTGCCGATGTCCGGGAATGCCGTTCTGAGCGCATCAATACAGTTTCTCGTGATGATACCGATGGATATGCCCCGGTTCTTGAGGCCCTGCAGGACCTCCCGCGTATAAGGGTATACGTCTTTCCCTTTCGACGCCTCCACCTCAAGCTCTCTCAGTCTCGCATATGCCTCTTCCCTGAACCGGCCCTCTTTCCCATCAAGGGTTGCCTCTATTTCGTTTATCATTTCAAGGATATATTGATCTCTTAGCGAGAGGATCACATCGTCTGCCACATAGCGCCGGGCAATCGCCTCTATTTCTGCCCTCAAAAGATCAAAATTCAGCGTCAACGGCGTCAACGTTCCGTCAAAATCGAAGATTATGCCTCTGAACATTTACCGGGGCTCACGTCGCCCCCTCTTCGGGCAAAGCCCGAAGAAACTCCCCCTCTCGCCCAAGAATGGGCTATAAAATAAACAAAAAGAAGATTATACCTTTACCGGGGCTCACGGCTTGTCCCGTCGTGACGGGATCACCCCCTCTTCGGGCAAAGCCCGAAGAAACTCCCGCACCCGCAAGCGGGTACCCGGCCCAAGAATGGGCTATAAAATAAACAAAAAGGTGAGGGGTAAAGAATATCTTCCGATCTCTTCACCTCTCACCTTCTCATTTTCAGGTTTACGACAGGTCTATCCTTTTCGCTGAGATAATGTTCGGCAGGGACTGCACCTCCCTGACCACGTTGTCCTCAACCTCTTTATCAAGGTCCAGAAGCGATATGGCAAGACCTCCGGGGGTCTCCCTTCCGAAGTGCATACCGGCTATATTGATCCCGCGTATGAAGAAGACGTTTCCGATGCTGGCAATGACGCCGGGCTTGTCGTAATTATAGACGAACAGCATATGCCCCTTGAGGTCCGCCTCGAGGTAGATGTTGTTGACCTTTATCAACCGCGGCTCCTTCTTGCCGAAGAGCGTGCCCTGAACCGTATTCTGGTTATTGTCGCCTTTTACCGTAATGGCAAGGAGAGACGTGAAGTCCTCGTGTTCCTCTGCCTTTGTCTCTATGATCTTCACGCCGCGGCCTTTTGCAATGAGCGGTGCGTTCACGTAATTCACGCCCTCCATCTGCTGTGCAAGGATGTTTTTCACGATCCCCTGCGTCAGAATTTTCGTTTCAACCCCGGATATATCTCCCATATACTGGATCTGGATCTCCTGGATGGGGAAGTCCGTGATCGCCGAAACGATGCTCGCACAATTCTCTGAAAGCTTCAGGTATGGCGTTATCTGGCGGGCGACATCGAGCGACACCGAAGGCGCGTTGACGCTGTTCTTGATGACGCCGTTCTTGAAAAAGTCCACGATCTGGTTTGCGATGTCGATGGCGACCTTGTCCTGGGCCTCCTTTGTGGATGCGCCGAGATGGGGGGTACAGACCGTCTTTTCGGAAAGGACAAGGGGATTGTCGGCAGGCGGCGGCTCCTGGTCAAATACGTCGAGCGCCGCAAACCCGACGTGGCCGCTCTCAAGCGCCTCAAGGAGGTCTTTTTCGTTCACGATAGGACCGCGCGCCACATTGACGATGATGACGCCCTTTTTCATCTTCGCGATCGCATCCTTGTTGATAAGACCTCTTGTCTCCTTTACCAGCGGTACGTGGATGGCGATAAAATCGCTCTCTTTCAGGAGCGTATCGAGATCGACGAGCTTGATCCCTTTGCTTTCTGCAAACTCCTTTGAAACATAAAGGTCATAGGCGATCACCCTCATTCCAAGGGCCAGGGCCTTTTCCGCCACAAGGGAACCGATATTGCCGATCCCGATGACACCGAGGGTCTTTTCATAGACTTCAATGCCCATGAGTGCCTTCTTCTCCCACTTCCCCTGTTTCATCGACTTATCTGCATAGGCGATCCTGCGTGCTGCCGCAAATATAAGGGCAATGCTGTGCTCTGCTGCGGCCAGGGCATTCCCCTGGGGTGTATTCATCACAATAATACCCTTTTCAGTGGCAGCCGCCACGTCGACGTTATCAACGCCGATCCCTGCCCTGCCGATGATCCGCAGCTTGTTCCCGTTTGCGATGATCTCCTTCGTTACCTTCGCAGCACTCCTTACGATCAACGCATCGTAGTCGCCGATGATGGCCTGAAGCTCTTCGCCCTTCAATCCGGTCTTCACATCGGCGATAAGGTTGTTTGATTTCAGTATCTCGATAGCCTTGGCCGATAATTCATCTGCGATGAGCACCTTTGTGTTTTCTGTCACCATGAAGTCCCCCACATATATTTTTTATGAATCCTTCAAGCACTCTACTGCCTTCGCAACGCCGGCCCCCATCTGGAACTTGTATCCCAGGTCACGCAAGGTGAATTCAAGGGCAGAGATCGCGGTTATCACATCATATTTATCGGCATAACCGAGGGTCGCGATCCTGAAGATCTTGCCTTTCAGTTGGTCCTGTCCGCCGGCGCCGGTTACACCATATTTCTTCCACATGGACTTGTAGATCGCCTGGCCGTCAATCCCTTCCGGCGCTACAATGGCGGTAACAGCCGGACTCGGAGACTTGGCAAAGACCTTGAGACCCAATGCTACGGCCGCCTCGCGGGTCGCCTTCGAGAGCACATCGATCCGCTTGTAGACGTTATCCAGACCCTCCGCCTTGATCATCCGGAGTGCCTGCATGAGGCCGACGATGAGGGATATTGCCGGGGTAAAATTCGTCTGGTTCTTCTGAAGATTGGTAAGCTCCTTTGTCCAGTTGAAATAGAACTTCGGGATCTTTGAGTTCTTGTTAAACTCCCACGCCTTGTCGCTGACACCGGCAAATGCGAGCCCCGGCGGCAGCATGAGGGCCTTCTGCGACCCTGCAACGAGGATATCTATGTTCCAGGCGTCCTGGGGCAGTTCAAAAACGCCCACTCCGGTGATGCCGTCCACGACCATGAGGGTATTGGGATAATTCTTTACAATCGCTGCGACCTCTTGTACGGGAAATTTGGCGCCCGTCGATGTCTCCGTTGCCTGCATGTAGACAGCCTTTGCATCGGGGTTCGCCTTCAGGGTATTTTCTACGACAGCCGGGTCCAGGATGTCTCCCCAGGGCGGGTCGATGTTGATCGCCTCAACGCCGTAGGCCTTGCAGATATTTGTCCACCTCTCGCCAAACTTACCGCTCCGGACGCATATTGCCTTGTCGCCCGGTGAGAGCATATTCGTAACTGCGCCTTCCATCGCGCCGGTGCCCGATGATGCAAAGATAAGGACCTCGTTCTTCGTACCGAAAAGATATTTCAGGTTGTCCCTCACCTCCTGAACGATCTCCTCGAAGAGGGGGTTCCTGTGATGGATAATAGGTTCTGCCATCTTTAAAAGCACTTCCGGTGGTATTGCAGTGGGACCAGGCGCAAGTAAGTATCTCTTTTGCATTGTTATCCTCCTTAAGGGGGTTAGGTTGTTTTTTTGTGCAAATATATTAAAGATTCCCGCAGGAAAGGTCAAGGGAAACATTTCACAAAATATGGATCCCCGAGGCCCCTTCCGTCGGAGTGCGGCCTTATGAGGTTATAGGCACACGCCTCCCCTCAACGAGGAGGGTCGTTGCAAAAGGGACATACCCTGTTACCGCTCATTTGGTATGTTTTTCCTGATAGCAGAACAAGCTTCTTCCCTTGGAAAAGAAGATGTGTTTTTCGATAGTTCCGATATACTTCATGCCTTCTTCGTTGGGTCGTTTAAGCCGGAAGTGCCACAAAAGTTTTCCATTCGGTGAAAACCTCAGAAGGGCGACATCGCCGTTATGAATTAAGGGTTGCCCCGGTACAAATGACCGTACCCTGCCCTCCAGGAGCCATCCATCTTCAAAGGGTCTCAATGAGGAAGGTCCTATAGTAAGATCGAGAGGAAGCCCAACGTTAGTCTTCCACGTTTCTTTGCCTTTCTGGTCTATGCTTAGAAAAGCACCTGTTCTCCCTGAGATCGTGAAGTACAGAAATGATCCATCGGGTGATAGTGTAAAGGCGATGTTATGGGTTGCCATTGTGTCATGCCTTGCCGGGAAGAGATGCCGCGATGCCGAAATCGTCCTGCCGTTACGATCAAACCGGACAAGCCGATACTCATGTTCTCCTTCGGTTGCTTTATGGCCCAGCCTCCTTTGGAAAATCATCATATACGAGTCTCCCACGCCAACTACCTCATATTGGTATGTATTCCGATCGTACCCCGGGAGGTCCCATACCGTAACGCTCTTCCAGCCTTCTCTGTCGATGCCCTTTTCGGATACGCGCAGCCTGTCTACCTGACAGGAGGCTCCATCGCATCGTGCCGTAAAGGCAGAGATCGTGCCGTCTTCGTTGGCAGTAACGGTATTTGGGTGATGCCGTCTTTCATCAAATCGCTGTGCCTCAACCCAGAGTATATTCCCGCTGCCGTCAAGCCAGACATGGTATCGGAGGCCCAACGGGCCAGGGTTCTCGTACCTGTCAAACCAACGGTACATGTTCTGCCCTGCTGCCTTAAAGTGTCCGTAAGCAAATACAAACGGGAGATCAATATAGAACTTGCGAAAAAGCTCGTTCCCGTCAGCGCCAAGCGCATAGACCTTTTGTTCTACAGGGACATCCGGCGCCTTTCTGTCCGTCACAACGGCATCTGCTATGCAGGCCTTGCCCCAAGGGTATACCCTTATTGTGACATCGCGTTGATCGGTCCACCTTTCCAGCGAAAGATTCGTTGACCATATTAATTCCAGTTGTGAAGGGATTGGAGATTTATTGTCCTGTTCCTTTTCATCGCCTTTCGCTTCATTAAAAAAACAGAAGGTACACAATAATACGGCGATGACCGGCCATATGATCTGCTTCTCTCTGCCTTTATCCATTTTCATTATAGTCTTTAACATCGCTGATCTCCTGTAATTTTGAGGGCAAGAAAGCATATATATATATAAGAATCGTATAGAATTGCTGAAACCGTGGAGGTCCCCCCTATACATACCAAATGGAAAGCCTGGAGCCTGTGGAGTGGAATTCACCCATCATCAGGGACATGTAATTATTCCCACATAAAAATGTCCTTCGATTCTGTGGACGAAATAGTAGCAGGCACACTGATCATAATAGATTGAGCGGGCTAACTTAACTGCAAAACTGCCTTTATCATAAAGAGTGGTTATGCCCTTTGCCCCTTTAATCAATTCATCTTTTGGATCATAAAATATCGTATACGAAGAATGAGGATCGCTCTTTTCCAATGGCCATTCCCTATATTCCGACCAGTTTGACCTGTTGAGATCAGAAATGATCTCTTTCTTATGAACGAAAAATTCGACGTAATGCCTTGAATTGATCAGTGCTTCTCTGACTGACCCGTGGAAGGTTAATACAAGCAATACAACCGGCAGCGCAAAGGAAAGAGCTTTCCTGAATTTCTTCATGAAGAGATATACAATGGAGCTGATAACGCAGAATAGCAGGAAAAAAGCGGTGCATAAAAGTCCCAACAAGTTCAAACTATCATTATAGAAACATACCCACATAAAAATAGGGAGTGAAACCGCAACCAGAAAAGGCCACTTGCGGATAATGTCTTTGCCGCCCTTTTTCGAACCCGGTGAAGAAGTCATGTTTGCAGACTCGCCATTCATATCGTTCATCAATGGTTCCTTAAACCTCATCCCTGGTCTTGGCTTTCCTATCCATTGGGTTGCTATCCGTCATTTTTATTTTCCTTAGCGCTGATTTGGTACATGCCGTGCATACATTCTCTTCGAGCCCCACCAAGTATCCCATAATTGTTTGTACTTTTCTGAATGGAGCTTTATACTCCACAACAAAGACGCCATCTGCTACCGGGTTGAGTAGCTGGTCTGCCGCCACCTCGATGGGATCATATTTTTTATTGTCGCTGATGATCCGCAATTTGTCAACAGGGTGCACGATGCCGTGACAAGAATTTCATATGAGACGATCCGGCTTTATAAATTGTCTTGTAAAGCGTAACCGATTTGTGCAAACATATCACTGCAAACGCGTAGCCGGTTTTCAAGGGAAGGAAGTGAAAATCTTCCGCTGTCCC
>MVRS01000187.1 GCA_002067975.1 Syntrophorhabdus sp. PtaU1.Bin058
CGGAGTGGAAAACAGAATATCGCGGAGGGAAGCATGGCATCGGGTACTTCAAAAAAGATGGAATTGAAGCTCGTGGGCGTGGCGAGGGCAAGTCTCGAGGAACTGCTTCTCGATTTTCAGGACTTTCTGCGGCAAAACCAATTGCCCCTTTGGAGTAGAGACCACGCCAAAGCCAAGGAAGTTCGGGCTTTGGCGTATAGGTCCGATAGGTCCTATTCGACCTATAAGACCTATTTTGAAGGTTCTTCCCCTGAAACTGCTGCTAATACTGCAATCTGTCTGATCCACCAGGCAAACTACCTGCTTGACCAGCAGTTGCGTGCCCTGGAAAAAGGCTTTCTCGAGGAAGGTGGGTTCACGGAGAGGCTCTATCGCGTGAGGTCGCAGACGCGAGGGACGCGGAAAAAGCTTTGAGTTGACTATGACAAACAAATAAGGAGCGATATTTCCGATGATGACTTTAAAACGATTCCTATCCGGTCTTGATGTGGTCCCTGCGGCAACGTCATGGTATCTGGCCGATATCGGCGAGGCAAAGGGCAGGCAGGAACTTTTTACAAAACAGTCACCGCAGCGGTTAAAATCACTGAAGGAACATGCCCTCATTGAAAGTGCGATTTCATCCAATCGCATCGAGGGCATTGAAGTAGACAAGAGGCGCATAGGTACTATTATCTTCGGTAAGGCACTACTTCATGACCGTTCCGAGGAGGAGGTTCGCGGCTACCGGGAGGCTCTCAATCTTATTCATGAAACGGGCCGGCAATTGTCAATTGACGAAGAATCCCTGAAAAAACTGCATCAACTTACCCGTGGGGAAATATGGGATGCAGGAAAATATAAGGAAAAAGACAGCGATATTATAGAAAAGCACCCAAATGGTATATCGAGTATCAGGTTCAAAACAGTACCTGCTGCAAGGACACCCGACTATATGAAGGAACTCGTAGCCTTATGGCAAAACATTATAAACGAAGGGAGGATCCATCCTGTCATTGCCCTTGCCGCGTTCAATCTCGATTTTCTATGTATTCATCCATTTCGTGATGGAAACGGGAGGGTATCCAGGCTGATCATGCTTTTGCAGTGCTATCACCAGGGAATAGAAGTTGGAAGATATATAAGTCTGGAGAGGCTTATCGAACAGAACAAGGAGAGATATTACGAAACGTTGAAACTGAGTTCGGAGGGATGGCACGAGGGTAAACACGATCCGTGGCATTACATCAATTTCATTTGCTTCATCTTGAAAAGCGCTTACAGGGAATTTGAGGAAAGGTTGGGCAATCTACCGCAACCAAAGGGTGAAAAGACAACCATTGTGCAAGATGCAATAAACAGTTTCCGCGGTACATTCAGTGTTGCTGAAATTCAGCAGAAATGTCCCGGTGTTGGCATTGATATGATCCGCCGTGTGCTTAAGAATATGCAAGCAGAAGGTAGGGTCGAATGTATAAAGCGGGGCAGGGATGCAAGGTGGCAAAAAAGGTAATTGGGTAATAGCATTTAATTAGGTAATAAATTAGGTAATAAAGTCTAACATGTTCAAAGAAGACGACTTGATAATGCTTTCGGCCTTGCAGCATTATATCTTTTGCGAGAGGCAGTGTGCCCTTATCCACATCGAGCAAGTCTGGGCTGAGAACCGTCTGACTGCCGAAGGCCGGATCATGCACGAGCGCGTGCATGAGGAAGGGAATGAATCGCGGGGCGATGTGAGGATTGCCCGTGGCGTGCCGCTCCGGTCGCTGGAAATGGGCATTGTAGGTATGGCAGATGTCGTGGAATTTCATCGTATCGATAAAAACCAATGGCAGCCCTTTCCCGTGGAATACAAGCGGGGAAAGCCGAAACCTGACCATTCCGATGCAATACAGCTTTGTGCGCAGGCCATATGTCTCGAAGAAATGCTGGGTATTACTGTTCCTGAGGGTGCGCTCTTCTACGGGCGCACGAGAAGGCGCTTCGACGTATTGTTCGATGACAGCCTTCGCGCAGAAGTCCATGAGACGGCAAAGCGTGTCCATGAACTGATTGTTTCAGGCGCCACACCTCCGCCGGTCTATGAAAAACGTTGCGAAAGCTGTTCGCTTATCGGGGAATGTATGCCCAAAAATATCGGGAAGCATCCTTCTGTAAAACGCTATTTGAAAAAAATGATTGAGGCGATATGAAAAAACATCTGAACACCCTTTATGTGACCACGCAGGGATCTTATCTCTCCAAGGAAGGCGAGACCGTTGTCGTCAAGGTTGACGGTGAGATTCGCCTGCGTATTCCCATCCATACCATCAGCGGGGTTGTCTGTTTCGGCAATGTTGCGTGCAGCCCTTTTCTGATGGGATTTTGCGCGGAAAATAATGTGGCATTGAGCTTTCTGACGGAGCATGGCCGGTTTCTGGCGAGAGTTCAGGGACCCGTGTCCGGCAATGTGCTTCTGCGGCGTGAGCAGTATCGGAAGGCTGACAATCCCGCATTCTCGGCTGAGGTCGCCAAGTGTATTTTGACCGGCAAGATCACGAATTGCCGCGCCGTCTTGCAGCGGGCGTTGCGTGACCATTCCGACAAGATCAACGAGCAGGAGATGCGCACCGCCGTTCTGCGTTTAAACCATCAACTCGATTTCTTCAATAAGGATTATCCACTGGATTTTCTGCGTGGAATAGAGGGTGACTCGGCCCATATCTATTTCAGTGTATTCGATGACCTGATCGTTGCCCAGAAGGATGCATTCCGTTTCGATGAACGGAACCGGAGGCCGCCTCTTGATAATGTGAATTGTCTGTTGTCCTTTATCTATACATTGCTCATGCATGACGTACGGTCCGCTCTGGAGACAGTGGGACTCGATCCTGCCGTGGGATTTCTCCACAGGGACAGGCCGGGGCGACCGGGTCTTGCGCTCGATCTGATGGAGGAATTCAGACCATTTATCGCCGACCGCTTGGTACTTTCGTTGATTAACCTTCAGCGGGTTCAGGATAAGGGCTTCAAGAAAATGGATTCCGGGGCCGTCGTAATGAATGACGATACACGGAAGACAGTCCTTGTCGCCTATCAGGAACGGAAGCAGGAAGAAATCACACATCCTTTTTTAGGGGAAAAGGTTGTGATCGGCATATTGTTCCATATCCAGGCG
>MVRS01000188.1 GCA_002067975.1 Syntrophorhabdus sp. PtaU1.Bin058
AGGAGGCATCTCATGAAAAAGATCGTTGTAGCCATATCAGGGGCTTCGGGTATTCAGTATGGTGTAAGGACTTTGGAAGTACTCTCGGGATTGGGAATAGAAACCCACCTGGTCATTACAAAGTCCGGGATAAATAACCTATCGATGGAGACAAGGTATGCACGGTCAGACCTTGAGTCTATGGCATCGTACGTATACGATTTTGAAGATGTTGGAGCCTCTATAGCCAGCGGGTCTTTTCATGTGGACGGTATGATAGTCGCCCCCTGCTCAATAAAAACCCTTTCGGCAATAGCAAACTCCTATAACAGCAACCTTGTTGTAAGGGCTGCAGATGTGACCCTGAAAGAAAGAAGAAGGCTCGTTTTGCTTGTGAGAGAGACCCCCCTCCACGAAGGTCACCTTGAACTCATGTTAAAGGTGACAAGGATCGGGGGTATTATAATGCCTCCGATCCCCGCCTTCTACCACCAGCCGGAAACAATCATGGACATCGTTGATCAGACTATCGGCAAGGCGCTTGACCTCTTTTCCATAGATGCTAAACTTTTCACCAGGTGGGGGACGGAAAACAGGGAACCGGAGATGACCTGCCCTCAACCGTTGTATCACTTCCAAGGTTAGCGTCTCCGCTTAGCTATATTTGTTGTGATTGGTTTAATCGACCGCACAAAAAATATGCCCCCGGCATGACTCGAACATGCGGCACATGGATTAGGAATCCATTGCTCTATCCACCTGAGCTACGGGGGCAAGGCTCAGATTATAATAATTTTTCACTCCTGTTGCAATATTAAAGCTGCTTACTGCACACTGCCTGCTTAAGAATTTCTGTTTTTCTTTGTGTTACCGCAATCCGTCTCCCCTTTATCGGCCTTGCAGCCTTGCTTTCGCCGTCCATGAATATATCTTCGATCACCGTTACGATCTTTTCTAATCCCCATCTTGTACCTCCAGCCTGATATATTTATCGCCGGTTATCGTGGTAACCATTCTTTCCTTTAACAACAAAACGACATCGTATATAACGTCCTTTTCCTTTAAACGATATGCTGCCGTCAGACCTTTATTAAGCGCCTCCCGTATCTCGCCTTCATCGAGACCGCCTATCAGGACCGTAACAAGCTCATCGGGTATGTCCGTCGATGGGTCGATCTCCGATGCCTTCTTCCTCCTCACCTTATCGGTCGCGATATTCACGCTGTTGCATATGAACGTCGCAGCGGCATCGGCAACAGCACTGTTCTCTGCGATAACCGTAACGATGTCGGCAAGGCCGAGGGTAAGGCTCCGACCGCCGAAACCGCTCGTTGCGATACCGAACGTATTGAGGCCCCTGATCTTCAATATATACGGGGTCGTCCTGTTTGTCCTTATATCGCCTATCCCGATTATTACCTCGCGTCCTGTATCATTGCGGACAGCTATGTCTCCTCCGTTATTTACGCTTACAAAATCAGATAACGAATCCCCGATAAAATCCCGTACCATCTCCGATACGGTCCCTGCTACGGCAGCCATCGGCGTCAGTGTGGCTTCGTCCACCTTTTTCGCGGCATCTATCATCTTCACCGCTGCCTCCGGCATATGGGCGGTCCTCAGGATTTTCCATGCCTTTTGTCGCAATACCGGGAGGTAGTCCCTTATATCGCCCAGGACTGCTGCGATATAATCCTCGACCTTTTTTCCATCAATGTCGCATGTCTTGCCTGCCCTTTCAGCGGTAATAACAAGACTCGCGGGACCAACCTCTATAAACATAACGGCTCACCGTTCATGGGCAGCAGTTCATCGCGTCACACACCCGTGAGGCGTGGATCGTGAGTCGTAAGGGGTTGAATCGCCTGACGCCTTACTTCTCGCGATATTCATTCAGCTTTTCACCTTTCACTTTTCACCTTCCACGTCTATTAAGATCTCATCGATCGGCCTTATCGCCTCTATATGCCCGCCGATCTCTTTAAAGGTATCAAGCCTCATCGTATATTCAACGGGCAGAACAAACGACGGGGTCGGGGTAAGGTATATGCTCCCGTATTTTATCCTTGCAGCATCAACAAGGAGATTGATCCCTCCGCCGGGAAAGATAAAGGGCCGTGCCCCGCCGATCGTGATCGTTACCCTTTCCTCGTGCACTGCCCTTGTCAGTTTGATCGGGTCCTTTGTAACGCCGGCACGTGCCGAGCCTCCCACGCCTGCGGCAAAGACCGCGCTTACCCGTGATTGCTCGCAGGAATCCCTGAGGACATCCATGAATTTCATCGCCTCAGGCGTGGGCCCTTCTTTTTCCAACCGGCCGTTCTTCATCCTGTAAAAAGAAAACTTCTGACCCGTTGTCTCGGTAATGAGGAGGGTCATGCCGTCATAACATTTCGTTGCATCAATATCTTTGATAACATCGAGGGGGTCTTCTATTGTGGTCCCTCCCCACCCTGAGCCCCTTTCGAGAAAGTAACGACCGTCAGTGCTCTTCTGTCCCTTTATCGAGATTCCCGATCTTGCCTTGTTGAGATACCTGCCCGATGGGTGTTCGCTGAAAAGACCCGTAATATGTCCATCGAGGACGATCACCTCATCTGCAGCCTTGAACATATAAGGCGCAAAAAGACCTGTTGTTGCGCTCCCGCAGCCTACCCGCATCCTTTCTGCCGAGACACCGTTGACCTTTGGCGCCTTGTTGAGGGCAAGCTCTACCATCGAACCGTCCTCGATCTCTAACCGTACCTCTCTCCCCTG
>MVRS01000189.1 GCA_002067975.1 Syntrophorhabdus sp. PtaU1.Bin058
CAGCGGCGTCATCACCGTCGACGATATCATCGACCTCTTTGTCCCGAATCCGACGCGGAGAAGAAGAGGACGAACGTTTAAATAACATACAAAAAGGCATAAACCCGTAAGTCGTCAGGCGTGAGGGGAAAAGAGCAGAAAGCAGAATACCAAAGTTAGCACTACCTTTTGCATTTGGCTTCTACGCCGAACGGTCTTTTTTAAATCACGATATACGAACTACGATATACGAATTGCTTGCTGCCTTAGTCCCCTCACGCCTGACGACTTACGGCCTTCATTCGGATTTGTTGAACAATTATTTCAACCCGAACAGTGTGGGCAGGTATGTGGAAAGCGACGGGAAGAGCATCGTGATGATAAGCGCCACGAACATAATGGCTATGAAGGGCATGATCGAACGTGAAATCCTTTCAAGGGAGATATTTGCGATATTCGCGATAACATAGAGGTTGACGGCCACCGGCGGGGTTACCTGCCCGATGGCGAGGTTCATCGTCATGACCACGCCGAACCATACAGGGTCCCACTGGAAATGTTTCATGACGGGGAGCAGGATGGGGAGGAATATATAGTATATGGATATGGCATCCATGAGCATGCCGGCAATGAAGAGGACCACGTTAACGAGGATGAGGATCACAAATGGGTTCGATGACAGCGACAGGAGGCAGGAAGAGGTCTTGTCCATGACGCCGAGCGTTGACCCCGTCCAGGAGAAGAGCCCTGCAAAGGCAACGATGAACATGACGACCGCCGACGAGAGGGTGGCATCCCTGAAGATACCGTAGAGCATGCGCAAATTCAGGCTCCTGTACACGACGAACCCCAGGAAGAGACCGTAAAAGACTGCAACAACCGCCGCCTCTGTTGCGGTGAAGATGCCGCCATAGATGCCGCCGAGGATAACTGCCGGCGCGGCAAGTCCCCAGATCGCCCCCTTGAATGCCTCCCAGATCTCCCTTGGGGTCCCCCAGCGTTCACCCCTCCAGCCACGGTTCTTTGCCACAAAGATCGAAGGGATGATAAGGAGGAGGGCTGCAATGATCCCGGGAATAACGCCTGCGGCAAAGAGCGCCGGGACAGAGGTGCTGGCTATGACGCCGTAGATGATGAAGGCAATGCTCGGCGGTATGACGATCGCCAGGGAACCGGAGCTCGCGATCAATGCCGACGTATACCCTTTGTCGTATCCCATCGCAACCATCGCAGGGAACAGGATGGTCCCAAGCGCGGCCGTGTCTGCCGGCCCTGATCCGGAGATGCCCGCAAAGATGACGCCCACGATGATCGTGACGACGGCGAGCCCGCCGGGTACCGGTCCCACTAAGAGGCTGACAAAACGTATCAGCCGCTTGGAGATCCCGCAGCGGTCAAGGATCAGCCCGGCGAGGATAAAGAACGGCAGGGCAAGCAACTGGAACTTTGCTATGTTGGCATAAAAATTCGGGGACAGCACCTGGATCCCGAGGTTGTATTTCCAGATCAATGCAACGGCGGTAAAGCCGAGGGATGTCGCGACAGGCATACCGAGGAGGAGAAGGACAAGAAAAAGGACAAAAAAGACGATGACCGGTTCCATTAACCGTCCCCCTCTTTCAATGCCTTCCAGGCTGCTTCGATGATGCGAAGTATGATGAGGACCCCGCCGGCAGGGATGGCAAGGGTATAGATCCATTGCGGGATATTCAGGGCCTCTGTCATCGTATCGAGGGAGATCTCGATCCTGATCTGTACAATGCTGAACCAGATGAGTATGGAGACGGTGAATATCGTCAGGACCGATGCGAGGGGAAAGAGGATATTCTTCCCGAGGTTGGGAAAGCGGATGGCAAGAAGATCGAAGCCGAGGTGTATCTTCCTCCTGAACCCTGCCGCTGCGCCGAGCATGGTGAGCCACACGAGACACGCGACCTCGACCTCTTCGGTAAATGCAAAGGAGTACTGTATGAAGTACCGGGTGATGACGTTGACAAAGGCCAGCCCGGACATAACAACGAGGAGGACAACGCAGGTTGCCTCCTCGAAATGTTCATATATCTTTTTCAGCATTGACCCTTATTTTTTCGGAGTCTTTGCCTTTGACGCCGGCTTCGCCGCCTCCTTCATCGACTTCTGGATGTCTTTCTCTGCGATTGCGACGAGGTCCGTCCCTATCTCTTTTGCCCACTTGTCGTAAACGGATTTTGTTTTTTCTTTAAATGCCTTTACCTGCTTGGGCGTAAGGACAATAACATCCATACCGTTTTTTCTGAGGACATTGAGGGTCTCCATGCTTCCTTCCAGCCCCTCACGGGCGCCCTTCTTCTGCCATTTAACGGTCTCATCGGCGGCCTTTTTGATCGCCTCTTTGTCCTGCGCGGAGAACCCGTCCCACACCTCTTTGCTTACGCCCAGGATAAGCGGGTCAATCGCATAGCGCCAGATCGTTGCGTATTTGTGGACCTGCCAGAGCTTATTGGGGATGATGACGGAGACGACAGGGTTTTCCTGGCCGTCAACGGTCCCCTGCTGGAACGCAGAGAGCGCCTCGCCCCAGTTCATGGAGACAGGGTTTGCGCCCATAGCCTTAAAGGTATCAATGAAGATGGGTGAACCGACAACCCGTATCTTCAGGCCGTCGAGGTCCTCCGGCTTGTTCACAACCCTTTTGCTGTTTGTGAGGTCCCTGTAGCCGTTTTCAGCCCAGCCGAGACCGACGACACCCTTTTCCTCGATGATCTTGAAGAGGCGCATTCCCACCTCTCCGTTCTCTACTGCATCGAGGGCCTTGTAATTAGGGAAGAAGAAAGGCATCGAGAAGATGTTGAGCTCCTTCACCGTCGTTGACCAGTTTATCGTTGATCCAAGGGCGAAGTCGATGACGCCCTGCTTCATGAGGAGAAACTCGTTCGTCTGTTTCCCAGCGAAGAGCTGCCCGCTGTAGTACGGTTTAATGTTGATCCTGCCGTCGGTATATTTCTTGACGGCATCGGCAAACCGTGCAGCGCCTTCGCCCCATGGCCCTGCAGGGCCCACGACGATGCTCATCTTATATTCAGGCTTATATGTTTGCGCCGAGCCTGCCGTTACAAGGAGAAGAACCAAAACAAAAGCGACAAAAACACTTACAGACCTCTTCATCATAGAGTACCTCCATGTTTTATTATTATATTGCCCCACCAAATTAAGGAAATTGTTTTCAATTATAAATAAAAAACAAGGGAACTGCAACATGTACAAAGGGTTAAAATGGTCGGGAAGAATTGCGGACTATTTCTTCATGTCCTTTCTCTCGTCCATGGAATCCATGAGCCTCATGACCTCCCGGGCCTGGGGTGAGTTTACCCCGTATTTTGTTATAGCCTTCTCGAGATTGCTCCGCGCAAGGTCATACCTGCCGAGATCAAGATAATACCTGCCGAGATATTCATACCCCTGTCCCTCGTCCCCCATGCGCCCACGAAGCATGGCAAGCCTGTATAGTATCTCCGGGTAGGCGCTTCCGTAAGGGATGAGGGTTTTCAGCGTTGCTACGGCCATTTCCCGGTTGCTGTTCCCTTCATATGCCTTTGCAAGGAAGTACCGGTATAGAGGATCTTTGTTGTTGCGGAGCATCTCTATCGCCTCATCATACCGTCTGGCGTTGACGAGTATTTCACCGAACAGGAGAGGCCTGTACGGAGAACCTATATGTGATGCAACCTCTATTGACTCATCCGCCTTACCTTTCCGGGAGAAGATCAGCGATGCCGCATATGCGTTCACCGGATCATCTTTGGCCTTCAGATACCGGTTGACCAGGACATCGTCAATGCCGGGGCCGTGCACCTTGCCGAAGAGCTTTGCCCGCACGAGAACATAGGGGAAGAAGGCGGTATTGACGGTGACCTCACTATGAGGCCACATATTTTCAAGGGCAACGATCCGCGACTCATGATAAGGGTGCGTCAACAGGTATTGCGGCAGGAACTTATCGCCGCCTGTCGCCCTGATCTTTTTCAGAAAGCCGGCGATCCCGAGGCCGCCGTATCCGGCCCTGTCCGCTATAATAGAGCCCTCTTTGTCAGCCTCTTCCTCATCTTCCCTGGAGTATTTCAGCGACAATGCCTGGGCGGATGCGGTCCCTGCCGTGGCAACGGCACTTCCCGCCTGATCGCCGATGAGCATGCCCGCGACCATCGTTGCAAGCATGCCGATGTTAATGAATTTCTCTTTTTCCAGTCTCTTTGCGATGTGTCTTTTTTTGATGTGTCCGAACTCGTGCGCCATAACGCCTGCGAGTTCTTCCTCTTTGTCGCACTCCCCTATAAGCCCTGTAGTGATAAAGACATAACCACCCACCGTTGCAAAGGCGTCAACCGTATTCGATTCAATGATCGTCAGCACCACAGGGAAAGGCATATCGGCAACACCTTCCAGCCGGTCTTTTATTTCCTGTATATAGATGGACAGGTAGGGATCGTTGTTGATCGCTGCGGACCGCGCTATCTCCGTAAAGACTTCCCTGCCGTACTTCTTTTCCTCGCTTATCGTTAATCCGTATGCTGAGCGTGTCAGGAGGACAAAGGAAAGAAAGAATATTGTTATGAAGAAGGGGCGTCTAAGATTCATGGGCCTTACTTGAAGGTTTTTTTCGTGCCCTTTTTGACTGTTTTATATCTCTTTTTTGCTGCACTCTTTTTTACTACAGTCTTTTTCTTATTTTTCGGTCTGTATGAAGAGAGCGACACAGAGCACGCCCTTGCCGAACGAAGTTCTTCATCAGAGGGTAGCCGGTCATAGAGGTTGCCCAGTATCAGCACCGCATCGCCCCAAAGGTCACGGCTGTTGAGGAGCGACAGGATGTATGTCTTGCCGTCCCTTTCAAAGGCGCCTACATAGCAGTGTTTCGATCTCCTGGTAAACCCCGTCTTTCCTCCGATTGTCGGTTCGAAACAGAAAAGAAGCCTGTTGTGGTTCTTGAACTGGACATTCCTCCGGCTGTCGTGAAAGAGGAAATACTTTTTCGCTACCAGTTCTCTGAATGTATCGTTGGATAAGGCATTCTTGAAGATCAACGCCAGATCATAGCAGGTGGTGTACTGATCGTTTACATAGAGGCCGGAGGCATTCTTAAAATGGGTGTCAAATGCGCCCATCTCGTTCGCCCTGTCATTCATCATGTGCGCAAAGTTCTCTTCGCTCCCGCCGACATATTTTGCAAGGGCGTAGGCAGCGTCATTTGCAGACTCGACCATTGCACCGCTCATTAAATCGATTGCCCTGTATTGTTTTCCCGGCACGAGGTCCATCTTCGAGGCAGGGAGACTGGCTGTCCTTTTATCCGGGATGACTATATCATTCGTATTGATCTTTTCTATTGCCAGAAGCGTTGTCATCACCTTTGTCGTGCTGGCAGGGGCCAACCTCGTGTGGTAGTTCCTGCCGGCAATGATGTCGAAGGAATCTTTTTCAACAAGGATATACGAGGTCGCCGTAATGGTTTCGCCTGCAAAGAGAAATGACGGCAGGAGCAGGAAAAGGATGAGGAAGAAGGACATCACTATATTTTTTTATATATTATTTTGTCTGATTTGACAAGAGATTTTCATATAGAACAAAGATAATATTATAAGTTCCTCTATGTTTCCATGGTAACAAGCTGTATTTATTGAAAAATATTTATCGGCCTCTCACGTCTATCATCTGACGAATATAGCGTCCTCCGCCCTTTGCCCTTTGCTCTCCGCCATTAGCTGCCGGTGCCGGATGCCTTTATAAAGGTTGACATTTTGATCTCTTACCATTAATATAGATACAAATAATATGTTTGAAGATGCAGTAAGACGTTACAGTTTAATCGTTTTCCTCGGCGCCTTGTTATTTCAGCTCATCTTCGCAGAAGGCGGTATCTTCGGATTGATAAAGATGAAAAGCTCCATCAAATCTGTACGCGGTTCAATCCAGAAGATGGAAAAGGAGAACACGGCATTATTGCAGGAACTGGAAAAACTACAGAAGGACGATCAATATCTCGAGGAGGTTGTCCGTAAGAAATACGGGCTTGTTCGGGAAGGAGAGAGGTTATACAGGATTGAACGATGAAATACGAAGGGGCAATCTACAGGCCGCCAAGCGAGGCGGACAGTTTAATACTGCAGGTAACGATCGGCTGTTCCCACAATAAATGTACATTCTGCGGTTCCTTTAAAGAAAAAAAATTCAGGGTCAGACCTATTGAAGAGGTCAGGGAGGATGTTGAAGAGGCAAAGCAGTTTGCCCGTTACATACGCAAGGTCTTTATCGCCGACGGCGATGCGCTCATCATCCCGCAGAAGAGGCTCGTCCCGATCGTCCGGCTTATTAAGGACTCCTTCCCGCGCCTTGAGAGGATCGGCATCTACGGGAACACAAAATCGATCCTAAAAAAGACCGTTGAGGAATTAAAGGCCTTAAAAGAACTTGGCGTCGGGATTATATACCTGGGCGTAGAATCGGGCGACCAGGTTACCCTCGACAGGGTCTGCAAGGGAACGACCCTCGACAAGACGGCAGAGGCATCAAAAAGGGTGAAGGATGCCGGCATTGTCCTCTCCGTCACGGTCCTCCTCGGTCTGGGAGGGGTTGAGAGGAGCCGGATCCACGCTGAGGAGACGGGGAAATTCTTAAGCAGGATAGAGCCTGACTACGTCGGGGCACTGAGCGTTATCGTCGTCCCCGGCACCCCGCTTGCCGAAGAGGTACAGAAAGGAACGTTCAAGGTTCCCGATCCATATATGCTCCTTGAGGAACTGGCGATTATGATCAAAAACACCAATGTCACCCACACATACTTTGCCTCAAACCATGCCTCTAATTATCTTCCCGTGAAGGCGTGGCTTCCGGAAGAAAAAGAAAAGACATTGAAGGCAATAGAGCACGTCCTCAGCAAGCGGGACCCGTCCCTTCTGAGGCCGGAATTTATGAGGGCTCTTTAGGTATATCTATGCGTGCACGCGATCACGGACCAGGATTTGTCGATGTGCCGGTGAGGGTCCGGTATGCCGATACGGACAGGATGGGCATCGTCTATTACGGAAATTATCCGATCTTCTTCGAGATGGGAAGAAGCGAGTATATGCGGGAAAAAGGCTTCACCTACAGGGAGTTCGAGGACATGGGCTACCACCTCGTTGTGGTCGGCATGGAGCTTAAGTATTACAATGCCGCAACCTATGACGACCTCCTTATCGTGAAGACGAGGGTATCGGAGTTGAAATCAAGGGGGCTTACGTTCCATTACATCATATACTGCGACGGGAACCTCATTGTTGAAGGCAAAACGAAACACGTCTGTGTCAACAAAAACAAAAAGCCTGTCCTTATCCCCCAGCATCTTTTCGATGTCCTGAGAGATGTCAGCGCTAAGTAATATCCTTGTTATCCGGTTGAGTTCCCTCGGGGATGTGCTGCTGTGCATGCCTGCCGTAAAGGCTATGAAAGACCGTTTCCCCGGTGCGCATATCACATGGCTTGTTGAAGGGCCCGTCGGCGAGCTGCTTTCCTGCCAGTCATTCATCGATGAGGTGATACAGTTCCCGCGGGGTCGCCTTCAGGATGGGTTAAGGGCCGCAAACCCCATCGGCGTCGCCCGTGAGCTGAAAGGTTTTCTCGCACGCCTGAGAAAAGACCGTTATGACTGTATCGTTGATTTCCACGGTATCATCAAGAGCGCGTTGATCACTGTGTGCGCACGGGGGGACAGGAAGATCGGCTTTGGTGCCATGCATGCCAAGGAAAAGAGCCATCTCTTTTACGGGGAGCGTGTTCACGGCACAGACAGGAGAATGCACAAGGTGGACAAGAACATGCTTATGGCACGCTATATCGGGGCAGACAATGCCGTACCCGAGGTAACGCTTAAGGTGCCAGGTAGCACAGGTGCGTATATCGATAACTTTTTTCAGCATGCGGGCATACGATCACCCCTGTTTGCCGTAAACCCCTTCTCCAGCAAGGGGACCGGCTTCAAAAGATGGCCGATAGAGCGATATGCACGGTTGATCGAAAGGGTAAAGGATTATATGGGTGCGCAGACGCTGATCCTCTGGGGTCCGGGAGAGAGGGAAGAGGCGGAACGGCTTAAATCAATGGCAGGGGAGAAGGCCTTCCTGGCCTGTCCCACCAATATCCCCCAGCTCTATGCACTACTTGAAAGGGTTGATATGTACATAGGGGGTGATACCGGCGTCATGCACCTTGCCTCAGCAGCACAGACACCGGTGGTGGCGATCTTCGGACCGACGGACGTAAAGATCAATGCACCCTATGGGCCGAACAGCATTATCGTGAGGAACGAGGTGCCGTGCAGCCCCTGCAAAAAGAAGGATTGCCGGGAAAGGGCCTGCATTGAAGGCATCAGCGTTGAGGATGTCTTTGAGGCAGTAAAGACAATGAGCACAAAACCGGCTTGAGACTGTTCCGGCTCCGAAACTCAAACACCACGTGCCTGCTTGAAAATTTAAAATTTGAAATGTGTATTTGCGATTTGAGGTTCGGCACTGCATGAAGATTTGAAATTTGAGATTTAAATCTGGTATTGTTTAAAGATTTGAAATTTTCAGAAGGAGCGGCATGAAGATACTTTTCATATATCCCAACATCAACGCCCAGATAGGGTTCAACTACGGAATAGCCTATATATCCGGCCTTTTGAAGCAGCACGGTATCGAGACACACCTCCTCAATATCAACGAAAAGCTCGACTACCCCCTTGATCCCGAGAGGATAAAAAGAGACGTTCTCGCAATAAGGCCCGACATAATCGGTCTTTCCGTTCTCACAAACCAGTACAAGTACGCCCTTGAGATAGCCGGCAGCATCAAGGAATATCTCGATGTTCCCATCATCTTCGGCGGGATCCATCCAACCATGGACCCCATCGGGACCCTGTCGCAGGAGTGCGTGGATTATATATGCGTCGGCGAAGGAGAAGAGGCCATCCTGGAGCTCATGCAGCAGGGCAATCCGAAGGGGATAAGGAACATAGGCTACAAGGAGCAAAGAAGGGCGGTCCTGGAACCGCTCCGACCTTATACGGACATTACGAAACTTCCTTTCAAGGATTACGAGATCTTCGACTTCCAGCGCATGATCGACGCCAAGGACGGCTGGGTCGGTCTGACAGCGTCCCGGGGATGTCCCTTCAGGTGCACCTATTGTCTCAATCACAAGATCATGGGGCTTTACAAGGACCACGGGCATCTCCCCAGGCAGTATCTGCGCAGGCATACCGTTGATGAGATGATACAGGAGATCGAATATCTCATCAGTCATTATAAAGGGATCAGGATGTTTATCTTTGACGATGATATCTTCACCTTCGATAAAAAATGGCTTCGCGAGTTTACCGGGCGATACAAAAAGGTCACCGACATAGGCTTCGTCTGTAATGCCCACGCAAGGGTGTTTGACGAAGAGACGGCAAGGCTCCTCAAGGAGGCCGGATGCAGGATCGTAAAGTTCGGCCTTGAGAGCGGCAGCGACAGGATACGGAGGAACGTGCTGCACCGGTACATGTCGAATAACGATATCGGGCATGCCTTTGACGTGGCGCACAGGGTCGGCCTCCACACCTCTGCCTTTGTTATGGTGGGGCTGCCGCATGAGACAAAGGCGGACATCATGGAGACGGTGGAGCTCCTTGCCAGGATCCAGCCGGGCAGGTTCCGCTGGTCCCTGTTCTTTCCCTTTATCGGTACGAAGGCACACAGCATTGCCGAGCAGTCAGGGCAGATAGATTTTGAAAAGATGCTTCATCTCGATAATTTTACCGATGAGACCTGCATGGTTCTCGGGGATGACGTGGACCTCCTCGTTGACAAGGTGAAAACGATGTTCTGTACATTTGTGAACGGCTATGCGAATATAGACAGGAGATACGTGGAACTGGTGAGGCTTGTCGAAGAGGCGGACAAGGAGACATGGCGGAAGGAGAAGGACCGTTTCCTGAAGAGCGAGGATGAGATCAACAAAGAGGCTGAAGAAAAAGGCACAACTCATTATGCGGTTAAATATAATCCATTCATGGGCGTGAGAAGTGACTGGCAGGACGATAGTTTATCTGCCTAACTGGCTCGGGGACATGGTAATGGCAGTGCCGTTCCTCCATGCGCTGAGGGCCTATATCTACGGAGAGGTATGGGCCGTGGGAAAGAGCAGCGCCATCCATATCTACAATGGCCTCAATCTTTTCGATAGATTCATCACCATTGACGACAAAGGCGTTATCCCCTTTCTCGATACGGTGGGTATCTTAAAGAAGGTCAAATTCAAAAGGGGGATCGTCCTCCCCCATTCCTTCCGCTCAGCCCTGCTTTTTTATACACTGCTTTTGAGGGAGAGGATCGGTTATGCCCGCAACAAACGGGGGTTCATGCTGAACAGAAAGATCCAGGAGGGAAACGACATCGAGTCTACCGTTGAACATTATCTCAGGATTATCGACGCCATAGGAGGAAAAAGGACCCTCGACGCCCCCGTCGTCTTAGTTACAGAGGATGAGGAACAGAAATTCGACAAGAAGTTTACCGATATCGTCAGGCCCTATGCGGTCTTCATTACGGGCGCCCAGTATGGTCCGTCAAAGTGCTGGCCGGCCCATTATTTTTCCGGGCTTGCCGACATGATCGTACGGCAATACGGTATGAAGGTATACCTGTTGCCGGGAAAGGGAGAGGAAGAGATAGCCGGTACGGTCCTTGCGGGCGTTATTGAGAAAAACCGCGTAGAGGTGAAGCAGATGAACGTGAGGGAACTGAAGGTGTGCATCTCAAGGGCATCCTTTGTGGTGAGCAACGATACAGGGCCGCGCCATCTGTCCGCCGCACTTTCAAGACCGACCATTGTCCTTTCGGGACCCATGGATGACCGTTATACACTTTATCCGAGCTCGTGTACATACCCTTTATGGAAAGACGTTCCATGCAGGCCCTGCAACAAAAAACATTGTGACAGGGAGCATGAATGTCTCGTACGGATAACCCCTGAGGAAGTCTTTGCAAAGGTGGAGGAGATCGTTGAAAAGAAAACAGGATAAAAAGGGGGCGGAAACGCCGGGCGAGGTTATAGAGCGGTTTGAGGGGAAGAAGATCTGCGTGATAGGCGACATCATCGCCGACGTATACATCTTCGGGAAACCGTACAGGCTCTCGCGGGAGGCGCCGGTAGTCGTCGTGAAGTTTGAAGAGTCAAGGGTATACCCGGGCAGCGCGGGCAACACGATCAGCAACCTCCTTGCCCTCGGGGCATACGTCTATCCCCTTGGTTTTATAGGAAGCGACAACGCAGGCACAAAGCTCATGCAATTTTTTTCCCAACATAAGAATATCGACATCGACGGACTCATCAGGCACGACGGCGAGACTGTAACAAAGACCAGGATCCTCGCCGGCGATACCCATACATCGAAACAACAGGTGATACGGATCGACAAAGACAGCAACAGGCCCGTGTCCCCGCCGGAAAAGGCGGCGATCATGAAAAGACTGAAGGCGATAGCCCCTCTCGTTGACGCCTTCATTGTATCAGATTACGGCCACGGAACGATCGACAAGGAGCTTGCCGATTTCATGAGGGGCATGGCGAAAAAGAAGGTCGTTGTCGGTGATTCGCGCTACGGACTGGAGGGGTTTAAGGGTTTTACGATCATTACGCCCAATGAATCAGAGGCGTACCATCTTAGCGGGCTCAGCGAGGATCACGACATAAACGCGGTGGGGAAGAAGATCATGGGCCGTATGAGATTAAAGGCCCTCCTTATAACCCGCGGCAACAAAGGCATGAGGCTCTTTGCGCCCGGCGGAAAGGTATATGACATACCGATCTCCGGCAAGGATGACGTAGCGGATGTGACGGGCGCCGGTGATACGGTCTGCGCTGCCATGGCGCTCTCCCTTGCAGGCGGGGCTGATTTCTATACTGCATCGAGGATAGCCAACTATGCCGCAGGCGTTGTGGTCATGAAGAGGGGGACTGCAACGGTGACCGTTGAGGAACTGCAAAAGGCAATAGGAGATCAAGGTGTGTTGCGATAACAGGCTTTGCGCAAAGCGCTATGCGCATAGCAAGGCTTCATGAGCGATATTATGAGCGATATATGGGTAAGATAATAGACAGCCTCGCTGAACTAAAAGAGATCATCGGGCAGGAGAAACAGAAAGGCAGGAAGGTCGTCTTCGGGAACGGGTGCTTTGACCTCCTCCACGTGGGACACATACGGTACCTGAAGGGGGCGAAGGAGCTTGGGAACGTCCTTGTCGTCGCCGTCAATGACGACTCGTCGGTTACGGGCCTGGGGAAGAGAAAGAAGGTGGTGACACCGGCAAGGGAACGGGCGGAGATCATCGCGGCGATCGATTGTGTTGACTACGTGATCATATTCAGCGAGCCTACCGTTGAAAACCTCCTCCGCACATTACAGCCCCACATCCATGCAAAGGGGACGGACTACACGGAAGAGAACGTCCCGGAAAGGGCCATCGTTCAGTCCTACGGCGGCAAGGTGGCCATCGTCGGCGACCCGAAAGACCATTCAACACGGGACCTCATCAAAACGATCAAAGAACTCTCGTAACACGGTAAAACACTCGTAAGTCGTAAGGGGTTTAATCGCCTGACGCCTTACGATTCACGGCCTTCGTGCTGATTGCTGACGGCTGTCTGCTATCGACTATTCACTATCGACTGACGACTGCTTTAAATGAGCCCCTTAATTTGCCTCGTGTTTATGAAATCCTATGTATTTGTCCCTGATCTTGTTTTTGATCTTGAGGACCATGACGTGCGATATACCCAGCCTGCTTCCTATCTCCCGCATCGACATCCCTTCCAGGAAACAGGACAGGACTTCGCGCTCCCGTTTTGAGAGACATTGCTCTTCCAGTGATTCCACTTCCAGTTTTCCTTCGATGTAGTCCAGGGTCTTGATGTCTTCCGATACGAGGAAATCTTCGAAGTACATACCGTCTTCCCCGACAGGGTTGCTCATGCTTATGGAAACGCCATGCTCCCTGACCTTCCTGAGATAATTCTTCAGATGGTAATAACACCCCTGAAGGATATAGCTGTCCGTCTTGCCGTCGATGGCCCCTTTATTGTGGGCTGTCCAGAGATGGCACAGTGCCTCCTGATAGAGGTCGTCATCGTCGAAAAAGGAATGATGCCCATTCAGCTTTTTCGTGATCCTCTTCAGCGTAGGCGATAATCTCCTGACAACACCTTCAAAGTCCATCATTTTCCCCGGTACTGATTTGTTATGGGCATTCTCCTGTCTTTACCGAATGCCTTCGGCGTGATCTTAATGCCTGGAGGAGACTGGCGCCGCTTGTATTCACTTCTTTCGACCATATGCAATACCTTTCTCACCGTAGCCCGCGACAGTTCGCGCGAGGTGATCGCATTGAGGTCCCTGTCCTCTTCTATGTAACCCTTCAAAACGGGATCGAGGTGCTCATAGGGCGGCAGCGTATCCCTGTCTTTTTGATCGGGCTTCAATTCTGCCGTGGGCTCCTTGGTCAAAACCCGCTCGGGTATTACAGGGCTTAAGGAATTCCTGTATTTGCATAACCGGTAGACAAGCGTCTTCGGGACATCCTTGATAACGGCGAACCCGCCGGCCATGTCCCCGTAAAGCGTTGCATACCCTACGCTCATCTCCGACTTGTTCCCGGTGGTCAGAACAAGCCAGCCGAACTTGTTCGAGAGGGCCATCAGGATATTCCCGCGTATCCGCGCCTGAATGTTTTCTTCGGTAATATCCTCGTGCAGACCTGAAAACGCGGGCCCCAGCGTGGAGATATACGCCCGGTAGATTTCGTGTATGGGGATGGTAAGCAGCCTGATACCGAGGCGTTTTACCAGTTCTTCTGTATCTGTCCCTGATTCTTTTGAAGTATAACGGAACGGCATAAACACACCGATAACATTGTCGCTGCCGAGACTATCGACCGCCAGAGCAGCCACAATCGAAGAATCTATGCCGCCGGAGAGACCGATCACGGTCTTTTGAAAATCGTTCTTCGCCACATAATCATGAAGACCCAGTTTCAGCGCCTCGTAGACCTCGGCAACCGGTTCCAGCGGTTTCCTTACAGGCAGCGACAGGCGCGGCCTTTCCCTCGGCAGCACCTTCCTGCTTATAGTGACGACCCGCACAATGTTATCGGTACGCGGCTGCAATGAGCTTTTTGTTTTTCGCCCCAGTTTCTTAAGGGGTATATCCAGTACGAGCAGGTCCTCACGGAAGGCATCTGCCTTTGCCATGATCCGGCCCCTTTTATCCATCACAAAACTCTGTCCGTCAAAGACCAGTTCGTCCTGCCCCCCTACCATGTTCACGTAGGAGATAAAGACGTTGTTTTCGCGTACGCGGTCTCTCGAGATCTCTGCGCGGACATGGATCTTGCCGGCATGATATGGAGAGGCGTTGATGTTGCATATCAACGAAGCCCCTGCCTGGGCCATCTTCCCCGTCGGTCCTTCCCTGTGCCAGATATCTTCACAGATACTTATACCGAAGACAACCTCGCCGTACCTGAACACCAAGGGCTTGTTCCCTTGCTCAAAATACCGTTTTTCATCAAAAACACCGTAATTCGGCAGAAGTGTTTTGTGGCATATGCCCTTTATCTTTCCCCTGTACATAACAGCCGCTGCGTTGTAGAGATGTCCTCCCTGCCTGTTGACAAAACCGACGACAACCACTATATCACCGACAGCTTCCGTCAATTCGCCCAAGGCCTTGATGTTTTCATCAATAAAGCTCCCTTTCAGGAGGAGGTCTTCGGGTGGATAGCCGGTGATCGCGAGCTCGGGAAAGGTGATAATATCGACCCCCAGTGCCCTCGACTTTTCTATGTATTCAACGATCCTGGCGCAGTTGCCTTTTATGTTGCCGACGATACAGTTGATCTGTCCGACAGCTATCCTCAGTTCATCCATCCTGTTCACCACCCATAAAAATAGAAAAGGCATCTCAAACCACCATGGTGATTTGGACGCCCTTGTCCGTCTAATCGTCTTTGTGAGTTTTTAGCGTCCTTCGCTAATAACTCGTCCTTTGTCGTAGAAATATGGTAATTTTTTTTTTCATCCTTGTCAAGCTCTTTTCTTGAGGTCGGAGGTCAGTATAATGGCATCGGCGATCTCTTTCATGGTCTTTCTCATATCCATGCTCTTCTTGTGGATCTTTTTATATGCCTCGTCTTCTGTGAGCCCGATTTCTTTCATGAGAATGCCTTTTGCCCTCTCGATGATCTTCCTGGACTCCAGGGCCTCTTTGGCGGTGAGGATCTCCTGGCTCAGGTTTGTATTCTCGATGGCAACGGCAGCCTGGTTGGCCACCGCCTGCAGGATGTCTGTCTCTTCCTTTTTGAAGTTATGCTCGCTCTTCGTGTAACTGTTGATCACCCCTACGACCCTGTCCTTTATCATCATTGGCACTGAGAGCAACGACACGATCCCTTCCTTTTTTGCGATTTCGGGATACATAAAGCCCGGTTCCTTTGTGACGTCGAGAACGGTGATCGGCTTTTTTTCAAAGACCGCCTTACCGCTTACCGACTGTCCCACTTTGAGGTTCGGTTTGTTGATATAGTCCTTGCTGAGGCTCTGAGTGGCCGCAATGACAAGCTCTTCTTTCTTTTCGTCAAGGAGCATGATCGAGCATATCTTGGAATCCATCACCTTGGCGGTCATGGTAACGATCAGGTGGAGTATCTCCTGGAGATAATAATCAGAGACTATCGTCCTGGAAACCTGCGACAGGAGATCGAGCTGTTTCGCCTTCTTTACCACCTCATCATAGGTCATCGCGTTCTGGATGCTGCTCCCGAGATATCGTCCGATCGTAAAAAGCAGGTTTACCTGCGGCTCAGGATAGATGTGCTCCTTCCTGTTCCTGAGGTTCACTACACCGATAACCTCGTTCTTTGAAAGGATCGGGATGGAAAGAAAGGCCTCGTATTGGTCCTCTTCGAGGAGGGGGAAGGTCTTAAATCTCTTGTCCTTGTATGATTCCTTGGAAAGGGCCACCGGTTTCTTCTCTTTTGCGGCCCACCCGGTTACGCCTTCGCCCATCTTCAGTCTGACGGTGCCCAGCCCCTTAAGGTCCCTGTCGTTCGATGCCGTAAGGATAAGCTCGTCATTCGGCCTGTCGTAGAGATAGACGAGGCAGGAATCGACGGTCACGAAATTCATGATAGTCTCTATAATGCGCTGCAAAAGCACCTTGAGGTCAAGGTTGTCGCTGATATCCTTTGCAACCTCATGGAGAATCCGTAATTCCTCTTCTTTTTGTGTTACCTTCTGCTTCATATCCGTATTCCGCATGTCACCAACACCTGCCTTCTGCAATCATTATAAAAAGAATACTTAGAAAGAGGGAGGCACCGCATTCAGTGTATATTGCCTCTTTCTTACGCTCACGATACCTTTCTTCACGAGACTCTTTATCATCCGCGATACGGTCTCCCGTGAACAACCGCAGGAACTGGCTATCTCGATCTGTGTAGGTCCCTTTTCTATTATGATGTAATCCTTTACCCTCACCCCGCTCTTCTCGGCGACAGCCAGAAGGTATCGCAAAATCCTTCCCTCTACGCTCAGGAAGGCAAGCCATTTGATCCTCTCGTCCGCCTCGCGGAGCCTCCTGGAGAGAACCTTTAAAATGGCGATGGTAATTGAGGGGTTTTCCAGGAGGAGCCTGGTAAATTCGTGTCTTTTGATGATGAGCAATTCCGAGTTCTCAAGGGTAATCACGTTTGCAGACCGGGGCAATTCGTCAATAAGGGCAAGCTCACCGAAAAAACCGTCCCTGCCTATGGCAGCCAGTATGTATTCCCTGCCGTCTTCATCATAGAGGCAGACCTTTACCTGTCCCTTGAGGACAATATACAGGGAATCTCCCCTTTCACCTTCCTGGAAAACAACCTCTCCCCTGGCATAGGTGTTGATATAGATGATCCTTGAGATCACCTCTATATCTTTCTCGTTCAGCGTTGAGAAAAGGCTCACATTCCTCAGGTTATCCATGTACCTTTTCATCATATCATCACCTCGCGAACGCTAAGGACCGAATATCGCATCAAGGTCCTTGAGCGCATCCTTTACTTTCCTGCCGGCAACACCGCCCTGGGCAATCTGAGGTCCTCCGCCGCCCTTACCGCCGTATTGCTCCGAAATCCTTTTTACAATCTTACCAGCATTATATACGCTTTGTAAATCCTTCGTTACGGCAAGAACGATCAATCCCTTATCCTCTGCCTGTGAACCGACAATGGCTATACAGCTTTTTGTCTTATTACGAATGATATCCGTGACCTTTCTCAGCTCCTCTGCGCCGGCATTGGGCACGAAGAGTGAAACGACCTTGGTCCCGTCCTTTTCAAAGGCCTCCTGCAGGGCCTCCTCGACCCTGTATGATACGATCTCTTCTTTAAGCCGTTCAATCTCTTTTCCCCGTTTTTCGAGGTCGCTCACGATGGACTCCACCTTTTCACCGACCCTCTCGACCTCCGCGTTGGAGAGCCTCGCAACGGCCTTCAGCGCCTTTTCCACCTTCCTCTTGTAGGCGATCGCCGACCTGCCCGTCACCGCCTCTATCCTCCTCACGCCTGACGCAAGGGAGCCTTCGCTCGTGATGTAGAAACTGCCTATCTCGCCCGTATTCCTTACATGGGTGCCGCCGCAGAGTTCCATACTGAAGTCGCCGATCCTGATAACGCGCACCTTCTCGCCGTACTTTTCCTCAAAGAGCGCTGTAGCGCCGTCCCGTATGGCATCCTCACGGCTTTTCTCCTCGGTGTTGATGTCGATGCAGGCCATGATCTTCTCGTTGACGATGTCCTCGACCTTCGCTGTCTCCACGTCGTTCATACCTTCAAAGTGGGTAAAGTCAAACCGCAGCCTGTCTTGTTCCACCGAGGAACCCGATTGCTTCACGTGGTCACCGAGGACCTTCCGTAAGGCATAGTGGAGGAGGTGCGTGGCAGTGTGGTTCCGGGAAACACCCTTTCTCTTCTCTGTGTCAACGATCAGCTCCGCCCGGTCCCCCTTGCGGATGGCGCCCTTTTCCACCTTCACCCTGTGGGAGAAGAGGTTGTCCTTTATCTTTGCGACCTCAAGTACCTTCGCCCTCCCTTCGGTGTGATCCGCACGGACAACATGGACAAGACCTTCATCGCTGGTCTGGCCGCCGCTCTCGGCATAAAAGGGCGTACAGGCAAAAAAGAGTTCCCCCTCGTCCCCTTCTTCTATCTCGTCCACCAGATCGGTCCCGACCAGTGCGCGTTCGACGGTCCCGCTGTCTTTCAGTGTTGTGTATCCCGTAAACGTGCTCGATATGCCTTCCCTCAGGACGGTCAGGTGGCCCTCATCCCATTCTTCCCCCTTGATCTTTGAGGCAGTTCTTGACCGCTCCTTCTGGTCTTGCGACGCGCTCTTAAAACCTTCCATATCGACGGACAGACCATCCTCTTCGGCCATCTCCATCGTTATATCTAAGGGGAAACCATGGGTATCATAGAGTTTATAGACAAGGTCGCCGGGGATAGTCCTGATGCCTTTTGATACGAGCCCTTCTGTGATCTCCTCATAGACCTTCATGCCCGTGCTCAACGTTTCCATGAAACGTTCCTCTTCGCCTTTTATTACGCGGACGATATAAGGGTGGTTGTTCCTGACCTCCGGGTATACGTCCTCCATGAGGTCTACAACCGTCTTTGTCAGGTCATAGAAAAATTCTTTTCCGATGCCGATCTTCTTCCCGTACCGCAGGGCCCTCCGGATGATCCTCCGCAACACATAGCCCCTGCCCTCTTTTGACGGCAATATGCCGTCGTTGACGATGAACGTAGCGCCCCTGGCGTGGTCCGCTATGACCCGCATCGCTATATCAGCCTTTCCGTCCTGTCCGTAGGCGCGTCCCGAGATATCCTCGAGCCGCTTGAGGATAGGGACAAAAAGGTCCGTATCGTAATTCCCGATCTTCCCCTCCAGGATCGATGTGATCCTTTCGAGCCCCATGCCGGTGTCGATCGACGGACGGGGCAGCTTTTTCATCTGCCCGTCGGCGCTCCTGTCGAATTCCATGAACACGAGGTTCCATATCTCGAGAAACCTGTCGCAGTCGCACCCCACCTTGCAGTCCGGCTGCCTGCAGCCCACGTGTTCGCCGAGGTCGTAGAGGATCTCCGAGCAGGGCCCGCAGGGTCCCTCGTCGCCCATGGACCAGAAATTGTCTTTCTCGCCGAGCCTGACGATCCTCTCTCCCTGGACGCCGACCTGTCTCCACAACTCTGCTGCATCGTTGTCGTCCTGATAGACCGTTATCCACATCCTGCTTGTGTCAATGTTGAGCGTCTTTGTCAGAAACTCCCAGGCATAGGCGATCGCATCTTTCTTGAAGTAATCGCCGAAGGAAAAGTTTCCCAGCATCTCAAAGAACGTATGGTGTCTCAGCGTCTTGCCGATGTTGTCCAGGTCGTTGTGCTTGCCCCCTGCCCTCACGCATTTCTGGCAGGACGTTGCCCGCTGATAATCCCTCTTTTCGTCCCCCAGGAAGAGGTTCTTGAAGGGGACCATCCCTGCGTTGACAAAGAGGAGCGTCGGGTCCTTTTCCGGTACCAGCGATGCACTCTGGACGACCCTGTGGCCGCGGCCTGAAAAAAAATCCAGAAAGGTCTTGCGTATCTCCTTTGATGTCACGATTCACCCTTTTTTATTGCAAGTATCTTCTCCCCGATCTCCCTGGTGGCATCGGGATGGTTTTTCAAAAACTCTTTGGCATTTTCCCTGCCCTGGCCGATCCTCGAATCGCCGTAGGAGTACCAGGTGCCTGCCTTTTCCACGATATTCAAATCAACTGCGAGGTCGAGGATGTCCCCTTCCTTCGAGATACCCTCTCCGAATATTATATCGAATTCCACTTCCTTGAAAGGCGGCGCAAGCTTGTTCTTTACGACCTTGACCCTTGTCCTGCTCCCGATAACGTCCTGACCGTCTTTGATCGATGCGATCCTCCTGATATCGAGGCGGACGGAGGCATAGAACTTTAACGCGTTCCCGCCTGTCGTGGTCTCGGGGTTTCCGAACATGATCCCTATCTTCTGACGTATCTGGTTGATGAATATTACCGTCGTCATGGACTTGCTGATCGTTGCCGTCAGCTTCCTCAAGGCCTGGGACATGAGCCGTGCCTGCAATCCCATATGGGCGTCGCCCATCTCCCCTTCGATCTCCGCCCTCGGCACAAGGGCTGCCACCGAGTCAACGACAACGGCCTCGACGGCGCCGCTTCTCACCAGTATCTCGACGATCTCAAGGGCCTGCTCGCCAGTATCGGGCTGGGAGATCAGGAGGTCGTCGGTATTGACGCCGATCTTCCGTGCATAAAAGATATCAAGGGCATGCTCTGCATCGATAAAGGCAGCGATCCCGCCTGTCTTCTGGATCTCGGCGACACACTGCAACGCAAGGGTCGTCTTCCCCGATGCCTCAGGGCCATAGATCTCCACCACCCTTCCTCTCGGCAGACCGCCGATCCCGAGCGCCAGGTCAAGGGAGATCGAACCTGTGGAAACGACGGGAACCTCCTCTATCGGTTTTTCACCAAGTTTCATAATGGAACCTTTTCCGAAAAGTTTCTCGATCTGAGAAACGGCCATGTCGATCGCCTTATTTTTGTTTGTTTCCTCTTTCACGCGCTCCCCCTATGATTGTTAAATAGTTTTATTGAACTCAAACTCCCGGATCGAAGTATATATGGCGCCTGCAGGTCTCAGCGTACTCTGAAAAAGCACCATCCTGCTTACAGTAAAGTCCTTCATATCAACGGCAACAATGTCCCTGTCCAGCAATGGACCTGGTGTCCTCATCCTCCCAAGGGTGATATGAGGCCTGAAGCTCCGTTTTTCCTTCTCGATGCCCAATCCTGACAGACGATCCTCTATATCATGAAATATCATTCGTATGTTGTCAACTCCCTTTTCGAGCGCCATCACGATCACCCTTGCCCTTTTTCGATCAGGGAACGCCTCGATACCTCTCAATGCAGCGGCGACGGGATCGTATTGCCTCTCGATGCCGGACAGCGCGTCCCCTATCTCTCTGACCATTTTTTCTTCCTGTTCACCAAAAAACTTCAGCGTGATGTGTTGCGCCTCTTCATTGACCCACTTTACGCCGCGTATGCGCGCTGCAAGCCGGTCTTTGACAACGCCGAGATACTCCTTTATCTCTCCTGGGACCTCAAGGGCCAGAAAAACCCTCATCCGAGCCTCCCTTCAAGATAGTCAAGGATAAGCGACAGGGCCGCCTCCGACGTTCCAAGCTTAATCTCCGACCTGTCCCCCTGGAAGGAAAACCTCCGGACGGATATCCCCTCCGGTACGGCAAGCGCTATGTAGACGGTCCCGACGGGCTTTTCAGGTGTACCGCCGCCGGGGCCTGCAATGCCGGTGATCGCCAGCCCTATATCGACCCCGGCGGCCTTTCTGACGCCCCCGGCCATGGACCGCGCAACCTCTTCGCTTACAGCCCCCTTCGCCTTTATGATCGCCTCCGGGACCGACAGAAAATGTTCTTTGGCCTTGTTGCTGTAAGTCACAAAACCTGCCTCGAAGTAACCCGACGCACCGGGAACGTTGGTGATCCTGTGCGCAACCAGCCCCCCGGTGCAGGACTCTGCAACGGCTATGCTCTTCTTTTGCTGTAACAGCAGGTTACCGATCTTCTCTTCTAATACCATTTCATTCTTCCCCATATTACCAGCACTGCATTGGCAAATATCCCTGCGATCACATCATCCGCTACGATGCCGTACCCCTTTCGCAGCCTCTCCGCCTGCCTGATGGGAAAGGGCTTCAGTATGTCGAAACCCCGGAAGAAGACAAGACCGATAAGGACGTTGACAAGGGTCGCACCGTGCCCTGCCATGGCAACGCACATCCCTGCCAGTTCATCGATCACGATATATCCGGGGTCCTTCTCTTCAAATCCGAACAGGTTGATGCACAGGACAGAGAATACCACGAGGAGAACGACAAAGGGCAGATTGTTAAAAGGCAACGGGAACAGGTATATCAATATGCAGCCGAGTATGGAGGCGTACGTGCCGGGGGCAAAGGGCAGCCGCCCGATATAACCGCAGGTAACGATGAAACGCAGGATCGCATCTAATTTTCGTGACATTTCTCTAAGGAACTGAACAATAA
>MVRS01000190.1 GCA_002067975.1 Syntrophorhabdus sp. PtaU1.Bin058
TATACTCATCGACGGTCAGCTTGCCGTCCTTGTTGGCGTCTTCATTCTTATACCGGTCGATGAGGGCCTTTTTCATCTCTGTCCTGGTTACCACCCCATCCTTGTTCACATCCGCCTTGTCCTGTAAGGATTGTGCCTGTGCCATGCCGGGTTCAAAGGATACAAGCATACACAGACCTACAAAGATACTCATGAGCAAAATCTTTTTCATAGAGCCTCCCCTGGTAAAATAATTTGTAGTATACCAATTATACAGATAATGCTGCCGGTGTCAAAGGGAACCTTATGCTGAAGCCGTAAGGCGTGAATCGTAAAAGGGGGCTAAGGCATAGCGCAAAGCGCAGGGCGCATAGCGGAAAACCCGTGAGGCGAAAAAGGCAGCAGAGAGCCGAGGGCCGAGGGCGGAGAGCAGATGCTCGTCACTCGTCGCTGGATACTGGTTCAAACCAGCAACAAGTAACGAGGGACAAGGGACAAGGTTTTCACCCTTTCAACTATTCACTATTCACTATCGACTACCTTTAACATCGCACATCAAATGACGGGATAAAAAGAAAAGCAGTTGAAATAAATGTTTTTGCTGTTATTATTAGATAAAGGAGGGGAAGACAATATAATCATGGTTTAAAGGATTCTTTCCTTCCTGCGGGGGGTTGGTGTGGGGTAAGGGAAAGAAAAACAAAGGCTCAGCTTTTGCAGGAATTATCCGCATTACGCGAGCAGATAACACGATTAAAGGGGCCCGCAAACAAGCGCACGCACTCCGACAAACTGTCGAAAAGAGACGGGGAAATCTATAGAACAGCGGTTGAAAACTCCAATGACGGGATTATTATCCTGAAGGGTGATAAACGTCTCTACTGCAACAGAAAGTACCTTGAAATTTTAGGTTATAAAAATCCGGAAGATATCGCCAAAGTACCTGTGTACTCTACTGTCCATCCCGATGACCGTGATATGGTGACAGGCCATGCCAGAAGGAGACAGCAGGGAGGGCAAGCCCCGGAACGCTACGAATGCAGGATGATAAAAAAGGATGGCTCAATAATCCACGTTGAGATCTCGGCCTCCAGCATTGTGTATAAAGGTAAATCGGCCTCCTTCGGATTCGTCAGGGATATAACCGAATACAAAGAAGCGGAGAAGGCGCTCAGGATAAAGGAAGAGACACTGCGGGTGCTGATCCACGCAACCAATGAATCCCTGTTCCTGATCGATACGGAAGGAACAGTCATCGTGGCAAATGAGACTTTGGCAAAGAGGCTGGGCAGAAAGGCCGAGGAGTTGATCGGTACCTGTATATATAATTACCTGGAACCGGAAGTAGGAAGAGCAAGGAAAAAAAGATTTGACCAGGTAGTTTCTACGGGCAGACCGATCCATTTCGAGGATGCAAGGGCCGGGAGGTCCTATGATTCATTTGCCTACCCTATTCTTGATGAAAACAACAAGGTATCGCAGGTAGCCGTTTTTGCCATCGATGTTACCGAACGCAAGGAGGCCGAAGAGGCATTAAAAGACAGCGCCGTGAAATACAGGACGCTCTTTGAACACGCCAATGACGCCATATTCCTCATGAGCGGGGACATCTTCATTGACTGTAACACCAAAACCCTGGAGATGTTTCAATGCACCAGGGAACAGATTATCGGGCAACCTCCTTATAAATTTTCCCCTCCTTTCCAACCTGACGGAAGGGATTCAAAAGAAAAGGCCCTTGAGAAGATTCACGCGGCATTGAACGGTGGACCCCAATTTTTTGAGTGGATGCACTGTCATTATAATGGTACCCCTTTTGATGTCGAGGTGAGCCTGAACCGTATCGAATTGGCAGAAAAGGTATACATCCAGGCGATTGTTCGGGACATCACGGAGCGCAAAAAGGCAGAGAAGGCACTCCAGGCAAGCGAAGAAAAATACCGCAATATCTTTGAGCATTCCATTGAAGGCATCTTCCAGTCAACCCCGGACGGAAGATATATAAGCGTGAACCCGGCTATGGCAAGGATGTTCGGATATGACACCGCAGAGGAGATGATCGCAGCCACGACCAACATAGCAACACAGGCATATATAATCCCTGAAGAAAGGGGGGTGTTTAAAAAGATTATTGAGGAGAAGGGGTTTGTTGAGAAATTCGAGGCAGAGCAGTACCGCAGGGACGGAAGCACGTTCTGGATTTCCATCAATGCACGCGAGGTCCGGACCTCCGACGGGGCAATACTCTATTATGAAGGTGCCGCAAAAGATATTACCTTGCAAAAGAAAACCGAAGAGGCCTTGCACCATGAACGGGAACGGTTTCTGACCCTTACGGAAAACTCCCCCTACGGGCTTGCATTGATTGACCAGGATGGGACCTTTCAATATACGAACCCTAAGTTCAGAGAGATATTCGGCTATGATCTCAACGAGGTTCCAAACGGCAGGGAGTGGTTCAGGAAGGCCTATCCCGACCCGGCATACAGGCATACCGTAGTGGCGGCATGGATTGAGGACATAAAAGGGACAAGGATGCTGGAACAGAGGCCGAGGATCTTTACGGTGAGGTGTAAAGACGGTACCGACAAGATTATCAATTTTATACCTGTTAAATTACCGGCTGGCGGTAACGTAATGGCTTGCGAGGACATTACGCAACGTAAAAAGGCCGAAGAAGAGCTCCGCATGGCCCATCAACAATTTTTTAACATCATCGAGTTCCTGCCCGATGCGACACTGGTCATTGACCGGGAGAAAAAGATAATAGCCTGGAATCGCGCCTGCGAAGAGATGACAGGCGTCAGGAAGGAGGATATCCTCGGAAAAGGGGACTACGAATATGCTATTGCCTTTTATGGCACAAGGAGACCAATACTTATAGACTATGTTACCGCTGAACCCGAGGGGTTAAAGAAGAGGTACGAATCGATCAAGAAAAAAGGCAATGTACTCTATGGCGAAGTATTTACTCCAAAACTATACGGCGGGAGGGGTGCATTTTTGTCAGGGATCGCCTCCCCGTTATTTGATAACAATGGAAATATAGTGGGTGCAATAGAATCGGTCCGGGATATTACGGAACGTAAAAATCTCGAATCCCAACTCCTCCAGGCCCAGAAACTCCAGGCCATAGGGACTCTGGCGGGTGGTATTGCCCATGACTTCAACAACATTCTTATGGCTATCCTCGGATATACATCCCTGATGCTTATGGATGTAGACTCCGATCATCGTCATTATGAAAAACTGAAGATCATAGAAAAACAGGTACAAAGCGGTGCAGACCTGACAAAGCAGTTGCTTGGGTTTGCCCGTGGCGGGAAATATGAAGTAAGGCCGACGGACATGAATGAGCTCCTTGCTCAATCCTCTGAAGTATTCGGCAGGACCAAGAGGGATATCGTGATTCACAAAAAACTACAGGACGACCTCTATACTGTAGAGGTAGACCGCAGCCAGATAGAGCAGGTCCTGCTGAACCTCTATATCAATGCCTGGCACGCTATGTCTTCCGGCGGAGAACTCTATCTTGAAACACAGAACATTATATTCGATGAAAGTCATACCAATCGTTACCCGATAAAGCCCGGAAAATATATAAAAATATCCATAACCGATACGGGGATAGGCATGGACGAGGCAACAAAGCAGAGGATCTTCGAGCCTTTTTTCACCACGCGGGAAATGGGAAGGGGGGCTGGCCTTGGATTGGCCTCTGTACATGGCATCATAAAGAACCATAACGGTATGATCAATGTTTACAGCGAGAAAGGAAAAGGCACAACCTTCAACATCTACCTCCCTGCCTCCGGGGAGGAGCCTGTTGAGGATAAGATCGTCTCAGGTGAGTTATTGAAAGGCCGGGGGACGATCCTTTTCGTTGATGATCAGGATGTGGTTATTGATGTAGCGAGGGCGATCCTGGAGGAGCTTGGTTATACGGTGCTGTCGGCAAAAAGCGGACAAGAGGCGATCGCTATCTATGCGGACCGCAAAAAAGAGATCGACCTGGTGATCCTTGATATGGTTATGCCCTCCATGAGCGGCGGGAAAACATACGACAAACTGAAGAAGATCAATCCAAGGGTCAAGGTCATTCTCTCAAGCGGCTATAGCTTAAACGGTCATGCATCGGGAATACTTGAACGCGGCTGCAACGGTTTTATCCAGAAACCCTTTAATGTTAACGAATTATCAAAAAAGATACGGGAAGTACTGGAAAAATAGCAGGCGCAGCATTGCAACCTCCGCCCGCTTTACTCTTTCAGCGATCAAGTAGTTTTCCCGTTCGCCGAAAAAAGAACTTCTTGTGTCTTGCGTTTTGTACGTCACGGCGTTTTCCCTTACATTTTACCTATTAAATTTCGCCGGGTTTTTCGCCTTTCCTCTTGGTGCGTTTCGCTATGCACCATAATCGCTGTTTCCTTTCCTATTTAGTGTATTACAAAAAATATATATAAGATTAAAATAATATAATAATAAATAAATAATATCTATTTAATAGATTTTAAAAAATTTACTTAAGATACAAAAAAGATAATAAATATTGTTAAAAATATAGACAAACAACATAAATAATAATAATAAATATGTACAAATAAATAATATTATATAAAAAAATATAATTATTTTATTGACAATATATTTTTAGTATATTTATAATGTATACGACTAAGAATAGGGATGGAATGGGGAAGAAAAAGCCAGAAGAAGAGAAGAAATCGGTTCCCGTTATTGTTCGTCTGAGCAGGGAAGAGTTTGAGATGCTGGAAAAGAGGGCTTCCACTCTCGGGATGAATGTATCGACGTTCCTGAGATTATTGATACGCAGAGGAAGGATTGAACTGGACGAAAGGGAGCAAAAACTCTAAGAGAAAGGGGGTGATACATAATGGCAACCAAGAAGAAAGCAGCAACAAAGAAGAAAGCAACAGGTAAGAAGAAATAAGGGAGGGGCGCAAGCCCCTTCCCACCTCAACCTCACACACGGTAGCGGATGTTGCTTATCGGTATCTGCACATGAGGGCTGAGGGCGCTTTGGTGTTTCATTGAACCCGTGATATCTAAAATATTCGAAACCATGGTTTCGGAGGAGGATGGATGTGATAGAACGAGGAACACAAAACCACAGGAAAGGAGGTGAGAGATAGATGACAAAGGCAGCGTTCATCGCAAAGGTAGCGGCAAAGACAAAACTCAGCAAGGCACAGGCGGAAAAGACAATAAACTCCATTGTGGATGTGCTCAAAGATGCTTTGAAGAAAGGCGATAAGCTCAGTCTCGTTGGTTTCGGCACCTTTTCGGTAGCGAAAAGAAAGGCCCGTAACGGGAGAAACCCAAGAACCGGAAAATCAATGAAGATTGCAGCGAAGAAGGTACCGAAATTTTCAGCATCTCCGTTGTTCAGGAAAATGGTCAAGTAGTACCTTCATGAGGCACACTCTTGCCGATTACTCCTCCGGCAGAGTGTGCCCTCGCATTTATACACGTAAAATATAGCCGCCATAAAAGCGGTCGTCAGTCGTCGGCAACAAACCCGTAAGTCGAGAAACCCCGTGAGGCGTGAATCGTAAGTCGTAAGGGGACTACGGCAAACAAGATACTGGATACTCGATGCTGGTTGCTGGTGAAAACTGCGTAAGGCGTCAGGCGATTAAACCCTTTACGGCTTACGAGGTTTATGCTTTTTACTCTCCGCTCTCCGCTGCCTTTCTCCCCTCACGACTTACGCCTTACGGATGTTATACGCTTTACGGGTTCCTTAGAGCCTCGATATCCGATATACGGGGTACCGTCAGTTTTTCCTTAATAATCAATGGGGATATGCCGATAAGATGATTGGCAGGAGAATTGTTTTTTTGAGGCGGTTGTGCCAGCCTGGCAGACAGGGGTAGCGAAGAAGACATATGGTGCGTGACAGCATACTCAGCGTAGTTAAGGCAACAGACAACCTTGAAGATAAAAGTAAAAAGAAGGAAAGCCGGAAGAGCAAAAAAGAACTCGCCGCAGAACTCGCAGAGATCCGTCAGAAGCTGAAAGAATTAAGGGACCTGGCAGGCAGGTACATCGATGATATGGACTCGGTCAAGCAAGACGAGGCGCGCCTGCGGACAATCTTTGAATCGATCCGGAGCGGAATCCTCCTTGTGGACGCAGAACGGCATGTGATCGTTGACGTCAATACCGTAGCGGCGAAGATGATCGGTCTTTCAAGGAGAGAGATCGTCGGTACTATATGCCACAAGCACGTATGTCCCGCAGAAGCGGGCGGGTGTCCCATTACCGACCTGGGACAGACGGTGGACAACTCTGAGCGCGTCCTCCTCGGCTATGATGGCAGGATTATACCCATTATCAAGACGGTAAACACGATTTTCATAAATGGCCGCAGGCACCTCATCGAGAGTTTTGTAGACAATACGGAACGGAAACGTGCCGAAGAAGAGATAAAAAAGTACCGCGACAACCTTGAACAACTCGTGGAAAAACGTACGGCGGACCTGGAGAAGGTAATGGAACAACTCCATGCCGAGATCGCCGAACGCAGGCAGGCCGAGAATTCCCTGAAAAGAAATGAGACGTTGCTGCGGCTGATCCTGAACCTGTCGACAAATTTTATCTGCCTTCCTGCCGAAGAGACCGACAACGGGATCGATGATGTCCTGAAGGTGATAGGTCAGTTCGCGGATGTCGACCGCAGCTATGTCTTCCAGTTTAGTGAAAACGGGACGAGAGTGGACAATACCCATGAGTGGTGTGCCCCGGGGATATTAGCCCAGAAGGAGGAACTCCGGGGGGTTACGGCAAACGATCTGCCCTGGTTTTTTAAGAGCATAAAGAGGCTTGAGACGATTCATATCCCCGATGTGGCGCAGCTCCCTGCCGGGGCAGAGGCGGAAAAAGAGGAATTTATGCGGGAGGGCATCCAGTCCCTCATCGTCGTCCCCGTTGTATCGAACAATCTCCTCATCGGATTTCTTGGATTGGACAGCGTACGCTCGAAGAAGAACTGGCCCGAGGGCATCATTTCCTTATTGAAGATCGTAGGCGAGATAGTCGCCAATGCGCTGGCGCAAAAAAAGGCGGCTGAGGCCATGAAACGAGGCTCGGCAAAATATCAGGCCCTTTTTGAGAATGCCAGTGACGCAATCTTCCTTATAAAGGGCGGGGTTTTTATTGATTGCAACCCGAAGTCGCTGGAGATGTTCCGCTCCACGAAGCAACGTATACTGGGCAAAACACCTTATAGTTTTTGTCCTGAATTCCAGCCCGACGGAAGCAGGTCGCAGGACGTTGCCCTTGAGAAGGGACGATCCGTGGTATCGGGGACCCCCCAGTATTTTGAATTCAGGCACCGCAGGGGCGACGGCACCCTCTTTGATGCCGAGGTGAGCCTCAGCAGGGTTGATATTGCCAACGAGGTATTGCTCCAGGCGATAATCAGGGATGTCACTGCACGAAAAAATTGGGAGCATGCCCTGCAGGAAAGCGAGGCAAGATACAGGTCGCTTTTCGGTGAATCGCAGGATGCCATATATATTGCCACGCAATACGGCGCATTTATTGACGTGAACAGGTCCTTCCTCGATCTCTTCGGCTATACAAGGGACGAGATCCTGAAGCTTAATGCGAAGATCGCCTATGTTAACGAAAAGGATATAGAGAACTTTAAGAAGATTATCAAGAAGGACGGCTACGTAAAGGCCTTCGAGCAGAAACTGAAAAAGAAAAACGGCACCATAATGGATTGCATCCTCACCGTCACAACGAAAAAGGACGCCGGGGGAAGGATCGTCGCATACCAGGGTATTATCCGGGATATTACAGCGGAGAAGCTGGCGGAGCAGACGATCAGGCATATGGCCTACCACGATGCGCTGACGGGTCTTCCGAACCGGACGTTGTTCAACGACCGTCTCAATATGGCAATATTGAACGCACAGCGTAATCATAAAAGGGCCGCCGTGATGATGCTTGATCTCGATAAATTCAAGCAGATAAACGATGTATGGGGCCATAAATTCGGGGACCTGCTGCTGAAAACAGTGGGAGAGCGGCTGATCATCACACTGCGCAAAAGCGATACCGTCGCAAGGATGGGCGGCGACGAGTTCCTTGTCATTATACCTGAGGTCGATCATGTTGACGATACGGATATTATCGCCGGCAAGATCCTCCAGGCATTTTCAGAGACTTTCGTAATCAGCGACCGGAATCTTTCCGTAACAACAAGCGTCGGTATCGCCGTGTACCCGCAGGACGGCAAGGATGCGGAGACCCTGATCAAGCATGCGGATATTGCCATGTATGCGGCGAAGACGACGGGAAGGAACCAGTACATGCGTTACTCCTCGCAGATGTAAAATAGTATAAAGGCAGTTGGTAGTCGATAGCAATAAAACCCGTGAATAGTCGATAGCAGACAGTCGATAGTGAGAAGCATAAACCCGTAAGTCGTGAGGCAAGGCCCTGCGGGGCAGTTGAGCGTTCGGAGTTCGGCGTAGAAACCAAATGAAAAAGACACCACTAATCGGGGCATTCTGCTTTTTATCGTCCCTCGTCCTTCGGTCCTTATCCCTCGTCTTACGCCTTACGACTTATGCCTCACGGGTGCTTCGATGCGGGCCGCCTTTTGCCCTCTTGACGTATCCGGTTTGAGTTTCGTTGACAGTCTGCCCCTCTGTTGTTAAACTTCTTGCATGTTCTCTACTATCCGCGAAGATATTGAGACAACCTTCGAGCATGATCCGGCGGCACGAAGCGTCATGGAGGTCATCTTTTGTTATCCCGGGTTCCATGCCGTGCTCTTCTACCGGTTCAGTCACTGGTTCTGGGCACACAAGATGTACTTCATGGGCAGGTTGATATCTCATATCGGGAGGTTCTTCACGGGGATCGAGATCCATCCCGGCGCTGTGATCGGCAGGAGGTTCTTCATAGACCACGGGATGGGGGTGGTGATCGGGGAGACCTCGGAGATCGGGGATAACGTTACCATATACCACGGCGTAACCCTCGGAGGTACTACGTGGAAGAAGATCAAGAGACACCCGACCATCGGGGACAATGTCGTCATCGGGACAGGGGCAAAGGTCCTCGGTCCTGTAAGGGTCGGAGATAACACGAAGATCGGGGCAAACTCCGTGGTTGTCAGCGAGATCCCTCCCAACTCGATCGTTGTCGGCATTCCCGGTAAGGTCGTCTTCCGTGTTGAAGGGGAAAAGAGGATCCAGATGGATACGGGTTTTATGCCTGATCCTCAATCGCGGGCCATTGCCTCCCTCCTCGAGAGGGTGAAGGTGCTTGAGGAAAAGATCGCATTGAACGAACAAGAGGAGAAGAAGTAGAAGTATGCAGTATGTAGAATGTACGAAGCGCCTTCACTATATACTATATACTATATACTGTATACTGTATTAAGGTATGTACGAGGAACGATTTTACAGAGGAATTGCAAAGCCTCGGGACCTTGATTGTTACGAGGTACAATACAAGGAAACAGATCTCTTCTGCTGTACGCGGGGGAACTTCCACGGTTTTATTATGGGGAAGGTCCTTTTTTACCGGAATCAGCTTGAGGAATATATCAAATCAAAACCGGAATTCAGGGACAGCCTCGTGCCCGTCATGGGGGATGACCCTTTTGCGCCCCGGATAGCGAGAGAGATGATAGAGGCCTCGCGTATCATTGGAGTTGGTCCCATGGCAACGGTTGCAGGGGCGATCGCGGAGTTCATAGGCAGGGACATAGCGCCCCTCTCTGAAGACTATATTATTGAAAACGGCGGCGATATATATCTCAGGACCAGTTCCGAGAGGATCGTTGAGGTCTACGCCAAGGACTCTCCCTTCAGCGAAAGGATCGGCATCTCGGTCAAACCCGACGACAGGCCATACGGGATCTGTACATCTTCGGGAACAGTCGGGCATTCGTTAAGTTTCGGCAGTGCCGATGCGGTATGTATCGTCGGAAGGTCTTCCCTTTTTACAGATGGACTTGCAACTTGCCTCGGTAATATTGTAAAAAAGAAGGACGACATCCCGACGGCGATCGAGAAAGGGAAGGCGTTCCCCGATGTCACGGGTATCCTGATAGTCTTTGACGAATCCCTTGGTGTCTGGGGCGATCTGGAGATAGTGGAAATATAACGGCCGGAAGTCTGCTTCTCACGGCCTGCGACTGCAATAAGTGAGGTATTAAATGAAAAAGAGGATGATCTTACGGTTCAAACGAAATACGATCGATAAGCCTGTGGTGTACTGGCTTGTGAAAAATTACAGCCTTGTGGTGAATATCCTGAGGGCGAACATCTCTCCAAAGGCCGAGTCCATGATGGTCCTTGAGATTGAAGGCGCGGAAAGAGACTTTGAAAGGGGTATAGAATACCTCGGAAATCTGAATATCGATACAGAGCCCATCGAACAGGATATCAACCGGGATGAGACGAAATGTGTCCACTGCGGTGTCTGTACGAGCGTATGCGCCCCCGAAGCGCTATACATTCCGGACAGGAGCACCATGAGGGTGGAATTTAACTATGAGCGATGCGTCGCCTGTGAGCTCTGCGTGAAGGTCTGTCCCGTCAAGGCAATGAGCGTCTTTTTCGAGTAGAGGCTATTATAATGCGAAAGGTATACCTTGATAATAATGCTACTACCCCTATCCATCCTGAAATTGCAGCAGCGATAATACCTTTTCTGGCAGGACTATACGGGAACCCGTCGAGCCTTCACTGGGCAGGCAGGGATGTTCGCACCTATTATGAACGGGCGCGGCTGCAGATAGCGGATATGATACATGCACACCCTGAAGAGATCGTTGTGACGAGTTGCGGCACCGAGAGCGATAACCACGCCATCAAGGGCGTCGCCAATGCGAAACAGGGACAGGGCAGGCACATTATAACGACCACCGTGGAGCACCCCGGAGTGCTCAACGTCTGCAGATATCTTGAAAATAAAGGGTTTACGATCACCTACCTCCCTGTTGACGGAAACGGGCAGATCGAGCCCGATGATGTAAAAAGGGCCATACGGGAGGACACGATACTCATATCGGTCATGTATGCGAACAACGAGACGGGCACCTTGTTCCCCGTGAAGGAGATCGGGGCAATAGCCCGCGAACGCGGCGTTCTTTTCCACTCCGACATGGTGCAGGTCATGGGGAAGATCGATATCGATATCCATTCGCTGAACGTGGACCTCGCGAGCTTTTCAGGCCATAAGGTCTATGCACCCAAGGGGGTCGGGGCGCTTTATATAAGGGAAGGGCTCGGGATCGACAACCTTATCCACGGCGGACACCAGGAAGGCGGCAGGAGGGCCGGAACGGAAAACGTAATCGGGATCGTTGCCTTTGGTGCGGCATGTGAGATCGTCAAAAAAGAGATGCAGAAAGAGTACAGCAAGATCGAATTGCTGAGGAAAAGACTGCTTGAAGGTATCATGGAAAGGGTTGACCACGTGAGGCTCAACGGCCACCCGGCAATACGGCTGCCCAACACGCTGAACCTGAGCTTTGAATATATCGAGGCAGAATCATTGCTGATGGCCCTCGACATGAACGGCATCGCCGTCTCCGCAGGGTCCGCCTGTTCCTCAGGCTCTACGGAACCTTCCCATGTGCTCCTCGCCATGGGCATCCCGCCCGTGACATGTCAGAGCGCTGTCCGCTTCAGCCTTGGAAGGGAGAATACAGAAGAAGACATTGACCATGTTCTCTCGGTCATATCAGACGTTGTCGGCCGTTTGCGCGCCATGTCGCCGCTATACAGGAAGTAAGATAGAGCTCATGGCAAAAGGTTAAAAACCGCTCACCTTTCACTCTATCGGTATAGATATGAAATTCTTTATCCATACAACAGGCTGCAAGGCAAACCAGTGGGACGCCCATGTCATTTCGAACAGGCTCAGGCAGAAAGGCCTTACCCCCTCTGCCATAGGGAGCGCCGATGTGATCATCATCAACGCCTGCACGCTTACAGACGGGGCGGAAAGGGACGTGAGGAGATTTATCAATACCGGCAGGAGAAAGAACGGGAAGGCCAAGATAATCCTCGCCGGATGTCACGCACAGGTGTATCCCGAACGGTCATACGGGGCGGACCTTGTCCTCGGGCAGGAAGATAAATTCCATATTGATGAGTACCTGCAGAAGAAAGGTTCATTTGTAACCGGTCTCCAGTCTCTCGGTAACGGCCTGTTAATCGAGAACAGCCCGTTGATCGGGGAAGGGCCGGCCGGTGAACTCCCGGCGGGGAAGACGCGGTTCTTTTTCAAGATACAGGACGGGTGCGACAGGTTCTGCAGCTACTGCATTGTGCCCTATGCGCGGGGGAAGCCGAGGAGCCGTCCGGCAGACGACGTACTTCGCACGATGGAGCTGTTGAAGGAAAGAGGGATAAAAGAGGTAGTGCTGACCGGAATCGAGATATCGGCCTACCGGGACCCCGGGACAGGGGCCGACCTGAAGGGGCTGCTCAGACGTCTTGAGGAGAGTGAAACGCCGAACCGGATACGGATGAGCTCCATAGACCCCCTCTATATTGACGATGAACTGGTTGATATTATTGCAGGGTCGGGAAAGCTCGCGCGAAGCCTCCATATCCCCATGCAAAGCGCCTCCGACGAGGTACTTGCAGGGATGGGCAGGCACTACACGCAGGCATACATAGGGAAGCTCCTGAAAGGATTGCACGAGAAGATAGACGATGTGGGGATAGGCGTGGACGTGATAGCAGGTTTTCCCGGTGAGGATGAGGAGCGGTTCACGGAGACATACAGGTTTATTGAGTCTGCCGGGATCTATTACCTCCATGTGTTTCCTTTTTCTCCACGGAGCGGGACCCTTGCCGCCGGCCTTCGCGATCAGGTGCCCGATGCCCTGAAAAAGAGACGGGTGAGGCTCCTCAGACGACTTGACGCAATAAAAAGAAGGACCTTTTACGAAAGATTTTTTGGAAAGAGGGTGGAGATCATCCCCGAGGGCAAGCTCTACAGAGGAAGGTATATGAGGGGTTATACGGACAATTACCTGCCCGTGCATATCCCCTTTACGAAAAGACTTGAAAATAATTGTGTTGCCGTTACAATTAAAGGAATGGAAGAGGGGATCCTCATGGGCGGAATAACCGGTGAAGACAGCATGTCCTGCAAGGGAACGGGCACGGAGGATCCGGGGGCGGCATACAGAGAGGAGAGATTATGTTCGACGTGACGGCAAGCATTGCACGTATACTTGATGCACTCCTCGAGATATACCTGTGGATCATTATTGCCAGGGCCGTTATGTCCTGGTTCCGGCCGAACCCTTATAACCCTGTTGTAAGGATGATCTGCCGGTTGGTCGATCCGGTAACGTACAGGATCTCAAGGATATTCCCGACAAGGATAGGCATGGTTGACATAGCCCCCTTTATCCTCATCCTCCTTATTATCTTTATACAGAGCTTCCTCGTCAGGGCCCTCTTCAATATAGGGGCAAGGATGGGGTAAGGAGCGTTACGGCGCCGAATGAACATTGAGGTCCGGGTCATACCCAATGCGAAAAAACGGGCGATAACAAGGGTCGGCTCGCAATTAAAGGTAAAGCTCGTCTCATTGCCCCGCGACGGCAAGGCGAACGAGGAACTGATAGAGTATCTCGCCGGGGTCTTCGGTGTAAAAAAGTCGTCTGTGCGTATCCTGCGGGGTGAGAAAGAAAGGAACAAGGTTGTCTCCATAGATATCGATGGAGCGGCGCTGGACAAAGTGGCAGGCTCATAGCCCGGAACACCCGTAAGGCGTGAGGCGTAA
>MVRS01000191.1 GCA_002067975.1 Syntrophorhabdus sp. PtaU1.Bin058
AGAGGTGGAAAAGACCTTCCGGGCGATGGAGGCAGGCGCAATTGCGGCAATTAAAAAACCCGTCGGCGTTACTCATCCCGACTATAGGAACCAGGTAAAAGAATTAATCCAGACGGTAAAACTGATGTCCGAAGTGAAGGTAATCAAAAGGAGACGTCAGGCGGCGTTTAAAAAAGATATACCCGACGTTACGCTTGCCGGTGAACCGGCACGCCCGGTAGATCATATAAGGACCGTTGCAATAGGCGCCTCTACAGGAGGCCCTCCTGCGGTAGAGGCGATTTTATCGAGGCTTCCGAAAGACTTCCGTGCCTCTATCCTGATCGTTCAGCATATTGCGCCGGGATTCGTCCATGGTTTTGCGGAGTGGCTGGAGAATGCCTGCAAGTTCCCCGTGAAGATTGCAGAACAGGGTGAAATTCCCTTTCCGGCACATGCCTATGTTGCCCCTGACGATGTTCATATGGGGGTCAGTATGAGCGGAAGAATTGTGCTCAGCACGGATGCACCTGAAAACGGTCTGCGTCCTTCTGTTTCATACCTGTTTCGCTCTGCCGCGGACGTTTTCGGAAGGAACGCAGTAGGTGTGTTGCTCACGGGCATGGGAAAAGACGGGGCGTACGAATTGAAAACGATGCAGGAAAGGGGTGCCGTTACCATCGCTCAGGATAAAGAGAGCTCTGTGGTCTATGGCATGCCGGGCGAAGCGGTTGCCCTCGGCGCGGCCATGCATGTCCTTTCACCGGATGATATCGCCGTTCTTTTAAAAAAACTGGTAGGTGACAGATGGCCTTAACGGAAAATAAAGGCAAAGAAAAGGTACACATCCTTGTCGTTGAAGACAGTCCGACCCAGGCGGTCAAGCTCGAGTATCTGCTTACCGAGCACGGGTACGCCGTATCTGTAACAGGAAACGGCAGGGAGGCGCTTGAATTTCTGAAAGGTGTGAAGCCTGATCTTATTATAAGCGATATCATAATGCCCTTTATGGACGGGTATGAATTATGCCGGGCCGTCAGGGCAGACAGCACCTTAAGCGGGATACCCGTGATACTGCTTACCTCACTCTCGGACCCGGAAGAGGTCATTAACGGTCTTCAATGCGGCGCCGACAACTTTATTACGAAACCATATAACGAACAGTTTATCCTGTCACATATAGCACAGATAATTGCCAACCGGCAATTCCGTCAAACAGGTATTGCCGAACAGGGGATCGATATCTATCACGCAGGTAAGACATACCATATTACATCAAACAGGTTTCAGATCATTGACCTCCTTCTTTCTACCTTCGAGAATGCCATTCAGAAAAATCGTGAGCTTGATGAAGTCAATAAAGAACTACTCGCCGTACATGATCAACTGAAAAAGACAAATGCGGAATTGCTTCAATTAAACTTGGAACTGGATAAACGGGTTGCCGACCGGACAGCGGAAATAGAGAGAAAAAGCGAGGAGATAAAGACAATATCCCGGCAGCTCTGGCAGGCAGAAAAACTGGCTACAATAGGAGAGCTCGCGGCAAGCATTGCCCATGAACTGAACAACCCTCTTGCCACTGTCAGCCTCAGGCTCGAATCCCTGACAGATCAGATGCCGGAAGATGATCCCCGTCTCAGGGAACTGAATATCATCGGGCAGGAAGCCGAACGGATGGCAAAACTCGTTGCCACCCTCCTGCAGACCAGCCGCAGGAACCAGCCCCAGATCTCCACCGTCAATGCTTGTGAAGAGATAGACAACACGCTCGAACTTATTCATTTCCACTTACACAAGTATAATGTAAAGGTCATCAGGGAGTTTGCACCGGATGTACCGAATATCCACGCGGACCGTCAGCAATTGAGACAGTTGTTTCTTAACCTTTTTACAAATGCTGGCGACGCCATGCAGAGCGGTGGAACGCTCACGGTTCGCGCGTACGTGCAAGAAGCTGAGGGCAGAGAGTTGAGGGCAGAGAGCAAGGGAAAAGGCGATGAAAAATTTGGAGGTGTCAGTCTCAAGGAAAGCGAGACAACTTCAAACTTGCAACCCGCAACCCAAAACCGGTTTGTTGTTATAGAGGTTGCCGATACGGGTGTCGGCATACCTCCCGAGCTTTTGTCCAAGGTGATAGAACCCTTCTTTACGACCAAACCCGAAGGGAAAGGGACAGGACTTGGATTGTCGATTTGCAGGCGCATTGTTCAAGACCATAAAGGAACGATCGAGATCATAAGCAATCATGAAATTCCCAGTGGGACTATAGTTCGTATTGCACTTCCAGTAGCAGGACCCTCGGCCAGCTCCCGCAATCTTTATGAGGATTAGGACAATATAAAATGAATAAGGAGCAGGAATGATGGCAGACAAGACATCGAAGTTTAATTTAGGGCGTATTCTGGTAGTGGACGACGAGCAGGAACTGATGACCGTTCTCTGTGAAGCGCTGGCAGGAAAGGGATACGAGACAGAAGGTTTTACATCAGGGGAAAAGGCCCTCGAAGTCCTGAAGAACCAGGATTTTGACATATTGCTTACTGATCTTATGATGCCCGGAATGGATGGAATAGCCCTTTTTAAAAATGCCCTCAAGATAGACAATAATATTGTAAGTATTATCATGACAGGCCAGGGTACCGTGCAGACTGCCGTGGAGGCCATGCAATCGGGCGCCTTTGATTATATACTGAAACCTTTTAAGATAAACTTCCTGCTGCCGCTTATTGCCCGGGCAATGGAGGTGCGGCGGCTCAAGCTCCAGAACATACAGTTGCAGGAAAC
>MVRS01000192.1 GCA_002067975.1 Syntrophorhabdus sp. PtaU1.Bin058
CGTAAGGCGTAAGGGGAAAAACCCGTAAACGGTGAAAAGTATCATTGTGAGCGGAGCGCGGCAATCTCATATACCCTTGGATCGCCACATCGCTTCGCTCCGATGACGATAAAGAATGAAGCTTCTTACGTCTCGCTATGTTCCATGCCCTTTGCATTACGTTTTAATCCACTCACGACTTACGCCTCACGGGCGTTTGGCTCTCTGCTCTTTGCTGTAGTTCCCCCTCACGCCTCACCACTTACGCCTCACGGGTTTTCTGCTGTCAGTTTAACAAACTCCTCTATCTCCTTATTCACTTCATCCGGTTTTTCAAGCATGACCATATGGCCTGCATCCTCTATGATACTGAGTCTCGAATCGGCAAGAGAGCGATGCAGGAATTCAGAATATTTCGGCGGCGTCATAAGGTCGTCTTTCCCGCAGATGATGAGGGGGGGCGCCTTGATCGCAGCGACCTTATCCATGATGTTAAAACCGTTACAGGCGGAAAAATCCCTGAAGATCGTCTCCCCGCTGCATTGCATCATTTCGTTGAAGGCCGTCTCTTTCGCCTGCCGGGGAGTCTTGTCCGAGAAGATAGCCGCAACAATATTCCCGACCGTTTTCGCCTTGTCCTGCCGGATCCCTTCCAGTATTGCAGGCAGGACGGCGAGTTTTGCCCCTGTCCCAATAAGGATCAGACCCTTTACGAGGTGGGGATAGGCGAGGGCAAAGGACATGCCGATCGCGCCGCCCATGGAATGACCGGCGATGAAATACCGGTCGGGAGGTCTTTCGCTGAGGAGATGATAGAGGGAATCGCAGTGCTGCGCGACGGAATCATACCCGTCGCCGGGGCATCTCCCGTGACCGGGAAGATCAACGACCAGCACCTCCATGGACCTTTGCAGCGCCTCTTTCTGAAAGTACCATGACTTAGTACTCCCACCGGCACCGTGAATGAAAATGACCTTTTCCCCCTTACCTGCCTGCTCACAATAGATGTCCATACACCCTCCAGAATTTTGTTGAAGAGACATGTAAGAAATTATATTATGACGAGATGAGATTTATTGCAATACTCCTTGCGGCCTTTCTCCTTTTTTCCTGCGGCAAAGGGATAGAGCTTACACAGAAACAGAAGAAGGCCGAAGAACAGAACAGCGAGGAGCAATATAAAAAAGAGCTTGATGAAATAAAAAAGAGCCTGAAAGGCGACGTGAAGATAAAACTAAAAAAGGAAGCAAAGGGGGGTTACAGCTGGGAGATAACCGGCAAAGACGCCCAGGAGATCATAAAGGCAAATGACATACTGGTAAAAAAACTCAGTAATTGAACGCCCTCGAAAGCCCGATGATTCGGGCATACCGTACTGCCTCCGTATGTTCTTTCAACGAGATCCGGCTTGCAATCTCTTCAAATTCACCTGCCCTGTGGCACGGGTGATATTGCGACATGATATTGACAAAGGCGTTCCGCGAGACATTGTCCCTGATAAATTCCATGATCCTTTTCGTGTCCTCTCCGCAGGACGGCATGACGAGGTGTCGTATGATAAGCCCTTTCCCGGCAATACCGTTTTCATCGACAACGAGGTCACCGACCTGTCTCTGCATCTCAATGACCGCCTCCCTGACGACCTCAGGGTAATCCGCTGCCTTGCAGAATCTTTGGGACAATCCGCTGTCGAGGAATTTGATATCAGGCATATAGATATCGATTATGCCGTCGAGGAGCCTGATCGTACCGGGTGAATCGTAACCGCTTGTGTTGTAGACAAGGGGAATTGAAAGACCGTTCTCGATCGCGATCGGAAGGGCCTTGATGATCTGTGGAACGTAATGGGTAGGTGTAACGAGGTTGATGTTATGGCAGCCGCGGTCCTGAAGGTCGATCATCAGGGCTGCCAGCTTGCCGTAGGTATAGCGGGTGCCCTCGCCGTATATGCTGATGTCGTAGTTCTGGCAGAAGATGCACTTAAGGTTGCAGTGGGTAAGAAATATCGTTCCCGAGCCGTTGTGTCCGACCAACGGGGCCTCCTCCCCGAAATGGGGTGACGCCGATGAGATGGAGAGGTCATAGGGCGCCCTGCAGTATCCGAGGTCGCCGACGAGCCTGTTGGCCTTGCACTGTCTTGGACACAGCGTGCAGGGATTGAGCAGTGACTCGAGCTCTTCCAGCCTGTCCTGTAAAATGCCGCTGGAATATGATTCTATATAAAGAGGTGTATATCCCATAGCTACTTTAAAAAAATAACATTTTGCATTAATATTATATCATAGAGACATAAAACAGACCAGGAAGGTGCCTATGAAATACGAGTATATTATGAAGATATATTCAATGGAAGACCTGAAACGAGAGGGTGTCGTTGTTGACCAGCGTAACAACATTGTTTACGCCTGCAGGCCTGATGGCGAATGCGAAGTGCACGATGTCGGTGCGGAGCAGCTTGAGAACATGTCGCGGCTTTTGAATCAGATGGGCCAGGAGGGATGGGAACTCGTACAGTTTTCTTTTCACCAGTCAGGTGTGGTAAGCTTCTGGAAGAGGCCTTTAAGGAAAGAGACCAAAAACGCATAAAATAAAAAAATCGTATCAGGAGGTGGAACTATGCCTTTAACGCCTTGGAAATCTATGTGGGAGTCAAGATTTCCCTCAATGCGGGAGGAGATGGACAGGATATTCGAAGATTTCTTTGAGAAAGCGGGTTTCCCTTCTCTCCGGGAGGGGGGATGGGTGCCGGCGGTTGATATACATGAGACAAAAAAGGACGTTATTGTTACCATCGACATCCCGGCGATTGACCCGAAAGAGGTTTCAATCACGATCGTTGAAGACAGGTTGGTGTTGAAAGGGGAAAGGAAGACGGAAGAAGATTGTAAGAGTGAAGACTGTTACAGGTCTGAGAGGGCTTACGGATCATTCCAGAGAACGATCCAGCTCCCTGCTGAAGTCATTGGAGATAAGGCAAAGGCGACATACAAAGACGGTGTGCTGAAGGTGAAAGTCCCGAAATCGCAGAAGGCAGTACCGAAGGAGATCAAGATAGAGATACAGAATAGCGGGAAAGGATAAACACTAAAGGCAGTCGATAGTGAATAGTCGATAGTAGATAGCGAGAGACAAAAGAAATCGCCGAACGCATCACGCCGAACGTTCTCTTGAGAACCTCGATATACGATATACGAACTACTATATACGGCTATTACGATATACGGCGGTTCTATTTACATATCAGTGAATTATGCTTATACTTAATAATCCCCGATAGGGGGTAAAAATTTTTGGAG
>MVRS01000193.1 GCA_002067975.1 Syntrophorhabdus sp. PtaU1.Bin058
TGGAAGATTCATAGACGGCAACGATGCCGATTATGATAATTGGAATTACCACTGCCAGAAGCCCAACGGATAAAAACTTTGTCCTCAAATTCAGATGTTTCATGTAACCTCCTTCCTGTTTTGCCGAGCATGCATTTATATTTCCACTTCTTCCTGTACGGTGAGTTTTTTATCTGTCAGAAACCGCTCCATATCGAGAACAATAAGTCTTTCTTTGGTAATGCCCTTGAGATACTCCGCATGGATGCCGGTCATAGTCGAAAGCGGTGGTTGGATTTCGTTCATCGGAACGGTCCGGATACCGGTGATCTCATCGGCAAGGATTCCCAGTTCCATACCTCCTTTTCTGACAACAATGACCTTGTTCAGGTTGGTAATCCCCCTTTCCGGAAGGTCGAAGAATCTTTTCATGTCCATGACCGTCATGATCTGTCCCCTTATGTTGATCAGGCCGAACACAAAGGCTGGTGTGCACGGCAAAGGGGTCAATTCAGTCATTGGATAAACCTCGCGGACGAACAGGGTTTCGATGGCATAGATTTCGCTGGCGAGGAGAAACTCGAGGACCTCAAGATAATCGACGCCGGTTACCCTTCCCTCGAACTCACGGGCAAGCTCCTTCGCCCTTGACCTGAGGATGGCCGCCTTTTCCTCCGGTGCAGTCTCAAGCGGTTTTGTTATAACGGATTCTTTTTCTTTTATATTCATTGCAACTCCTAAAGGCGAACGGCGCTGATCATTTCAGAAAATCGTCTCGCAGTGATTCCTTCAGATTCGGGGATGATCTCATCCGGTTTGTATTTCGATAAAATTTCAGTAGTATTGTTGAAGTGTTTCCGCGCCTCTGCAATCCTGCCCAATCTTAAAGAGAGATTGGCAAGTGCGAAATATGCCAGTGCAAAATTATGGTCAAGATAGATCGCCCTTTTCAAAGATACCTTTGCATCTTCAAACCTTCTTTGTTCTTCAAGAATGACGGCAAGCAGATAGTGCAGGTAGGCATTAGATCTATCGGCTGAAACAGCCTTTTCGCACCAGCGGAAGGCGTCCGCAAGTTTCCCCTGATTTGCCAGAATTTTTGTATAAAGAACCAGCGCTTCCGGGCTGCTCCTGCCGTTTGAAACTATCGGTCCAAGCCGTTCTTCCGCCTCGCGGTAGAAACCCTTCCGGTAAAGGGCATCTGCTTCCTCGTTGGGCGTCAGCACCTGCACTGCCGGTTTTTTGGGAAGATCATATCTTTTCGTATGCGGTAGTTTTTTTGATATACCGTATTTTACCTTTTGCGCCGGAGGAAGGGAGATCGTTTTTTCAACGTGTTTTTCGACCCTGTATCCCTGTTTCTCCTTTAAGGTATCCTTTTTATAGAATATCGAATCACGAAAGCGGACCGTAGCATATTGAGAATAATAAACCTGTGACGTCTCGACAGGACTTACAATAAGGAATCCTCCCTCAACGAGGGACCGGTAGAAACGTTCAACCGTCCGCCTGATATAATCGGGTGCAAAATACATCAGGACGTTACGACACAGGATGACATCCAATGCATTGGTATTGTTCTGGAGCGAAGGGTAGACATCCTCGGAAAGGTTGAGATAAGAGAAGGTGACCATCTTTCTGATACCGGGTAAAAGCCGATAACGATTTTCTTTGACCCTTTCAAAGTATTTGTCTTTGAAAAACGGCGGCGTATCCCGGAATGACCAGTCTGAATAAATCCCTTCCCCGGCCTTCCTGAGAGCAAAGGCATTGATGTCCGTAGCGATAATCGTCACATTCCAGTCTCTCAGGTCAGGGATCAACCTGTCGATAAGGATGGCGAGAGAATAAGCCTCTTCCCCCGTTGAACATCCTGCGCTCCAGAATCTAAGTCGTTTGTCTGTCTTTCGACGGGTGTCAATCAAACCGGGCAGCATGGAATGCTCCAGGGTTTCAAAGGTATTTTTCTCCCTGAAGAAGTATGTTTCACCCACTGTGAGATGGCTCGCAAGGATTTCAATCTGTTCTTGCGTCGGTGACGTAGAAAGCAGCCATTCGACAAATCCGACAACATCTTCAAAGCCAAAATCCGTCATGGCAGATATCATATTCCGATGCAGGTTGTCCCTGTTCTTATTTAAAAATTGTAAACCGGTTTTAGCGGTCAGGTATTCGCTCAATCTTTGCAGGAGGGTATCGGGAACGTCCTTCAAGCCGGTCTCTTTACCCATCCTGGTTCAACTCCTTCATTGCTTCATCGAGGGATTGTTCTTCGCGGATGGAAAGAAACCGTTCAAGATCATGGATGAGGATCATACCGTCTTCCGCCTTTGCCACACCCTCAACAAAATCGAGTTGAGGAAGGATATTACTGGTTTCGACAATCTTCTCTCCCGGGACCTCAATCACGGCAATAACGGAATCAACAAGAAGTGCGATGGTCCGTTTCGACGTATGCGCTACAATCAACTGGTCGCTAAGTTGCATATCCCTTGGAGGCAAGCGGAAACGCTCACGGATATTGAATACGGGAACGATACTGCCGTGAATATTGATAACACCGAGGACGATATCCGGGGCCTTGGGAAGGGGTGTTATGGAAACGGCCCTCTCAATCCGTTCAATCGACGAGAGAGGAACGGCAAATTGTCGGTCATCGAGTTGGAACGAAACGAGCTCCGATACCATCAATTCAACCCCTCTTCGAATCCTTTACCGTCTTTTGCCTGACTTCCCTTGAGCCCATTTTCACGCAATATCCTTTCCAGGACCCTTTGCACCTCATCGAATTCCGTAGCCTTATCGAAGAAATAGTCCGCGCCCAGTTTCATTGCGATCTCCTCGTATTCCGGGAAGGGATAATTTGTAAGTACGATAATCAAAGGGGCCTTCGGATGCTCTTTCAATCTTTGAAGGACTTCGAGGCCGCTGCCTCCGGGCATACGTATATCAAGAATCGCCACATCAGGCTTCAGGTCCGTGATACCTTTGATAGACGCCTGTACGTCTCCTGCCTCTCCTATCAATTCGATCCCTTCAACCGCTAAAAGCAACTCTCTTATGCGTTCCCGCATTACCTCTGAATCGTCTGCAATGAACAGCTTCATGGCAACCCTTCTCTTTAAGTTTTTCAAAGTATTACATAAGTGAGTTTTGGAGTCTGTCATTAGATAACTAATTTTTTTGTAGTAGGATTACTACAGGATATTTCATTTGCAATTTCCAATTGCCAATTTGCAATTGAAATGGCAACAACAATAAAGACACTAATCCTGGTTTTTAGTTGCAAATTGCAAATTCTTTCTGGTGTTTAAATTGCAAATCGGAAATCACAAATTGCAAATTCTTTCTGGTGTTTAAATTGCAAATCGGAAATCACAAATTGCAAATTCTTTCTACTCCAGTTTGTGGTCAATGACGTAACGAATGAGCTCGACATTATTCTTAAAACCCATCTTTTCAAATACCCGTGAATGGTACGTGCTGATGCTCTGTACGCTGAGGCAAAGGTCATTTGCAATCTCCGTAACCGACTTGCCTGAAGCGATCATGAGCATTACCTGATATTCCCGGTCTGAGAGCGTCCGGTGTGCATCCTCTCCCTTCTCAAGCTCAAAGGCCAGCCTTTCTCCTAAGGAAGGGCTCACGTATTTCCCGCCTGCGAGTATCTTCTTCGCTGCTTTCACAAGTTCTTCAGGGGCTCCATCCTTTGACAGATATCCTGATGCGCCTGCCTTCAGTACACGGATCGCGTACTCTTCTTCTCTGTAGACGCTTAAAATAAAGATTGAAAGACCGGGATATAACGATTTTAGTTGTTTCAGTACATCCAGCCCGCTTTTGTCGGGAAGGCTGATGTCAAGTATGACAAGATCCCAGGTTTGTTCCTGAACCTTCTCAAAGATCTGGCGGGCGTTATGTGCCTCCCCGAATTGGGAATCGGGAAATGCCTCGCTGAGGATCTGTATCAATCCAAGGCGTATTACAGCGTGGTCATCGGCGATGAGAAACCTAATCATTTACAATTTCCAATTGCCGATTTGCAATTTTTCATGGCCGATTTTCTGGAGGAAGCCATAATAGCCGTAATTTCTCCTGCCTCTTTTAGCAATGGTTCAACGATCTCTTTTTTCAACATGTTTGACTCTATAACCAGTGTTAACCAATAAATACATTCATCCGCTTCTTCTTCAACAACTCCTATTTTTGCTATAAACTCCGCTCTTGAACGTGCCTTGCATGCTGCCCGATAATTTGCACCGACAGATGTTCCGGATTTCGCAAGCTGATTTGCCATTACCCGTCCCTCTATTGTATTTGGTATTGTAGCTATAAGTTTTATTATTTTCAATGCAAATTGTTTTGTCCTTTTAATCAATTCATCTTCATCCAACTCTCACCTCGCAAATCGCACAGTTTTTGTTCAATCGCAAATCGGCAATCGGCAATTGCAAATTTTTTGTTTCACTTCATCGGCAGCTCCACCCTTACCTTTGTCCCTTTTCCCGGTTCGCCGTTGATGCTGAACCTACCCTTAAGACCCATAATCCTCTCCCTCATGCCCAGTATACCCAGTGAAAGCGGGTTCTTTATTTGCTCCTTTGTAATGCCTTTGCCGTTGTCCTCTATCTCGAGAACAAGGTTTTTCCCCTCTCCCGTCAGCGTTATCTTCACTTTTGTTGCATTGGCATGTCGCGATACGTTGGTCAAACACTCCTGGGATATGCGGAACAATACCGTAGAGTAGTCTGCGGGGATAGTTATCTCTGCTACGTCTGATTGGAGCATGCAGATAATCCCCACCTTCTCCTGAAATCTTTTCAGTTGCCATTTGATTGCAACCGCGAGACCAAGGTCGTCAAGGATGCCGGGCCTCAGGCTAAGGGAAAGCTCACGGGTTGTTGCGATCGTTGATTCAGTCAGCGCAAGGATAGAATCAATCTTCGTCTGTATAGGATCCGTGGGTTCCACTATATCGCCAAGTTTCTTTTTGAGCCAGGAGATATCTATCTTGATGCCTGTCAATGACTGCCCGAGCTCGTCGTGGATCTCCCGTGCGATTCGCATTCTCTCTTCTTCCCGGACATTCTGAAGATAAGCGGTAAGGGACCGAAGCTCTTTCTGTGATCTTTTTATCGCCTCGTTTGCCCTCCTTGCCTCCGTCATGTCAACGCAGGTTCCAAGAACAGCAGGTTTTCCTGCATACAGTGCATATGAGCTAAAGACCTCAAGGAAGCGTACCTCACCATCCTTCCTCCTGATCCTTATTGAAAATTGATCGGACTCTTTCTCTCCTGACAGGCGCTGCCGGATCTTATCGTCGAGGAACTCCTTTTCTTCTTTAACGACAAGATCAAGGGGGCTTAATTTATCAACCAACTCGTCCCTTGTATACCCGTATATGTTGCAGAATGTAGGATTCACGTACCTGAGCAATCCATCCTGGATGAGATAGATACCCGAAATGGTCTTCTCGGTGATGGTTTTGTAGCGTTCCTCGCTTTCCCGCAGGGCCTTTTCGGTATTTTTGCGTTCAGTAATATCGATAAGCGTCAGCATGTCGGCAGGTCTGTTTTTGTATGCCACCGTTTTGGAATATACCTCTATCCACCGAATATTGCCGTTCTTATGTATTATCCGGAAGTAGTAATGGGGTACGACATCCTGATAACCCGCCTGTTTCTTTTTGATCTGGTTTATAACAAAGTTCATATCGTCGGGATAAAAGGTATGGGAAAACTCAAATGGTTTCCATCCTTTTATCTCATCGGCAGAATATCCGCTGATCTCTTCAAATTTTCTGTTGAAATATTTGAACACCCCGTCCTGTATTATCCCAACGGCCATCAGGGACTGTTCTGTGAGCTGTCTGAAGTGTTCCTCGCTCTCCCGTAAGGCCTCCTCGGCATTTTTGCGTTCCGTAATGTCTTCTGCAGTGCCCTCATAGTAGAGGATGTTATTCTCATCGTCCTTGATTTCCCGGGCGTTGATCCTTACCCAGATCTTGCCGCCGTTCTTTTTGAGTTGCTGATGCTCAAAATTCGTGATGACGCCATGCTCGTAGAGGATATGGGTAAATTCATCCCGTCTGACAGGATCCGCATAAAGTTGTTTTTCTATATCGGTAACGGCCTTTACCATTTCATCCGGAGATTCGTAGCCATGCATTCTGGCAAAGGCAGGGTTTACGGTTAAAAAATGCCCATCAACAGTACTCTGGAATACGCCCTCTATGGTATTTTCGAAGATGGAGCGATATTTTTGTTCGCTCTCTTTCAGCGCATCTTCCATAAGTTTCTTGTCGGTGATATCTTCCGTATACACTATAATTAAATCCGGGGGAATGAAACCGTAAAACACGGAAAAGAGTTTGCCCGGTGCAAAATTCCGGGAAACGATCTCACGTCTCACAATGGATTTTTTTCTGCAGCAAAGTTCCATGTTGCTGAGGATATCCGGTCTGTCGTTATACAATGCCACGGCGCTGCTTCCAAGATAGTCGCTTACTTTACCGTTGGTGACCTGGATCATGGCACGGTTAAAATCGACAAAAATGAAGTCTTCCCCTCTCTTCTGCCAGGTAAAGGCCGGAATCGGGCCCTCCTGATACAGGTTCCTGAAACGCTCCTCGCTTAACCGGATCGCCTCCTCCACTCTCCTGCGTTCTGTAATATTTTCAACGGTACCTTCGAAGCAAACTATGTTACCATACGTGTCTTTGACAACGTGGGCATTGATCGAAACCCAGATTATCTCTCCACTTTTCCTGCGAAGCTGCGTCTCGAACTTTTCCACTACCCCTTCGTGCAGAAGGATTTCCCTGAAGATTCCTCTATCTTCCGGGTTGGCGTATATCTGTATTGAAAGATCATCCACGCTGTTGATCAATTCTGCCGGCTTGTTATACCCAAGCATACGTGTAAGGGCTGGGTTTAGATTGAGAAAGCGTCCTTCAGGGGTGGTTTGGTAGATTCCAAGAATCGCGTCATTAAAGATATTCCGGTATTGTTCCTCGCTTCTTTGCAGCGCCTCTTCCGCCAATTTACGTTCAGTGATATCATAGGCATAGACGTTTATGACATCGAAGACGGGAAGAAAACAGAACTTCTCAGTATAGGTCCGGCCATGGAGGACAACCTCCCTTGTGATCTCTTTTTCTTCGGATATCCTGCCTTCTCGGACTACGGCGTGGATATCCTTCGGAATAAATAAGGCGGCGTCGGTTTCCCCCATCTCTGCAAGAGCCCGTTGAGTCGCCGGATTCACATACGTAATAGCGCCTCCCCTTTCTATTTCTAAGATTAAAATGGGGCTGAATTGGGGGAATGAAGCAAGATGCATAATCTCTTTTTCAGTCTTTTTTCTTTCACTGATATCCGTCGAGACGTTCGCGATATAAAGGGATGTGCCTGTGGAGGTATCCTTTATTGTGAAAAAAGAGGCGTATACGTCAATGACTGCGCCTGTTTCGATATTACAGTATTGCAGGTCTCCCTGCCATGAACCCGATTTCATCAATTCAGGCAATATCACACGCTTTACCGATTCCCTATAGTCAGAAGGAAAAACATCAAGGATACGATGGTGGGCAACTTGGTCAAAGGGTATCCCGATCTTATCACGCCCCGCCTCATTCATAAAAACCAATGTGCCGTCCGGGGCCGCAAGATAGATCAATTCGCTGGAATGTTTTACAACCATGGCAAGGTTATCCAATTCCCTCTCGATCTCTTTGCGCCCTCTTCTTACGGCCGCTTCCCTTATCTCCCGTTCAACGGCAGGAACAAACCTCTGTGTCTTATTCTTCATGATGTAATCGTGAGCGCCGGCCTTCATGCACTCAACCGCGATATCCTCGCCAATGGTCCCTGACACAATGATAAAGGGGATGTCGATACCCATGTCACTCACAAGCTTTAATGCCCGCATTCCGTCAAATTGAGGCATTTTGTAATCGCAAAGGATTACATCCCAGGGCTTCTCCTGAAGGGCTGAACGCATGGCATCTTCTTTTTCCACCCTCTCATGGGTTACTTCATAGCCGTTCCGTTTCAGCAGGTTCAATAAAAGAAGGGCATCGTCTTCGGAGTCTTCAACAATCAAAACCCTGAGGGATTTCGGATTGCAGATTTCGGATTGCACATTTGTCATAAAACCGCCTTATATTTCCTCTTTTATTTTGGTATCGGTGGAGGCTCATTCAAGAGAAGCCAATAAAGCCCGAGATGCTTGGCCGCTTCGACGAATTTTTCAAAATTAACGGGTTTCCGGACATAGCTGTTGGCACCCAGCTTATATCCGTTTATCAAATCCATTTCCTCCGTCGATGATGTGAGTATCACCACTGGAACAAGTTTTGTACGTGCATCTTCACGCAACCTTTTAAGCACCTCCAGCCCATCTATTCTGGGGAGTTTCAGATCGAGGAGGACAACGACCGGCAGATTCTTGTTGTCCCGTCCTGTGTACATGCCTGTACCGAACATATAATCCAGGGCTTCTACGCCGTCTCTCGCAACGATCACCTTGTTGAAAATATTGTTTTTCTCGAAGGCCCGTTTCGTCAGCATCACATCGTCAGGGCTGTCTTCTACCAGAAGAATGATCCTTTGCTCCATGGTTTCCCCCATATTCATATCTCGTTTTAAAACCGTATCCCTTGCAGTGCGAGAACCTATCAGGTGTTAGCCGTGAAGCGTCGAGATATGAATCCCGCTTCACGTAATTGTAAAGAAAAACGTTGCTCCTTTCTCTACCTCCCCTTCAGCCCAGATACGTCCACCATGACGGGTAATGATCCGCCGTACCGTTGCCAGGCCTACCCCGGTTCCGGGAAACTCCTCAACGGTGTGCAGGCGCTGGAAGGCCCCAAACAGTTTCCCCGCGTAGGTCATGTCAAACCCTGCTCCGTTGTCCTTTATAAAATATAGGGTCTCTTCACCCTGTATGGTCGTGCCGAATACAATGCGCGGTTTTGTCTTCTTGCCTGTAAACTTCCAGGCGTTGTCCAGCAGGTTTTTTAGAGCGATATTCATCAGATACGGATCGCCTTTCACATTTATCCCATCCTGGATAACCACGTCAACGACTCTTTCAGGATTATCCCGGCGCAATGTCCCCACAATCTCATTGGCCAGCTCGCTCAAATCAATGGACTCATGACGGAATTCCGACCTTGTCACCTGTGCAAGTTTCAGAAGGTCATCGATAAGCAACCCCATATGCTGCGCCCCTTTGCAGATCCTTTCCAGGTAGTTCTTCAGAGTATCGTTAAGCGTATTCCCATACTCCTCAAAGATGATACGGCTGAACCCGTCTATGCTCCTCAAGGGTGCACGGAGGTCGTGTGAAACAGAATAGGAGAACGCCTCCAGTTCCTTGTTGGCTGCCTCCAACCGGATTGTGCGGTCGCGGACACGCTGTTCAAGCTCAACGTTGAGTCTCCTGACCTCTTCTTCCGCCTGCTTGCGCCCGGTAATATCCATGTTTGTCCCTTCATAATAAAGGATCTTACCTGTGCCGTCACGTACCGCATGGGCGTTGATCGAGATCCAGAAGGTTGAGCCGTCTTTCCGTCTGACCTGAGCCTCGAATCCTTCGACCTGTCCCTGTTCGGTAAGCACTGACTTCAAACGGTCTCTGTCCTCAGGGTTCACATAAAGCTGCTTTCTAACATCTGTCACCTGCGACATCATCTCTTCTGCTGATGCAAAACCAAAGGTCCGTACAAACGCCGGATTGATATTAAGATACTGCCCTTCAGGGGTTGTCTGGTATATACCCTCCAGCGCATTCTCAAAGATACTCCGGTATTTCTCCTCTGCCTGGAGGAGTTCTTTTGTTTTTCTGTGCTTATATTCTCTCCTGAAATAGAGCAGAGAAACAGTGAGGAAAAGGAATATTGTAAGGCCTGTAACTGCCGAGAGGAAGAAATACCCGTACAATTCTTTCAGGATCGCATACCTATCATACCCGACAATGATCGACCAACCGATTTCCTTTAGAGGTGCAACGGATATATAGGAACCTTTGCCCTTCTCTTGTCCGCCTGTGATCTCCGTATTAAAGGAGCCACCTGCAACGGCCTTTTCCCGTATGCCCTCGTCATGGTATTTCGTTATTTCTTCTTCATATGGAATGGTGTTGCTGAATATTACGTTCCCTTCCTGGTCAAGAAGGGTTATACTCCTCGTAGGCTCTATCACGTCTCCGCCCAGCAGATTTACGAAAAAAGACCTCCGCTGGGCATTACCCAGTATCCCGATGATGTTACCGTTCCCGTCAAATACCGGTACCGATACGCCGACACTGATGCCTTTTCTCAGAAAGGCCATGTGATATAAAGGGGAAACGTATGGCTTCCAGTTCCTGCTCACCCCCTTATACCAGTCACTGTCAGCCAGATCTTTGCCAAATGCTGTTTCGTCCACCGGGTAATTTGCCCAGAGAATGCCATATCGGTCGGTTATGAATAGGGCATCGGTTCCGACGTAACGCTCATGCAAGGATTTCAGGTGCCGGATAACGCGATTAAAATCCTTTTCCCTGACCGCATTGATCAGGAGTGGGCGTTGTGTATATGATTCCAGAATGCTGATCACTGCTTTTTGATACTCAGATATGAGTGCGGAAATAAAGTTTGCCTTTGATCTGTTGTCTTTTATTATTTCTTTTATTGCAAGCCTATAGTGATAGCGTACAACAAAAAAGGTGATAAATGAAATGGCGGCAAAAAGAAGTACGATGATTACGACATATAATTTTTTCTCTTCAAGTAAGGTTTTCATGGATATTGCTCACGAGGTTGTGAAGGTTGCGGAATGGAGAGAAAAGTGTATGAATACGCGAAAGTACGGGTGTAAATGAACAACCGACAGGAAATACAGCCACCATACTTTTAATTATAACCGCCCTCTGTTTGCTGTCAATGATTTTAACAGTTAAAATCAGGCTCGACGCTCATTAATTATGTTCGATGCCGAGAAGCTCATATACCTTCAGGGCGCCGAGCATGGAGTCTATCTCGTATATACCGACTTCCCGTACGCTGAGGTGCGATTGGGCAACGCGATGGGTCTTTTCACTGATAAGGATGCCGTTCTTTATCGATTTTGTAATGCCCTGCAACCTGAAGACGGTGTTCACCGGGTCTCCGATAACTGTATAGTCGATCTTCTTATCGAAACCTATGTTCCCGATGACGACCTCGCCCGTGTGTATGCTGATGCCTATTGTAAGGGGGGCGCCTATCTTGTCCATGAAATAATTGCTCACTGCCTCGATAGACCGCTTCATTTCGAGGGCGGCCGCTACGGCATTATCCGCGTCAGACGGGCTTGCAATGGGCGCGCCGAAGACCGCAAGAAAGCCGTCGCCGAGGTATTTGTCGACAATGCCGTGGTGATTAAATACAATACCACCCATGGTGGAAAAGAAATAGTTAAGCATCGAGACGGTCTTCCTCGGGCCGATCTTCGTAGCCAGCTTTGAAAAACCGCGGATGTCGATGTTAAGCAGGGTTAGCGTCCTGAACTCGTCTACAAGGTCTCTCCCTGTCTGTTCGCCGTGGATGATCTTATCAACGACCTCCTTGGGGACGAACTTCTGGAACATCTGCCTGATGCCGCGCTCATGTTCTGTCATCGAGACCGTCTCCCGGTAGAGGCGCGCATTCTCCATGGCAATGCTCACCGAGGATGCAATCGACTGGAGAAGGTGTTCGTCGCCGGAAGTAAAATCACCATATATCTTGTTCAATAATTCTATTACACCCAGTACCTTGCCCTGAGAGATAATCGGCACGCACAGCGCGGATTTGGTCCTGAAACCTGTGGACTTATCTACATCGGGAGAGAAATGAGGTGAATGCGTCACGTCATTCACGATAATCGATTTGCCGCACGTAGCTGCGTAACCCGCGATACCCTGGCCGAGTTTCAGTTTGAACCTGCTCATCGTCTCTATATCCATGTTGAAGGTCACTTTAAATTCCAGTTCATTATCGCGCAGCAGAAGCAGCGATCCGGCCTCGACATTCATGACGATGCGGACCATATCCATTGTGTACTTTAGCACCTGGTCGATGTCGAAGGTCGATGATGCAAGGACATTGCCGATCTGTGTAAGGGTTTCGAGTTCCTTTTTTCTCTTTTTAATAGAGGTAGAAAGCCTGCTCTTGGCTATGGACAAGGCAATACTGCCTGCAATTATTTCGACAAAACCATTCGCCCCGTGGAATATATCGGGCTCGTGCGCATAAAGGACAAGTACCCCTTTTGCCTCATTCTCCGTCTTCAACGTGCTGAGCAGACAGGAATTATATCTCTGGTGGAAAAGGAATATCTGTTCCGATTCTCCGTTAAAGCTGCTCAGATCGTCGATGATCAGTGTCGTCCCCTGGTCCATGACCTTGTCGATGACGGAACCTTTATAAGGATAATATGAACCCTTCGCAACATCTGTCCTTTCCTGCGAGATTATCTCAAGGGCAAAGAGCTCTTCGGGGCGGTTTTCGTCTTTAATGAGTATCATGCCGAGATCAAAAGGCACAACGGATCTGACATCCTGTAAAAAGGCACTGATAAGTTCGTTATCCTGCGTGCTTGAATTGATATTTTTCAATACCCTTTCAACAATCTTAAGGTACTCGGTATCGACCTCGCTCTGTTTGACGAGGCGCAGGTTTTCGAACGTGAAGGCCGCGGTGCTCAAAAGCGGGGTCAGTACCTCGGTGTCCTGCTGATTAAAGGGGGTAGAATCGTCACGCCTTGAGATCGTCATGACCCCGATGATATCCTTGATCGTCTTTATCGGCATACAAATAAACGACTTTGTCGCGTACTTCGACCTGTTACTTCTCGCAAAGCGGTTGTCCTTTTCTATATCTTCAACGACGATAGGCGACTTGTTGATAACGGCATATTTTGCGATACTCGTGGAAAAATCGATCTTTTCTCCTGAGGCAAGGTCGCTCCCGAGGCCGATCGTCGACTGAACTATGAAATTCTTACGAAGGGGCCTTTCAAGCAACAGTACGGAACCGACGTCAGCGTTGACGAGCTTTAATGCACGTTCAAGGGTAACATAAAGCAGTTCTTCCGTATCGAACGTGACATAACAGAGGTCTGAGAGTTCCTTAAGGGTTGATATCTCCGTTCCTTTTTTTTCCAGCTTGTTGCATGTATCCTTAAACTGACCCGCCATGATACGGAATGAATGCGCGATGTTATTCAGTTCATCACCGCCCTGATATCCGGCGTCCGCAACGTCCGGCATCACGTTCTTGGAAATATCCTCGGATATTTTGATGATCTTATAGAAGATATTCCGGAGTATCCCGAAGCCGTATAGGGAACAGACCAGAACAGCCAGGAGTACGAGCTGAAAAGTATTGTCCCTGAAGATATTATATTTGATGATTAAAAACAATATCGCCGCTACCGGTATGGGGAAGAAGAAACCGAAGATGATCTGGAGCTTGTAATAAAGATCCTTATCGCGGAGCATGATCTCGTTAACCCATTTGTTTTCAAAAGTGGTTTTTACGCTCATTTTCAACACCACCCGTGGTCAGAAGCCTTTCCGAGGATCTCCGTTACGGAAAGCGCCGAGATGTCCATTATCTTGGTGTTTCTTCTATCTTCAACGTCGAGCAGGTCTGTTACCCTGGAGAACGTATTCTCTACAAAGACCTCTCCACCGGATGTCTTTTTCCTTATCCCGAAGATAAACCTGCACCGGTCTTCTTTATCCATTCTGTTGACAAGGTTCTTCGTTGTAAACACAGCGCCGTTTCGCGCCAAATCCGACAATCTGCTCGCATAATTAATCGTATCACCCAGGGCGGTAAATTCAATGTTTGCAGATGGATGGAGGGCACTGAAATACTCCTGACCTTCGTTGAGCCCGATATTCAGGTAGAGTCCGTTGTCCCATTTCTTCCGCATCCTCCATTCCTCCGACAGTTTTTCCATCCTCCCCTTGATCTCCAGGGCGCAATCGACTGAATTTGTTATGTATCTAAGATCGCGGTCCTTCAGAAAGTAGTAGACCAACCCGTCGCCGGCATGTTTACCGTACACCCCGTAATATTTTCTAAATGACTCTTCGATCTTCCTTCTCATCTGATTTATTAATTCAAAATATTCCTCAGGCGGCAATTCTGCACAAATACGGACAGAATCCTGAAGGTCTGCCACGATTACACAGAAATTGATCAGGACGGGCATTCTCCTTTGTAACAGGTCGCTAATAACCCTGCTGCGATTTGTCAGGAATTCCATTGCCCCATCGAGCGCTGTATCCGCCCGTTCGTACAAAAAGAACAGACCTTCCCGGAAAAATGTTACATAAAGACGGTATGACTCCCTGCTTCCGTCCTTTTTCGTTATATCGACGTAGGTCTGGTTAATAAGTTCCTTTTTTGTCAGTTCCATGGAACGATCGAAAGACCGGTTGAAGAAATCGATCTCCTTTTCCTCCATATTCATGTAAAGTCTTGGAATAGCCTCTTTTGAATGGCGTGATTTGAAATAGGTCATGTGGAGATCAAAGATCGTTTCATTATAGAAAAGGAACCTGAAGATATTCCGCGATCCCGGATCATTTATCTGCCGAACCGCATGTCTGAAGATCTCTTCCTCGGCAGTCTGGTTTGTCCACTCAATTTCAAACTTGTAGTTTATGAGATAGGCAGGGGTGCGGATATCGTCAATCGAGAGGGTCAATTGTCCCACATCCCGCGGGATGGTTCTTGTTTCTGTTATGTGTTCCGGTTCCCGTTTTATCTCTCCAGGCATCTTCTCCATATGAGTTCCCGGTTCTCCGGCAAAGATAGCAGCGATCTCCTGGATCGACATACCTTCCTTTTTCATCGTTTTCACTCTATTGATACTATCGAAGACCGACTGTGGAAAAAAACCTATCTTCTTGGTCTTTCCATGTGTCCTGTCGGGTCTTTTCACTAACGGTTTTGGTATAATGCCTAATCGAATATAATTATTGAGAGTTGCCCTGGATATGCCGGTCTTTTGTATGATCTCTTTACTGTCAATTAGCATTTGTTCTGTATAAGTATCCATAATTATCAATATATTTTACAGAAAGCATAGATACAATTTTATACTGTCTAAAATAATTGTCAAGAAAAAAATGCATATCT
>MVRS01000194.1 GCA_002067975.1 Syntrophorhabdus sp. PtaU1.Bin058
CCCTTGCCGTGACGTAAAAAGGGGCCAAAGCCCCGGTATAAGGCAGCAGAGAGCATGGAGCGGAGAGCGGAGAGTAAAAGACGAAAAGAAGAAAATAGGTCTTATAGGACTTATTGGACCTATAAGATTTAATAGCCCGTTCGCGAGCCGGGTACCCGCTTGCGGGTGCGGGAGGCTCCGCGAGCTGTGCTCGTGGAGGGGGCGACGCAAGCCCCGGTATAAGGCAGCAGAGAGCATGGAGCGGAGAGCGAAAAGATGAATATTTTGTAGCGAGTTCGCGAGCGAGAAGGGGAGGCTCCGCGAGCTGTGCTCGTGGAGGGGGCGACGCAAGCCCCCTACAAAGGAACTACGGGAGTCTTGTATGAAGATATGCTGGTTCACGACAGGCAGGGACAAAGAGGCGGTGACCTTGCTTCAGGACGTCAACGACGCCATTGAGAAGAAGGCCATCGACGGCGAGATAGCCCTTGTATTCATGAACAGGGACAGGGGGGAATCGCCTGTTTCCGACGAGATCATCGCCTATGCGGAGGGAAAGAAGATACCCCTTGAGCTTTTCGGCACGAAACGCTTTCTCGGTGAGCGCGGCATGAAGCTCAGCGAAGGAAGGGAACTCTTCGACGGCGAGGTGCGATCGAGGATCTCACGATATGATTTCGATATCATATTCCTTGCAGGCTACATGCTTATCGTTTCAAAGGTGCTCTTTGAGCCCTATACAGTTATCAACCTCCACCCTTCCCTGCCCAATGCATACAAAGGCAAATGGGAAGACGTGATCAGGAATACCATAGAGGACGGGGAGAGGACCTTCGGCGCAATGATCCACATGGTCGATGCATCCCTCGATGAAGGTGCGCCGGTAAGCTTCGTCAAGCTCGCCCTTGAGGGTCGCGATATAGACACGTTTTACGACAACGCCTTCAGGGGAGACGCGACCTCAAAGGACAGGCTCTTCAAGATCATAAGGGACCAGGAATTCTCCATAGAGATCCCCCTCATTATCCATACCCTGTCCCTGCTCTCAAAAGGCGAGATCACAATAGACAACAAGAAGGTCTATTCCAAAGGCAAGGAATTAACGGGCGGTGTCGATATAACGGAGATAGTCTGCTCCTCATTCCAATGCAGGTGAGCTGAAAGCGCATGGAGCAGGGAACATAAACAGTTGGAAGTGCGGAGACGGAACATGAAAAAAACGATATACATAACGGATTGCGAAGGACCCGTGTCCAAGAACGATAACGCCTACGAGATAGCCGATGCCTTTCTGATGGAAGGCGGGCGGCTCTTCAGCCTCCTGAGCAAGTTTGACGACTATCTCGGCGACGTCGAGAAGGTCGAGGGCTACAGGTACGGAAGCACCTTGAGGTTTATCCTCCCTTTCCTGAAGACGGCTGATGTTACCGACAGGGAGGTGCAGGGGTTCTCAGGCCAGAATATAACCGTTGTAAACGGCATCAGGGAGACCCTGCAGGCTGTCTACGGGTTGATGCCGGTCTACGTGGTGAGCACAAGCTACATCCACTACATAAAAGAGGTCTGCCAGTACCTGGGCCTGAACATGGCAAACATGTTCTGCACGAAGGTCTCTTTTGACGGCTACAGCATGGACGAGGACGAGAGAAAGGTTATCACGGACTATCACGAGGAATTCCTCAAGCTCCCCCCTATCGTCTGGGATGACGGCAACAGGGTAGACCCCGATTCACGGCGCACCATCGATGCGTTGAAGGTATTTTTTTTCGACCGGCTGCCGTCGCTCCCCGTTTATCAATGGATGAAGGACGTGAACCCGATAGGGGGCAAAGGAAAGGCTGAGGCGATCCTTCAGATCGTGAAGCAGACAGGGGTTCCCCTGGAGGATGTTCTCTACGTCGGGGACAGCATCACCGATGTTGACGCCTTCGGGCTCGTGAAGGAAAATGGAGGGCTTTCGGTGAGCTTTAATGGAAATAACTATGCGGTCCGGTCGGCGGAATACATTGTTGTCAGCGAAGATGCCGCTGTTCTCGGGGATATTGCAGCCGACTTCTGCAATCACGGGAAGGGCGCGATCCGGGAGGGGAAGGTGGGCGAAACCGCCTGGGTATTCAGAAACGGGACCTGCGATATGAAAGACGTCATTGCCCTGAGCGAGAGGATGAGGAAAGAGGTCAGGGGACAGGCCATAGGTAGTCTCGGATGAAGTACCTCTTCGTAATTCTCATCTGTCTCTTTTCTTTCTCGTACTCTTACGCGGACGAGCAGTTCGTGATCTGCCGCATGGGGGAGAAGGACCAGGCCGCATGGAACATGTTCAGAAAATATTTTAGTGCAAAGGGCTACAGCATGAGTTACTATGATGGCGCAGATAACCTCGATAAGCACATCGAGAATGTTAACAGGATCAACAGGTCGAACGGTACGGTCTTCCTGGCAATCGACCTGGTTATGGGTGGAACAGGCAGCGTCTTGGTTGCTGTCACAAACGCCAAACGAGGGAAAGGAGTTATTCCGAACATCGATGAAGTACCGGCTATCCATATCAACAATTCGATGGAACTGGCTACCATGGTAGCCGCTCCGTTTAACAAAAAGATAAAAAAGATGCCTCTCTTTATGTTGCTGGGTGTCGACATGCCGGGTATATTCCTGAGATTGGAATCCCCAAAGGACAAGATGGGAGAGATGTTCGATCGGTTGCACGAAGGTCTTCAGAAATATGTAAAAAGAGGTGTTCAGTAATGAGAGATAACGGGCGGACAAACGACAAGATACGCGACATAAAGATCGAAAAGAGTTTCCTGCGGTACCCCGAGGGCTCGGTCCTCGTGGAGATGGGGGCCACAAAGGTGATCTGCGGGGTAAGTATTGAAGAGAAGGTGCCCCAGTTCCTGAAAAACAGCGGCAAAGGATGGCTTACGGCGGAATATTCAATGCTGCCGCGCTCCACACACGTCCGGTCTGTAAGGGAAGCCGTTACAGGAAGGATCGGCGGAAGGACGCATGAGATCCAGAGGCTCATCGGAAGGGCGCTGCGGGCCGTCGTGAACCTCGACATCATCGGCGAGAGAACTATCTGGGTCGATTGCGACGTCATTCAGGCCGACGGCGGGACAAGGACGGCAAGCATAACAGGCGGTTACGTAGCCCTTGTCGAGGCGCTGTGGACCATGAAGAAAAGGGGCACGCTTGAGAAGATCCCGCTCCGCGACTCCGTCGCTGCCGTCAGTGTAGGCATCGTCAACGGGCAGGTAGTCACGGACCTTTCATATGAGGAGGATTCAAAGGCAGAGGTGGATATGAATTTTGTGATGACCGGCAGAGGGCTCCTCATCGAGGTCCAGGGGACCGCCGAAAAGACACCCTTCACAAAGGAACAATTCGACCTCATGTATCAGTACGCATATAAAGGGATCGGCGAGATCACGCGTATCCAGAAGATAGCATTGGGTCCGCATTTCCCGGTATGAAAGAAGTCGTCATAGCAACAGAGAATACAGGCAAGTTCCACGAGATCAAGGTACTCCTCGGCAGCGAGTTTGATGCCTTTTACTCTCTGCGGGATTTCAGTGAAAAGATCGTGGTGAGTGAGGACAGCCCCTTCTACATAGAAAACGCCATGAAAAAGGCGCGGAAGGCGGGCGACCGGTTCGGACTGCATACTATCGCCGATGATTCCGGTCTCGAGGTCGAGGCCCTTGACGGGAGACCCGGGATCTATTCCTCGCGCTACGGTAAAGATGACGCAGACAGGATATCAAAGCTGCTGAACGAACTGGAAGGTGTGCCGTGGGACAAGAGGAAGGCCGTCTTTAAGGCATACCTTGCCTTCTATATGCCGGACAAGGAGAGGTGCTATGTCTTCTACGGGGACATCCATGGCACAATCGGCTTCGAGCGGCACGGTGAAGGCGGCTTCGGATTCGATCCCGTCTTCTATATCCCGGAAATAGGGAAATACGCCGCAGAACTGAATATAGAGGAAAAAAACAGGTTAAGCCATAGAGGGAAGGCGGTCCTGGCCCTGAAGAGCTTTCTCAATATGGATTTTTTTAAGAACTCCAGAGTTTTAAGCCTGTGACATCATCGAAGCGCCTCTCAAGTCTCTGACCATCGAGGGCAATGCCGAATAATTCCGAGGCAAAGATAACGGTCCCTTCAAGAAGGTGACCGCCTTTCGCCGTGCCGTCTTTTAACCCGAGCGTAATGTGGGCATGGATAGATATATCTCCGTCAACCCAAGAGACATTGCCGGTGCAGGAGAGGATCTCCGCAGGCTCATCGATGATCAAGTCGGTGTATGTCTTTGCCCCCTGGTCGTAAAAGGCTACGTGTGCTGTCTTTACCGCGCCTATGGCAACAAAGAAACCCATCTGAACGGCGTTTTCCTTAAAGACATCCTTTATTGACAGGAGAAGGTCGCCGTCATGGGGGAGGCGCGCCAGGAACGTCTTGTCGGTCTTATAGAACCACTGGTTCATCTGGTCTCTCTATCCTATCTGGTCCACTTAGCCTGTTTGGTCTGCTTTGCTCTTCAACATTGAACGTTGAACATTGAACCTGCTTTTATTGGTGGTCCCAACGAGGTTCGAACTCGTGTTTCCGGCGTGAGAGGCCAGCGTCCTTGGCCACTAGACGATGGGACCGATGAAAGTGTATAGTAACAGAAAAGGTGTATATTTTCCAGAAAAATATCTTAAAGGCAGTGCATAGTCGATAGTAGATAGTGAATGGCCGTCAGCTGAAACAAAAAAGGCTTTATGCTGATAGCTGAAAGCTGATCGCGGATAGCTGAAGAAGTCGCCAGCATCGGGTATCGAGCGTCCAGCGACGAGTATCCAGCATCAGGTATCTGTTTTTAAACCTTGAACGTTGAACATGGAACATTGAACAGGTTTTCGCTTGCACATTTCAGCAATTGACTATTGTCCGCAAAGGGTGCTATTGTTAGCTATAAGCCCCATTAATTAATAGCCCGTTCTCGGGCGAGAGGGGGTGGCTCCGCGGACTTTGTTCGTGGAGGGGGCGACGTGAGCCCCATTAAAAGGAGGTAGCAAAAGATGTTTGGTCTTGGTATGCCGGAACTGATCGTTATACTGGTCATAGTCCTTATCATCTTCGGCGCGGGCAGGATCTCTGAAATAGGCGGCGCGATCGGCAAGGGGATAAAGAGCTTCAAGAAATCAGTGAACGAGCCCGATTCTATAGACGTGACGCCGAAGGACGAGAAGGACAAGGAACAACCGAAGCAACAGTGACCGAGGAGAAGGACAGAACGAATATCCCCCCTGCATCATACGCATAAATTCCGAATAGTCTTGATATTACTACCGAACATACATAGAATTGTCACATGGAAATCCTGAACGGCAATGAACCTGCATCCATAGAAAAGGCCCTGGCAATATTGAAAGGGGGAGATATTGTTGCCTTCCCCACAGAGACGGTCTACGGGCTTGGCGCAGATGCCCTCAACCCTTATGCGGTGGCGAAGATCTTTGAGGTGAAGAAGAGACCGAAGTTTGACCCCCTTATCGTTCATATAGGCGACAGGGAGTGGCTATCCGACTTTGCCGGGCATGTCCCCGCTGAGGTTATACGGTTGACCGAAAGGTTCTGGCCCGGCCCCCTTACGGTGATCCTGCCGAAAAGATCGATCATCCCCGACATTGTTACGGCGGGCCTCACAACGGTCGGGATCAGGATGCCGTCCCATCCTGTGGCATTAAACCTGATAAAGGCATTGCAGAAGCCCATTGCCGCACCCAGTGCAAACCCTTTTGGCTACATGAGCCCAACGAAGGCCGGTCATGTGGCAAAGATGCTGAAGGATCGATTATCGCTGGTCCTTGACGGCGGCGACAGTGTCTTCGGCATAGAGTCGACGATCATCTCATGCAGGGACGGCAGGGTCCATATCCACCGGCATGGCGCAATAACCGTTGAGGAACTGGAAGAGGTTGTCGGCAAGGTCTCGGAAAAAAGAGAGGACGGCACATGCGAATCACCCGGAGAGTTGCCATTCCATTACGCGCCATCAAAACCGTTAAAGATCATCACGTCGATGGATGAGATCAGGAACAGAAGCGCCTCGCTCCTCGCATTCCGGGAACCTCCGGGGGAACCGGGCGTCAAACATGTCAGGGTCCTTTCTCCTGATGGTAATCTCAGGGTTGCTGCCGCGAACTTTTTTTCATACCTCATCGAACTGGACAGTCATGATGTTGATGTAATATACGCAGAAAAGATCCCTGAACAGGGTATCGGTAAAGCCATGATGGAAAGGCTCCGGAAGGCATCAAAAAAATACCATCCGGAGGCCGGTATATAACCCGTTGATAATTTTAATAATCCATGATATTGTTATGACCATGAAAAAGGACACGATAAAACAAGACCTGGTTCGGAAAGTATTTGAAATAATTGAGAAAATTTGTTGCTCAGGGACTGGGCAAATTAATATTATGACTAATAAGATCAAGGAGATGGGAGCGTCTTTTTACAACTTTTTCACAGGTTTTCCACAAATATTGTGGAAAACCAAGAAAACTTTTTCGGTCTCCAGGGCTATTGTTTTTGTACTCATCGTCCTCCTCCTCGCCTCCTGCACGATATTCAAAAGTTCCAAGAAAGAGCCGCAGACACCCATGGAAAATGCCATGATGTCCATGACCGAAAATGAGGTACGGAAAAGGCTCGGCGAGCCGAACATAGTGAGCATTACCCCCGAGAACAAGATTATCTGGACGTACAGGCCTTCATGGAAGATTATGCCCGACAACAAAGATACTATTTATGTGGAGTTTGAGAACGGCAAGGTTGTAAAAATCATAAAGGCAAGGTGAACACCATGTTATGTGAAAAATGCGCAGGTGAAACCGAAGGTGTAACCTGTACTCATTGCGGCAAAGAGGTTGCCAGGCTCGGGCCTTATTGTTATCTCTGCGGCAATGAACTAACGGATCACACCGATCAACCGGAAGAGAGTGATTTTTCCAGCAGAATTCTTTGCAGCGACGAGTCGTGCATAGGCGTCATTGATGAGAAAGGATTTTGTAAGGAATGCGGAAAACCATATATACCGGATTCACATTAATCAGTCTCCTCCTCTTTGCAGGGGCCTGTTCTACTCCGACACGATACCAGATCTACTCGTACGACATGCTGTTTGGAAAAGATACGTTAAGAAACAAAGAATATGTTGACGCGAAGAGATATTTTCAGGAGGCTTCGGGGCTTTCCATAGATTCCGCCCCACTCATATATCTCGCTGCGGTCGAATACAAAATGAACAACATCGAAGGCGCCCTTACGTACTTGCAGGAGGCCGAAAAGACAGGCATTGACCGGACGCTCTACCTCCGGACCCTTGGATACAAGGCCCTTATTCTCTTCAGGATTGACAGGGAAAAAGGTGTAGCGGCCCTGCATGACTACGTGAACTATTACAGGCGCCAGTATCCCCTTATGTCTATTGAGGATATCCGGGAGATGTTGCAGACAGGACAGATTGATAATAAAAGGCTTGATGAACTGATTGACGAACAGGTTTCGACCTACGAACAGGAGATAGACCAATTTCTCAGCGACGGTACCGGTTTTTATAACGGACGCGGGAACCGCATCGTGCCTTAATCCTGAAAGACAGACCATGGGACTTTTTGAAAAGATAAAGAACGGCCTTGCAAAAACGAGAGACCAACTGGTAACCCAGATCGAGTGGGTTATATCAGGAAAACCCTTGGACGAAAGCGCCTTTGACGAGATCGAAGAGGCGGTCATTCTCTCTGATGCGGGCATTGAGACCACAGAGCTGCTCATGACCTCATTAAAGGAAAGGTGGAAAAGGGGGCAGGTAAAGACCTCGGAAGATGTAAAAAAGGTCATGAGCGAAGAGATAGAAAAGATGCTGTCGGACATCGAGGCGCCGGTCATGACGAACGGCAGCAAACCCTTCGTGGTCCTCTGCATCGGGGTGAACGGGGTAGGCAAGACCACCACCATAGCGAAGATCGCCAACATGTACATCGCGGCGGGAAAGAAGGTCCTCCTCGGCGGCTGCGATACATTCAGGGCTGCGGCGATTGAACAACTCCAGGTCTGGGCAGACAGGCTCCATATAGATGTCGTGAAACACGCTGAGGGGTCGGACCCTGCGGCAGTGGCCTTCGATGCCACAAAGGCAGCGAAGGCGCGGGATATCGACATCCTGATCCTTGACACGGCCGGCAGGCTCCATACAAAGGCAAACCTCATGGAAGAGATGAAAAAGGTCAAACGCGTCGTGGGCAAAGAGCTTGAAGGGGCGCCCCATGAGACACTGCTCGTCGTAGACGCTACAAACGGACAGAACGCCATTGCCCAGGCAAAGACCTTCAACGAGGCCCTTTCGGTCACGGGCATCGTGATCACGAAACTTGACGGGACCGCAAAAGGCGGGTTCCTCCTCCCCATTGCCCATTCCCTGAAGATACCGATAAGGTTTGTCGGCGTCGGTGAAAAGATCGATGACCTCATCCCCTTCAGCGCAAAGGACTTTTCAAAGGCCCTGTTCGAATAGAAGCAGCCAAACACTCGTAAAAAAACCTGTTCAACGTTCTATGTTCAATGTTCAAGGTTTAAAAACAGATACCTAATACTGACTTCTTAAGCTATCAGCTTTCAGCAATCAGCATAAAGCCTTTTGTTTTAGCTGACGGCTGTATGCTGACTGCTGATGGCTATCTGCTACTGCCTTTATTCTGCGTGTTTGGGGGATATCCCGACAGTGTGTTAATGGCTTATCCGGGTTTAACGTTGAACATTGAACGTAGAACATTGAACATCAGTTCTCAGTGTCTGTGTTTATTGCGTTTATCGGGTCTGTTTGTCTTAACGTTGAACATTGAACATAGAACGTTGAACATCAGTTCTGCGCTCGTTTCAGGACAAACCCCCGCCAGGAGTTTTTGCGCTCCGTTCTCAGGGGCGTTAAAGACGGGAAAAGCGAAAGGGCCTGCCTCGCCTCTTTTCCCAGTATGCCGGAGATGATAAGCGGGGCGTCACGTTTCAATAATCTCACGATATGCTGTGCGTGATTCGCAAATGTCCTGATATCGAGGTTTGCGAGGATGATATCGTATGAGCCTTTTATGTTCTCCAGGCCGGTACAGGTGAAGCGGATGTTCGTTATATTGTTGAGAGAGGCGTTCTTTTTCGCCGAATCAATTGCGTCCTCATCATTATCCACCGCCGTGACCTTTTTTGCGCCCCTGAGGCTCGCGTAGAGGGAGAGTATCGCGGAGCCGCATCCGAGGTCGAGGACGTCTTTTCCTCTCATGTCCGTATCCTTCATCAGCCTTATCATGATCCTCGTTGATTCATGCCTCCCTGTCCCGAAGGCCATACCCGGCTCAATGATGATCGTCTTCCCCTTCCCCCTTCGCCTGTTCCATGGCGCTGCAACGGTTATGTCCTCTATCCTGATCGGCTGAAAATATCTCTTCGTCAATTCCGCATAGTCCCGGTCCCTCTCCTGCTCAATCCTTATCTCTTTTATTGCGATGCCCGCCCTTTTGAGGAGATCAGGGAAGGCGCTTGCGTCTTCCGGGTAAGCCCTGATGACGGTCTGACCCCCCTTTTCTTCTATCCAGAGACCGCCGGACGGGCATGCGCCGTAGACCTCTTCGGGCAGCAACTCCTCTGCGCCCTTTTCAACTGATATCTCTATGCGCTGCCTGTATCGTGTGTCCTGCGATTTCACGGATGCCGGTCGTTATCTCCCGTCAGGTCTTTTCCCGGGAGGCTGAGGGGGATAGAGGATGCTGCCTGTATTACTTACATCATAGCCGGTAAGATCGTTGATACTGTTCAGGAGATGCTGCTGCTCGAAAAAGGAAAGGAAGGACTTCGTCTGGATGCTGTGAAAATGATCTTCAGGGATAACCATATCGAATCTTTCCTGAAAAAGGGGCAGGAAATCAAGATTAAGTATATTTGCAATATAACGGATGCCGAATGCACAATCGGCAGCACCCTTGAGGACCTGCAAGCCTGCCTCCATGTGCGAGCCGACCTCTTGCGTATATCCTTTGATGCGGTCCGGCACGATCCTTTCTTCCCCGATGAGGAAGTCAAAGAGCAGCCGCGTGCCCGAGCCCTGGTTCCTGTTTATGCAATAGACGTTATCGCCGGCAATATCCTTCAGCGAGTGTATCCCCTTGGGGTTGTCTTTCTTGATAAAAAGCCCCTGTTCCCTGAAGAAGAGGTTCATCACCACATAACCCGTTGCCGAGAGATAACGGTCCATGTACGACAGGGTATAGGCCCTTTTTTCAAGATCGAGGATATGTACGCAGGACATGGTCGCTGCATTCCCTTTCAGCATCTTCAGCCCGTTGATGCTGCCTATCGGGGCGTAAAAGATGGTCCCCGCCTTTCCGTTATTATAGATATCGATTATCTTCCGGAGGAGCGGGTCGTCGCTGCCTGCAATGAGGATCACCTTCTCCCTTTCGGTGCTTTCGAGGATCCATCGGTCGATCACCTCCCTGGCAAAGGCTATCTTGCCGCCTATCTTCAGGTGTGGTATCTTCGACTCCTGAACGAGCCTGTAGAGCTTCTTTTCGTTGATCCGCAGATAGCCTGCCAGCTCTTTCGCCGAGATGATCTCCATATTCCTTTCTCAGTATATAGGAAAGGTGGAGCTTTTTCAAATTTCATTTATTATTATAATTAGTTAGTATCAGTAACAATTAGTTATTATCTTGGTATTTTGTCCTTGATTATTTGAGTCTCTTTGTTTATTGTAATCCCTATATCAAGCGATTATATAAGGCAGCAGAGAGCATGGAGCAGAGAGCGGAGAGTGAAACAAAATATAGGTCTTATAAGACTTATTGGACCTATAAGATTTACCAGCCCGTTCTCGGGCGAGAGGAGAAGTCTCTTCGGGCTTGTACCCGAAGAGGGGGCGACGTGAGCCCCATTAATAGGGGTTGCGATGAAATGCTTTGTGAGCGGAAGAAGGTCTCTGATCAATAAAAACAAAAAGGGGGAGCCGTTATGAAAAAAATAACACACTCATTTATCGCCTTTATTGCATTGGTCCTTGCATCATCGGTCCTGTTTGTACCGTCTGTTTATGCGCAGCAGAAGAATATCATCCTGGCAACGACAACAAGCACCCAGGATTCGGGACTCCTCGATGTCCTGATCCCGGTCTTTGAGAAAAAGACCGGCTACTTCGTGAAGACCATTGCCGTCGGTTCCGGACAGGCCATGGCAATGGGTCAGAAGGGCGAGGCCGATGTCCTGCTCGTACATTCCCCAGCAGCAGAAATAAAGTTTGTAGCAGATGGTTACGGTATCAACAGGCGGCTTATAATGCACAATGATTTCGTGGTCGTCGGGCCGGCGGCTGACCCCGCGAAGATCAAGGGGATAAAGTCCGCGGCAGAGGCCTTTAAAAAGATCGCCGCGGAACAGGGCCTTTTTCTCTCGAGAGGGGACAACTCGGGGACGCACGCAAAGGAAAAATCCATATGGAAGGCGTCCGGGGTTAAATACGAAGACGAGAAGTGGTATCAGCAGACCGGGCTCGGCATGGGGCAGACCCTCAACGTGGCCTCTGAGAAAAGGGCGTATACGCTTACCGACCGGGGCACATACCTTGCCCTCAAGAAAAGACTTGACCTTGACATACTGGTGGAAGGCGACGCGATCCTTCTCAATATCTACCACGTGATCGAGGTGAACCCGGCAAAATTCCCGAAGGTCAACATCCCCGGCGGAAAGGCCTTTGCAGACTTTATGGTGTCCAAGGAAACACAGGGCATCATCAAAACATTTGGAGTGGACAAGTTCGGCTCGCCGCTTTTCTTCCCTGATGCCGGGAAGAAGGTGGAGGACCTGGGGAAATAAGGCGGCTGATGGCTGATTGCTGATTCATTGAGGTACAACGATGGACTTGATCTTTGAAGGGATAAAGAAGGCGTTCCTGCTTCTTGTGACCCTCGACCGGGAAGTCCTGGGTATAACCTTTCTTTCTCTCAAGGTGTCCGGCCTCGCAACCATTATCAGCGTCCTCATCGGTGTTTCAACGGGGACGGTGATCGCTCTCAACGCATTCCCGGGCAAGAGGATCGTGGTAAGCCTTGTGAACACCGGCATGGGGCTCCCTCCTGTTGTCGTCGGTCTTTTCGTGACCATCTTCCTCTGGCGCAACGGTCCCTTCGGGTTCCTCGGCATACTTTATACGCCCCTGGCAATTATTATCGCCCAGGCCATCATTGCAACGCCCATCGTGATGGGGATTACCGTTGCCGCAATGCAGCAGCTCCCGAAGAAACTCCGCCTCCAGATCCTGGCCCTGGGTGCGACGCGCCTCCAGATGGTCTGGATGCTTATAAAAGAGGCGCGGCTCTCCCTGCTTGCAGCGATTATGGCAGGGTTTGGAGGGGTCATATCAGAGATCGGCGCCTCCATCATGGTCGGCGGCAACATCAAGGGGTATTCGCGCGTGCTGACAACGGCGACCGTTATGGAGACAAGCAGGGGGAACTTCGACGTCGCCATCGCATTGAGCATCATCCTGCTTTTGCTCGCGTATTTTATCAATCTCATTCTCACGCACATCCAGCAGAAGGAAAGACCGAGATAGATGCAGCTCACGGCTGACAACTGACAGCAAAGACAATGAACCAGACGATGCCAATACTGGAAGCTAAGAACCTGTCCGTGGAAAGAGCGGGGACGACGCTGCTTGACGTCCCGCACCTCGATGTTGAGGACGGTGAGGTGCTTTCCCTGATAGGGCCTAACGGGGCCGGGAAGACAACCCTCCTTGTCACCCTCTGCCATCTGTTCAAATATTTCTCAGGCACTATCCTGTTCAAGGGAAGGCAGGTGGGCAACGGACTGTCTGCCGGCCAGTACCGGCAGAAGATTGCCATGGTCTTCCAGGAACCCCTTTTGTTCAATACCACTGTCTTTGAAAACGTTGCGGCAGGATTGAGATTCCGCAAGGCCCCAAGGCTGGAGATTGAAGAGGCTGTGAAAGAAAACCTCGAAAGGTTCGGCATCGGCCATCTCGCTGACCGGTCCGCGAGGACGCTTTCAGGGGGAGAGGCGCAGAGGACGAGTCTCGCCAGGGCCTTTGCGGTAAAACCGGACATGCTCTTTCTCGATGAGCCCTTCTCCTCTCTCGACCCGCCCACCCGTGAATCGTTGATCAATGACCTTGAAAAGATATTGGACGGTTCCGGCACGACCACGATATTCGCCACCCATGACAGGATCGAGGCGCTCCGCCTCTCTGACAGGATCGCCGTCATGAACAAGGGAAGGATCCTCCAGGTGGGTGCCCCCGATGACGTGATGAACCATCCTGCCGATGAATTCGTTGCCTCTTTTGTGGGTGTGGAAACCATCCTGAAGGGAAAGGTTATTGAAAGAAGGATGGGCATCGTGATGGTCTCCGTATCGGGACGGGAGATAGCGGTCATCGGAGAACATGATATCGGCGACAGCATTACCCTGTGCATCCGTCCTGAAAACGTTACCCTCTCGATAAATCCCTCAAAGACCCCGACCAGCGCCCGCAACACGTTCCCGGGGACGATCGAGCGGATAGTCCCTATGGGGCTTTTCCAGAAGGTAGAGCTCGATTGCGGCTTTCCCCTCGTTGCATACGTAACGCACGACTCTGTCGGGGAACTATCCCTCTGCGAGGGGGCGGACGTCGCAGCCTCCCTGAAAGCCACCGCCATCCACGTGGTGAAGAAATAACGTAAAAAACGTGAGGCGTTAGGCGATTAAACCCCTCACGACTTACGGGTGTTGCACGCCTCACAGGTGTTTCGCTATGCGCTATGCCTTAGTCCCCTTACGACTCACGACTTACGACTCACGGATGTTGGGTATCCTGCCTTTATCAGCATATTCATTTGTCTTTGATGCATCCGTCCTGTTAGAATAGTGCCATGGAAAACGCGACGAAGATACTTGTCGTCGAGGACAACATACGCATGCTGAAAGAGGTTGCCAGCCTCCTCGCATCTGCCGGCTATAACGTGCGAGAGTCCAGGACGGGGAATGAATGCCTGCGGATGATCGCCGGGGATAAACCGGATATCGTGCTCCTCGACGTCTATCTCCCCGATACGCTCGGGTACGACGTATGCAGGCAGATCAAATCAACGCCCGGACTTGAGGACGTCTGCGTAATCTACCTTTCATCGGCGCCAGCGACGGACGAGATGAAGATGACGGGCTTTGACGTCGGCGCCGACGATTACATCATCAGGCCTGTAAGCGATAAGGAACTCCTCGCCCGCATCAGGGTAATGGAACGGATACACATAACGGAGAAGAAGCTCAGGGAATCGGAAGAGCGGTACCGGATCGCTATTGAATACTCCAACGACGGCGTTGCCATTATCAAGAACGACCAGTATCTCTACGCCAATCAACGCTTCGTGAAGATGTTCGGGTTTGCAGGCAGGGATGAGGTTGCGGGGAGGCACGTATCCCTTGTCGCGCATCCTGACGACAGTGAAAAAATGGCCGAGGTCATGGGCGATTGGAAAAGGAGCCTCCGGGAGCCGCAGCTGTACGAATTCAAAGGGGTGCGAAAAGACGGGACGATACTGTACGTCGAGGCCTCCATAACCCATATGACCTATGACGGCGAACTCGTTATTTTGGCACTGCTCCGGGATGTCACCGAGCGGAAGGAGGCAGAGGAGACGATACGCCAGCTTGCCTACTATGACGTCCTGACAGGACTGCCGAACAGGATACTCCTCCACGACCGTCTCACCATCGCCCTGGCGCAGGCACAGCGGACAGGCAGAAAATTGGCCGTCATGATGCTCGATCTCGACAGGTTTAAAGAGGTCAACGACACCCTGGGACATGCCGTGGGAGACCTCCTGCTGAAGGCCGTTGCGAACAGGCTCACAGCGATCCTGCGGAAGAATGATACCGTATCGCGCCTCGGCGGGGACGAATTCATCGTCGTCGTCTCCGAGGTCGGCAACAAGGACGACCTGACAACGCTTGCGCGGAAGATCCTCGATACTGTGCGGACACCCTTTGAGATAGAGGGGCACAGGATAGCTGTCGGCTCAAGCATAGGGATCGCCCTCTGCCCTGACGACGGCGCCGATATCGAGACATTGATGCAGCATGCGGACATGGCAATGTACGGGGCCAAGCAATCCGGCCGCAACCAATACCGCCTTTTCACGGAAGACCTCCCCTGAGCAATATCCTCAGGCCGACATACTCCCATCTCCTGCCTTCATATGCGCAGCCTCGGAAGGGCGGACCGCAAGGCAGGAAAAATCTCCTTTCCTGGAAATGACAAGGGAGGCGTGACGGGAAATATTCGTTCAAGGTTCTGTGTTCAACGTTCAAGGTTAAAGCCTTCCGGCGAAGAAAATCATTGAAATGACATCCCCGGTTTCTGCGATGTGCTTCCTGATAAGGTTGTTTTTCCATTTTTGCTATTTTATGCTACAGTACAAAAAGTACAATAAGAAATATCGGGAACAGCAGAAGTCTTGTGGATGGTAATTGTTCATGTCACTTAAAAGAAGGGGGAATATGATAAGAAAATATCTTATTATTTTGACGTTTATTCTTCTATCGGTTCATTTTCCCTGTCTTGCGACGGCAGCATCACAGCAACAAGAGGCACCGGTGTATGTGGCGAATTTCAATTATACGCCGGATTCTCAGGCAAAGCCCGGTTCGGCCGGGGTAACGTTTGCGATAGGCAATGTGGAGTATAAATCCAATAGCAGGACGGCCTGGTTTTCATCCGCGCAATTTGCGAATTTAGACAAGTCATTAAAAAAAGATCTGGCCAATATGCTTACGGCGAAGGGTTTTTCCGTCTTGGGTCCGTTTGATTCTTACGATCTCATACCATACAAGGACAAGAAAGTTATTGATCTCTATCTGACCCCGACGGTGGAGATATCGTTCACCTCAAAAGGCCCTATGGGCGATGATGTGAAGCAAGTTAAAGAAAAGGCGATCGGGGTCATAAAGGTAAGCGGCAAGATCACCCTGGAATTAAGGGAGGTCGTGACCCGTGAGTTGATGTGGGCCAAGAGCATCCCGTTCACGTTTACATTTCTCGCCAAGGAGCAGATTGTCTGGGGAGCCGGATCGAGCATGGACAAGTTAAAGGGCGGGATAGAGCAGCCCCTCAGTGCTTCGGACGGGAATATGCTCAATAACGCAGCCAAGGCATTGGAGCAGCGGTATCCGGGCCTGATGTCCACCATTGCCGGGCTCATCGACCCTGAGGAGATGCAAATGATCAGGGGGCAGTGCCGGGAACTCAAGACCAAGAAAGGATATACGGTTTCCACCGGCCCGGTGCAGAGTCAAGAAGCGCCGGCAGGCGCGGCGGCCGCGCCTGTCCCGGCCGCAGTGGCAGCACCGGTAAGCAACGTGACCGATGTGTCCAATTGGCCGGGGATCGATGTGAAGATAAAGTTTACCGGCTTGTTTAGCGCCAGTCACACGATCGTCTCTGTCGTTGCGGGAAGCCCGGCTTCCAGGGCAGGGCTCACGATAGGAGATCAGATCCTCAAAATAGACGAGACCGGCACCGGTTACATGACTGCCGAGCAGGTCATGGAAAGGCTGCGCGAAGCAGGCCCCCGAATGACCCTTTTGATCAAGAGAAAAGGACAAGAGGAAGCCTTTCCCGTCCTGGTGACCGGAACCGGCGCAGCTTCGGTCAAAAGCCGGGAAGCACCGGTTGCCGCGGCTGCCCCGACGACTTCTGCCGCTCAAGTTCCCTCCCCCGCCCCGTCCCCGAAGATCATCCCGGGAGTGCCGACCACCCCCGCCTTCGCGCCAGCGCAGATCCCGGCGGACAAGATTTCGGGCAGGGTGGATTGGGGGTTTGGCAATGTCGGGGATGGCCCGGAAGGACCCGTCATCCTGAGTGTAGTGCCCGGCGCACCACTGGAAGAAGCGGGAATTCAGCCCGGCGACATCGTGCTGGCTGTCGACGGCTCCCCGGTCAAGACTCCCGCCGACCTGAAGGGAAAGTACAAGGCATCGCGACCGTATACGCCCGTCAGGCTGTCTGTCTTGCGGTCCGGAAAACGCTTTGAGAAGACCTTGCTGCCCTCGGGGGTGGCCGTGCTTGAACTTCGCGAGATTGACAGGGGCATTGTCATTCCTTACGTGCCCCAGGCCAGCGCCAGGCCATCATCCGCATTCGACGCCCTGGACCGTATCAATGTCCTCAAGGAGGTCGTCATCGACCCCACCACCGGCCAGCTCGCTATCCTCGGCGATTACGATCCCCAATACGCCACAGGACCCATTCCCTACCTGGACCTATTAAAGACGGCGTTGAAATATCCCGAACCAAAGCTCAATCTTGACGCAGAATACTCGAAAAAGAAGATTGAAAAAGAAGTCAAAAATATTGCCGGCAGAGTGCCGTCCGAGATCCTCGCCATGCCGGCTGCTGAACAGGAACGTCAGTTGCTGATCCGCCAACTCGCTATCCATTACGGGATAACGCCCGAAGAGTATATCGCCCTGCACAATTTTGCCCATTTTCAATTCGCCAAGGAACTGGCCCCGCCCGAGATCGGCAGGATCATCATCAAGGCCTTTCGCCATGCCGGACAGGATAAGGCGGCAGCAGCGTATGAAAAGCTCGAGGGCAAGACGGCCGACAGCTACGGGCAGGCGCTTAGGATCCTCGGCTGGGAAACGGAGACGGCAAAGGTATTCGCCGACACGACAAAGGATGCGAAACGAAAAGAAGACTTGCTTCTTGCCCTGAGTGCGATTGCCATTGAGGGAAAGATCGGTCTTCCGAAGGAGATTGCGGCAAAACTAAAGGTCGCAGCCGAAAGCGGAAAGATCCGAGCGAGGGACGTGCTCAGCGACCTGTACATTAATGTGTCCACAGTGATGAAAGACTCCAGCGGTCGCGACCTGGCGCAGGAGAGCATGGTCAGGGTCCCCATAGGCGACGCCCCGACAAGGGCCCTGTGCGGTATCGATAACAGCCCTCTCTATGTGCACATAACACCAATAGACACCGACCCCAACTCGGTCCTCACCCGCATCCTGTACGAAGCCGACTATGCCCTGAAAACATTGGTTTTGCGACCGGAGATCTTCGACAAGATCCCTGGTCACACCACGGAATCGGACTATCTGACCCGCAAGCTAAAAGGGATGCAGTTCACCGACCCCAGAACTCAAAACGAATTCCATCTTGAACCCAGGCTGGTGGAGATGCGTGTGTCGCCGGATAAGCAGGTGGTGTCCTTCGGCAAGTCGGAGATCTTGTTCGTCAACGAGGTGAATAAATCGGAATCTTTAACTAAGGAAGCGGAAAAATTCGCCACTTTGCACGACGACTGGTGCGCACAAGTCACGGACCATTACGAGGATTACGCCCGGATCGTGCCATCTTTTCATAGGTTGCGGGAAACGGCCAAGGTCATCGCTTTGGCCAAGTGGTTGAACAACGAGCGTATTGCCGTCAATCTCGACGGCGTGCAGCAAGAGCGGTGGGAACACCCCGCGCAGGTGGTCGCCTCCTGGCGCTCCGGAACTGTCGCCATTGAAGAAGGTCCCGGAAAAATTGCATACTATAGTTTTACCTCTATCACGGGCGGCGTAACCTTCAAGCTGACTAAGCGCTGGACAGCCGTCGAGTCGGCGCCGCAGGTCGAGACCGGACTGAAGGACCAGTTGAAGCTGAGCAATATGCTGGG
>MVRS01000195.1 GCA_002067975.1 Syntrophorhabdus sp. PtaU1.Bin058
ATCTGGGCATACCGTATGCCGAGATAGGACGTCAACTCGGCATCACCACCTCGGGCGTGTCCCGGATTATGAGGAGAAGTGAGGACAAGTCACGTTAGTCAACTACGTCCCTGATGGTTCCTTGCTGATGCGTTTTCTAGAATTTCTCCTGCCCTTGAAGATGAACCGAGTCGCCTCGTGGCAAAAAAGGAATACCGTGCTGCCGTAATCGCGGCGTTCTCGCTTCTCGAGCACGAACTTCGGCAATTCTATGAATCATCCACTTTAGAAGCTTTCTCGGCGCGTTCCTCTCTTATAATGTTGCTAGATTATGCAAGGTCGAGAGAGGTTATTTCATCTAAGGAATTTCAACAAATCAAGGCGCATGTTAGTGTCCGGAACCGAATCGCTCATACCCGCGGAGAAGTTACCGCTGCACAGGCAAGGACAATCGTTCGCGATGTCTCCACAGCGATGAGCAAAATACGACAATCGAATCTAACCAGGCATTCAAGCGGATCGCAAACAACCGCGCCCGCTTAATTTCACGTTCGGTGTATGAGAATGGGAGGTCTTGAGTCATGAGGCAAATGTCCGATGAAGATATTGCCCGTCTTTATGGTGCACTACGCTCTGAACTCAATAGCCTATCCGTCCAGCAGATTAGAAATACTGTGGCCGCGGCCGGTTTCGATGTCTCAAGCATTACAGCCAAGTCCGAGGCTCGTTCTGGCTTGGGGAGTAAGGCTGAGGTTATGCCAGCAGTTGATAGGCTCTTCAGACAGATGCCCATTCCCGCAAAAGAAGTAGCTCTACGAATCTTGGCCGAGCGTCTCATTGAAGGAAGTGTGGAGTTAGCAAAGAGCGTTCAGGAAATCTTAGGAAAGCACGGGTATCAATACGTTGGTGGCAGCTTCGTGCCAGTTGAATTGTTGGATACAAGGGAGGCTCAGTTCCTTCCTGCTTCAGCAGGCGCTGAGCTTGCTCGCGCCACTGCCCGACTCGCAGGCGGAGACGAAAGCGGGGCAATCACATCGGCTTGCGGGGCAGTCGACTTGGTAACGCAGCAAGTATACGAAAAACACGGAATGGGCGATCCAGGCAAAGTGGCATTTCAGGCAAAGGTCAACACGGCTCTGAAACAACTGCGTGTTTTTGAGGACATGGAGGCCGAATTCAAAGCGCTGGGAATAAAACCTGATGATGCCTCATCAATCACGAGTGATCTACGCCAAGCAACAAATCACGCAGCCCAAGCATTACAAGTCCTTCGCCGAGCTATGGGCGACACACACGGTTCAAGACCGGCTCTCCGCAGCACCGCGTATGATGCCGTCAAGTGGGCTTCGGCCATTTGTGGGTTGCTTGAAGGGAAAATATGAGAAACACCGAAGGGCAGGGGGTCAGGTCTTTTATTATCAGTTTTTATATAGGGCAGAGCACGCATTAGTCACGTTGTTTCTGAAAGTGCATTATTAAGTCAAAGCGTTGGGAGCACAAAAAAATTCATTGCATTTTTGTGGCCTTTGGAGGATGATTAAAAAAGGGGCGGGTTCATGGGAGATCAATCAAGTGTTCGTGGGATGGCATGGATACTGGCTATAAAATAGATATTTATAATTTTATGGATGTCCCCATTGGTTCCCACAGGTCATTGGGAAGGTGTAATGCACTTCCGGTTTCTGTATTACAGGGGCCAGAAACTCAGTCAGTATGTTACCTATTCTATTTCCCCATCAGGCCATGCCGTTATCTTCCAGGACGGGCCGAGCGGAAACGTGATGGTTTTTTATTCAACATCGAGTACAACGCGTACTTTATTGAAATTTGGGGGTTCTCTTGTTAAGGAATACCGTTGGGTTCCGAATGAACAGCAGGTAATGGTAGTCTTCGAATCCAATGAAACTACGACATTGGACATACAATGAGGACTTTAACCCTTGTGTGCAGCTCATTGCCGGGAAACCCGGCTTTAGCTGACACCTATGTTATGCAAACAGAATGGGACGTGCAACGATGAAAAAAATGCAGATCAGCAAAGCATTCACTTTGCTGGAACCAGGCCCAGTTGTCTTCATTACTACAAATGATGAAGAGAAGAACAACATAATGACTATCTCATGGACTATGGTGACGGACTTTTCGCCGATATTTGCCATAACTACAGGCCCCTGGAACTATTCCTACGCCGCACTCAGAAAATCTGGAGAATGCGTAATTGCAATTCCCACTGTGGATCTCATTGATCAAGTCGTTGGAGTAGGAACATGTTCCGGCGCTGACACAGACAAATTTGAAAAGTTTGGACTAACTGCTGTGAAGGGAAAGCATGTCAGGTCACCCCTGATTAAGGAATGCCTGGCAAATATTGAATGTAAAGTCATTGATATCGTCGAAAATCACAATATCGTTGTCCTCGAAGGCGTCGCTGCGTACTTTGATAGTTCGCGAAAAGAGAAGCGAACCATACACGCAATTGGTGATGGCACCTTCGTGGTGGATGGGCGCAAGTTGGATCGAAGAAAAATGATGCGGTCGAAGCTCCCTAATGGTGTGTAACTCATTGGTGGGTCTATATGTATGTCAGTTACGGGATGGAATAGCGCATCAGTTTAGCGTATTACACGTTGAGATGCCAAAGAGGACTATGAAGCGTAAAAATGGGAAAGCATAAAAGCGGCGAGCACGAAAAGCGGCAATACGTTCTGAAGAATATTGATCTTTTCTCCAGTATTCCTGTTTTGGTGTTGATAGCATTTGGTGATCTGGTTGTATTGCTTCTTCGCATACCTGGAGACTTCACAGTTGGTAGCCGAAACTTCACTTCCATTTTCTCACTGAAGGTAACGATCCTTATCCTTTGCGATCTCGTCATTTTCTACTTCGGATTCAGACTAACAAGACATATACTTAAGAAGCTATACGGGTAAAGAGCACGCATTAGTCACGTTGTTTCTCAAAGTGCATTATTAAGGCAAAGCGTTGGGAACGCAAAGAATTTCATTGCATTTTTGTGGCCTTTGAAGGATGATTCAAAAAGGGGCGGGTTCATGGGGGATCAATCAAGTGTTCGTGGGATGGCATGAATACTGGCTATAAAATAGATATTTATAATTTTATGGATATTCCCATTGGTTCCCACGAGGAACGAAATGGTACCTAACAAATACCAGTTGATCTTAATCGGCATAGTCGCCGTATTGTGGCTTGGCGTTGGCAATTTGATAATTCACGACGCGATACGGAAAAAAGGTCTGCCTCGTATATACATGCTAAATCCATTAGTTTTCTCCAAGTTTGACAGCAGGGACTGGGGCAAAATGCTTCTGTTAATCGCGTCGATCGTTGGACTTACAGTGTTTATAGCCTTGCTGGAACCAAAATAGTAAAGGTGATATTCTGACCCCTCTTGATAAAAGAGCCATTCAGAAAGACAATGAAAAAGGATATAACCATATAGGGGAAGGCGTCACCTCTCGCTGATGCCCATGTACGCCACCAGAAAGGATGTGACGCATGAATCAAGGTCTGTTTGACTACCTGCGGGACTTCAATTCCAAGGAGCGCTTCTTTTTAGTGGGGCAGGCTCTCGGCAATCCCGGCTTTAAGATCAGTAGAGAATTCCGAAATGAGTTAGCTGCCGTACTGCATCTGCAAATACCTGAGGTCTCGTTCTGTGCGATGGACTTTCACCTTGACTGGCTTTATGCAAGCCTCCAGCTGAACGCTAATAACGGAAAGAAAGAGATTCACTCTAATGATGCAGGAATTATTAAAGGTCAACAAGAAGATGTTGATTTACTGGTTGGTTATCAAGTAGATAATACGTACCATATCATTATAGTCGAAGCAAAAGCGTTTACAGGTTGGACAAACAGCCAGATGGACTCAAAGGCTGATAGGCTACGCGAGATTTTCGGAGATAATGGCAATCGCTGGCAGCACGTATTTCCTCATTTTCTGTTGATGTCGCCCAAAAAACCGGTTCAACTCCAAACCGCAAGATGGCCAAAATGGATGATCCAAAAGACCCAAGGGGGGCAACCCGCTCCTGCTTGGATAAAACTTCAAGTGCCATCCACGCAAATACGTGTCTCGCGCTGTGATAAAAACGGTAAGCCAAACACCAAGGGAGATTATTGGACTATAATAGACCGGTGAGAGCGAACAAATCGTTGAAGACATGATTGCACCCTTGGGGTCATATATAGGGCAGAACGTACCTTTGGAGGGGATGAAGGTAATGTTGTCTCAAGGTGAACTTGCTCCGGTCAAGGACGCGCATTAGTCGCGTTGTTTCTCACGTTACCGTAGCCAACTATGTCCCTGATGGTCTGAGTTATTTTGCCTTGAATAATAATCAGGTACGTAGTATATAGTGCGAATGTATTTTCGCACTGAGGTGTCTGCACGGTATGGTTGACTTATTGAAATTACTCCGTTATCCCTGGAGATATATGCAATGGTTCTGAAGAGATGCAAGGTGGCTTCGATTTGCGCTATTGTCACAGTGTCGGTATTAATCCTTGCGGGTTGCGCAGGTTTTCCTGAAACCATAAATTATTCCGTATATGATGACGGGTTTGAAACTTCCTCTGAGACAGTCCAGTACGGTAACGGTGAACCAAAGATAGTCTCGGAAAGCGGCCTATCTCCCGAGGTCGCAAGTGGTTTTAAGGAAGAACAGGACTTGAAAGAAGTTGGACTCGACGATGAAGACGGGCTGGATGCGGGTGAGTAGCCCCCTAAAAATTATAATTCTCTGCCCGCCAATAGCGGCATGCTCCCTGGGCGGGGTGATAGAGACATACCCGTAAAGTCGCTAATTGTAAACCGTAGGGGATTATAAACCACTCATGTACTACGCCGAACGGTTTTCTTTACAATCTCGAGTACGATCTACTATTACCTGCCAGGCTAAGTAATGTTCATGATTCGTAAAGCAACAAAGAATGATGTTGCAATGATTTATCAGGCACATGTTTCCTCCATCAGGGAACTGTGTTCAAATGCGTATACGCCCTCACAAATTCATGCGTGGACAGAGAGCATTACTCCCGACCGCTATGTTCAGGGAATAGAAAGCTATGAATGCTATGTGTCGGAAGATGTAAAAGGACAAATATCCGGTTTGCTCATATTCAACAAAGAGCTTGGAGAAGTATACGCTTTGTATATTGCTCCATGGGCAGTTCAAAAAGGTTTGGGTCGTTGTCTTTTAGGTCTTGCAGAAAGCATGGTCCGCAATCGGGGCCTCAAGACAATAAGTCTTAAATCAACCCTCAATGCAGTATCGTTTTATGAGCATATAGGATTCGAGTGCACCGGGGAATCTATTCATGAATTGCAGAACGGCGAGACACTACCCTGCATGCAGATGATAAAAAAGCTTTTAAACGCCAAGTAGACGTTCTTAAGAAATTAAATCACTTCAGACGGCAACAATTACCAACGCAAAATATATAAGGCGGGCATGGACGTGATCTCGCCATCAGGGGTATGGGGGGGTATTGCAGGGGAAGTCTCTTTGGGTTTTGCTCGAAATGGAGAAAATACAGGATTGATTTTTCTTTGCCTAATATATCACCAGGTTGGTATATTAAGTATTAGTCTATAAGAAGAAAAAATGAACCGGATGTTTACAGCAAAAGAAGGAGGGATGATCCGATGAATATAAAGAAACTGAAAATTCTTGCCCTGTTCGGAATTTTGCTGGTCTTTTGTGCGCTATCCCCAGTGGCAGCGGAGGAAAGGATGCTGATCCCATCGTGGGATTCGCATCTGCACTATCTTGACTTCACCCAGAAGACTGACGGCTTCCCAGCGCTTGTTAAGCAGATGGACGCCATCGGCATTGAGGCGGCGGTCATATTCGGCATGCCCATCGTCAAGATGTGGAGCGAATCCGACCCCATCCGCCCTGACTACTACCTCGACACGGATGCACGCGCCTATTACTACTCGGCTACCGATTTCATTCTGGCTCAAGAACTGCTGCAGCAGCCGGAAAAGGTGCGGAAACGCTTTTATCCCTTCATCTCCGGTATAAACCCGCTGGATCGGAACGCCGCGGAGTATATAGAAACCGTCCTGCGCCTTTATCCCGGCTTTTGGCGTGGTATAGGAGAGTTGATGTCCCGCCACGACGACCTAACCGCCTTCGCCTATGGCGAACCTCCGCGCGCCGACCACCCCGCACTGATGGAGGTCTACCGCATCGCCGCAAAGCACGGCCTCCCTGTGCTGATCCACCACAACATCTCTTCGGCTTGGAAACGGGAGCCTATCTACCTCCACGAGATGGAACGCGCTCTCGCCGCCAATCCTGGCACAATATTCATCTGGGCACACGCAGGCATTTCGCGCAGGGTTGAGGTCCCCTCCTTGAGAAAGGAGCTTGTTCGGATACTTGAGACCTACCCAAACCTTAACATTGACCTCTCCTGGGTCGTCTATGACACCATCGTTAAGGACACCGAGAGTTTTACCGGGTGGATAGCATTGATAGAGCGTTTCCCCGACCGCTTCTTGCTCGGATCGGACACGGTCGGCCACTGGACTAACTACCCGAATGAGCTAACCAAGTACAATGTCCTGCTAAACAAGCTGACTCCTGAGACCGCCAAGAAGTTTGCATGCGATAACATCCGCAGGCTGTTAAGGATCGACAAATAGATTACATCTTTAAGAAATTAAATCACTTCAGACGGCAACAATTACCAATGCAAAGTATATAAGGCAGGTATGGACGCCGTCTCACCATCAGGAGTATGGGGGGTTTGCTTCAAGGCAAGAAGGCATCCTATACCCGCTCATTTATTCGGGTACGGAATTGTCTGCTCCGCTTCTTTTTGACAGGAGCAGGAAACTCGTTACTGATAATACGGCAATCATACTAAGGAGGACAAGGCCGTCAGTATCGGTCCCGTAAAACACGCGCAGGCCGTCCTCTCTCACCTCATGAACGAACATGATGAAGAGCGCCGAAGCCCAGAACCGTGCCGCACGCGCCCACTCCTTCAGGCTGACCCGTTTTCTGCAGAAGCCTTCGAGAAACCTTCTCCCTCCGGAAACGGAGCCGCTGTGGGGAAAGACCTGCGGCGTGCTGTTCACGTGCTCGTGGAAAAGGCGTCCATGTTCGGAGGCAAGGTAGTGCTCTTCTTTTTCGAATGTGGGACCATAGGCCCAGAAGAAGAAAAAGGGATAGAGCGCTACGAGACAGATGTTCCCCGAAAGGAGACATATCGCGGAGTCTATCACGTAATTTGCAAGATAGTACGGATGGCGCACCATCCCATAAAGACCCTTCCTGCACAGGGTCACGTTCCGGATAAGCTGTCCCTTTGCAACTATGTGAAGAAGACAGCCTGCACCCAGGAGCGCCAACGAGAAAAACAACTCATACCCCGTGAGAGGGAACAGGGGCGATGAGAGGACCGCGCACAGAAGCACGATGTCCCTGAGGTTGCTCCTGTTGAGACGGAACGATCTGCTCTTTCTCCTGACAATATCCGCACCGTACATAAAACCTCCTTCCTGCCCGGGCCCGCCTATCGAGGCAGACAAGACCGCCTCAGTCTCCTTTTATAAAAACGTTCACGCACGCAGGCGGTATGTTGGGCCAGACGATTAATGATCTGATCAGCCTGAAGTCTGCAAAGCACCCCGGCTGTCTGTTGTGCAGGCTATAGGTAAATTGAATAAACCTCGCATTGTCGTTCATCAATTGAACCACCTGCTTTGTGATCGCATCTGCCGCAGAAGGCAACAGCGTTCGAAAAGGCAAACCGGAGACGACGTACTGTATATCATCCACGTTGTATCCTCTTAACAAAAGAAGCAGATCGGCGGCATCGCCTTCAATGACATCGACCAGCGGAAATCTTTTCCGCAGGGTGGCTGCCAGTTCATGTGATCTTTCGACGACGATAAGCCGGTCCGGCGGTAACCCGCGCCTCAGCAAGGCCTCTGTGACCCTGCCCGTACCCGCCCCCAGCTCAACAACAAGATCATTTTCGTTCACAATGACCTCTTCGGCCATGCACCTTGCCAGCTTTCCGGAGCTTGGATAGATCGCGCCTATGGTGCGGGGTGATCTGATAAATTCCCTGATGAACATCACCCATTCGAGATTCAGATACGCCCCCGAGGTTTCTTTAACCCAGCGCAAGCAGGTTTCTGCCTGTCTGTTCTTCCGCGAAAAGATCAGCAACATCCGCAATATCGGCTCTATTGCCGATTGATATAACAGAACCAGCGATCTTTGAATAAAATCCAGGATTGGTTTAGTTGCTTCAAAACATTGTAAAAAGGTTTTGTGGGAGTACCATCTTTGGCATAAAGAAAAACTCATCATAATCTGGTCACCTCAATCGATACAGGATACCCTCACCGGCGACGCGTTTCATAGTCGACCGGCAAGGGTATCTTAATCTATAATGTCAGTATATCGCTGCGTCCCTGGTTGTCTCCCGGTCGGGAAGGATATAACCGTCAATGCCGCGGACGCTTACACAGGCAACAACAGCCTTATTGAGTGTTAGGTCCACCTTCCATTCACCGTGTTCACCCAATCTAACGGATGCCACCTCCAGCTTCGGGATGGTCTGTCGAACGATCTTCGTTGTCAGCTCCTGCGAAACCGTTACATTGCGCACCGGGACCCTCTGCCCCCTGGTCAGGACTTCACCCGAGGCAGGGTCGAGCTTGATCTTGGATACGATCCTACCGTCAAGGACAAGAGGCACCTCAAGTTTCTTCTTTCCATGTTCGCCCCTCTTGACGAAACTCTTGCCTGCGGTTAACTTCGGCAGGGTATCCTTGACGGCAGAGACAGCCTGCTCCGCAGTGATTGACGGCTTGACGTAAAAATCATCATCGTCGTCATCCGCCATTGCCGTCGTGGTAACGATGCACAGCGCCAGCAATAAAAAAACCGTTTTGAACAACACTGAATTGATCTTTCTCATGCCTGTCGTTCCTCCTGTTTTTGTATTGCGGCAATTATACGATTACGAAGGTTACCGGGACATTTCTGAAATGTTACTTTTTGGTAATCAAGGGAGGTGGAAGAACCGGCATCACCGCCATAGGCTTAAGCGAAGCGGTGATCCGGGGTTTATTCCTTTACGCCTTACGATTGACGACTATCTACTTACGACTATCGACTGTCCTCTGTCTGTTGTTCGCTGATTACTCCACCGTCACGCTCTTGGCCAGGTTGCGCGGCTGGTCTACGTCGGTTCCAAGGAAATTTGCGATATAATATGCAAGGAGTTGGAGCGGCACCACAGACAGGATCGGCTGGAGCGCATAGATCGTCTGAGGCAACACAAAGAAGGTCTCCACGCGGTCTGCCATCTCGTGCAACGGGTCATCGGTAAAGATCAGTACCCTGCCCCTTCGCGAGATCACCTCTTCCACGTTGCTGCATGTCTTTTTGTACGTATGGTCGTGAGGCGACACAAAGACGACGGGCATGTTCTCGTCGATAAGGGCGATGGGGCCGTGCTTCATCTCCCCTGCCGCATATGCCTCGGCATGGATGTAGGAGATCTCCTTGAGCTTCAAGGCGCCCTCGAGCACTGCCGGGTAATTGATCCCTCTCCCCAGATAAAGGAAGTCGCGGTGGACCATGTATCTCCTTGCCATCTCCTCAATCTGGCCCGACATGTCGAGGATTGACTGTACCTTGTGGGGGATCTGCTTTATCTCATTTATGTACCTGCTGATGTCCTGCTTGTTGAGCTTGCCGAGTCTCTCGCCAATGTGGAGCATAAGGAGGAAGAGGACCGAGATCTGCGTCGTAAATGCCTTTGTGGAGGCAACGCCTATCTCCGGGCCTGCATGGGTGAAGATCACGCCGTCGGCATCCCGCGCGAGCGTGCTGCCGAGGACGTTGCAGATGGAGAGCGTGTAGACGCCCCTTTTCTTCCCTTCCTTCATCGCCGCGATGGTATCGGCCGTTTCACCGGACTGCGAGACGAGGACCAGCATGTCATCCTTTTTGAGGATCGGTTCCCTGTAACGGAATTCAGAGGCGATATCCGTTTCAACGGGGATATGCAGCACGGATTCAAAGAGATATTTCCCGATCATGCAGGCGTGATATGAGGTGCCGCAGGCGACCATCCATATCTTTTTGACCTTCGCAAGGTCCGGCAATTTCAGCTCTTCAAAGGCCACCTCTCCCCTCTCTTCTTTCACCCTTCCTATAAGCGTATCCGATATTGCCCTCGGCTGCTCGAAGATCTCCTTCAGCATAAAATGTTTGAAGCCGCCTTTTTCCGCCATTGCATCGGACCACTGGACCTGGTGTATCTCCCTTTTAACGGTCTTGCCTTCGAGGTCGATCAATCTCACCGTGCCGTCGGCGAAGATCGCTATATCGTCATCCTCAAGGAAGATGAACCGCTTTGTCCTGTTGATGATCGCCGGGGCGTCGCTTGCGATAAAGTATTCGCCGGCGCCGACGCCGATGATGAGGGGGCTTTCCTTCCTTGCCGCAATGAGCATCTTGTCCGTCTCACGGATGATCCCCAGGGCGTAGGAGCCCTTGAGTTCCTTCAGGGCCGACCTGACGGCATCGACAAAGTCCATGCCCTTTTTAAGATAACTTGCGATAAGGTGGGGTATGACCTCCGTGTCCGTATCGGAGAGGAATTTATGACCTTCCTTTCTCAGGCGTTCCTTCAGCTCGATGTAGTTCTCTATGATGCCGTTGTGAACGACAACCACGTCTCCGGCCTTATGCGGGTGGGCATTGTGCTCTGACGGCGTGCCGTGCGTTGCCCACCTCGTATGCGCGAGGCCCATCTTCCCCGTGAAGCTGCCGTCCGCGATGACCTTTCTCAGTTCATCGACCTTCCCCTTCTTCCGGGCTACCTCGACCTTGCCCTCGTGCCATACCGCAATACCCGCCGAATCATAACCCCTGTATTCGAGCCTCTTCAGGGCCTCTATCAATATCCCGCAGGCATCTTTTTTCCCTTTATACCCTACTATTCCGCACATCTCTTTTTCCTCCTGTATCCAGGAACATGCTTCTGCCGGGTTCGCGTTAATGCAAGGGCTCCCCCCGGTACATCCTCTGTAATGGTCGAGCCGGCGCCGATCACTGCATCCCTGCCTATCTTCACAGGGGCCACAAGCTCCGTATTACTGCCGACAAGGACGTTGTCCCCTATTACGGTCCTGTGTTTCTTTATCCCGTCGAAATTACAAGTAATCGTCCCTGCCCCGATGTTAACGTTTTTTCCTATCTCTGCATCACCGATATAGGCAAGATGGCCTGCCCTGGCGTCCCTGTCTATCCGTGAGTTCTTGACCTCCACGAAATTGCCTATCCTGGCGCCTTTGCCGATAGACGTCCCGGGCCTCAGCCTGGAAAAAGGCCCTATCTTCGCGCCTTCTTTAATCTCGGCCCCCTCGATGATCACGAAGCCTTCAATGATCACGTTATCGTGTATCACCGAGTCCTTCACGACAACGTTGGGACCTATCACAACATCGCTCCCTATCACGGTATCTCCGTGAAGGTAACAGTTGGGGAATATCGTTGTATCCATGCCGATCTTTACGCCGTTTTCGATATAAACGTTCCTGTCCAGGACCGTCACCCCTTTTTGCATGTGCTGTCCTATGACCCTCTGCCGCATGATCTCGTTTGCCTCCAGAAGCTCCTTCCGCGTATTGATGCCGAGGACCTCCCGGGCGTCCTTATGATTATATCCTTTGATGCCCTGCCCCTTTTGCCGTCCAACCTTGCAGATATCGGTAAGGTAATATTCCCCCTTTTTGTTATCGGCAGTTATTGATCTCAGCAAGGGGAAAGACTTTGACGGAATGATGCAGATGCCCGTGTTGATGCGGTTGATCTCCCGTTCTTTCGGGGTAGCATCGATGTGTTCTCTGATCGCGAGTATATCATCGCCGGACATGATGACCCTCCCGTACCCGCCGGGGTCCGGGACGTCCGTTGTCATGAAGGTAATGCATTGTGTCTTCTCGTAAAAGGCAAGGAAATCTCTCAATGTCTCCTTTTCTATGATCGGGACATCGCCGTAGAGAACGAGGACATCGCCACCGTCAATGAACTTGCCGGCGGAGAGCAAGGCATGGGCCGTTCCTTTTTGAGCCTTCTGAGTGGCGCATGTAACGGGATGGGGTCTCAGGTATTCCTCAACCTTCTCCCGGCCGTAGCCGACAACGACAATAATCCTTGCCGGTGAAAGCTCCTGCGCCCTCTCGACCACGTAGCGTATCATGGGTCTTCCCATGATCTCGTGCATCACCTTCGGCCTTTTCGAGACCATCCTCTCGCCCTTTCCTGCAGCGAGGATAACGACATTAAGCTTTTTCATTGACCCTCTCCTTCTTTCCAAAGACCCTCACTATGACAATGCTCAATTCATAAAGTCCCCACAACGGAATGGCGATGAGGAGCTGGCTTGACACATCCGGCGGCGTAATGACGGCGCTCACAATGACAATTGCAAGGATCGCATACCTCCGCTTTGATGAGAGCATCCTGTGATGTATGATCCCTGCCTTTGCAAGGTAAAAGGCGACAAGCGGCAATTGAAAAAGCAACCCGAACATGATGAGCATCTTCAGGGTCAGGCCCATATAGCTTTTCAGATCAGGCATGGGGATAATGAATTCAGCGGCATAACTAACAAAAAACCTGTACACAAGGGGCATTACAATATAATAGCAGAACAGGGCGCCGCAGATAAAGCAGACGCTGCCCAGAACGATAAAAGGGTAGACGTAACGCTTTTCCTTTTCGTAGAGGCCGGGGGACACGAACATCCAGAACTCATAGAGGATCACGGGGGCAGAGACAAAGAGGGCGGCAACAAAGGATATCTTGAAATAGGTAATAAACGCCTCAGTAACGCCGGTAAATATAAAAGAACTTTTTTCAGGCATCACCTTGACGAAAGGCTCCATAAGAAAGGCAAATATCTTTTCCTTGAAATAGTATGTCAATATGAACGCTATTCCGGTCGCTACAATGCAGACCAGTATCCGGTCGCGCAGTTCCTTGAGGTGGGAAAGGAACGGTTGCTTGTCATCCACTGATGATTGTTGAACCATGGGTCTTCGGTTTTGTCTGTCGGTATTTTTTTATCCGCGTAGTGTCCCGCCTTCAGGGATCTTTGTATGTTGTTCCCCGTTCGTGTTCTGAGCGTGCTGTTCGGTTTCTCCCGGAGTTTCCCCGGAATATGCCTCTTCGACGGCGACATCAGGGGGTTTTTCTTCCCGGGGAGTTTCGGCCTCCGTCATCTCCTCCTCAATGGTCCCTTTTACCTCATCCGCCATCCTCCTGAACTCTGAAAGGGCTTTGCCGAGAGACTTTGCGAGTTCAGGCAGCTTCGAAGGCCCTACTACCAGCAAAGCAACCACCATGATAACAATGAGTTCCGGGAGACCGATGCCAAACATTCTTCATAAATTATCACAAAAACAAGGTCAGGTAAAACAAAATAACCCCATACAACGATCAACCCCCGGTATTTACAAATCATATATTCTCTGGTAACATTTGGACATACTATGAAAAAAATCCTGCGTTTTTTCACGATGATCATTATCCTGTTCCTTCTCGTTGCCCGGCACGCGCCTGCAGAGACTTACGGGAGACCGGGATACCACGACGGTTCGCTGACGCATGCCGGCATGGCAAGGACATACAGGCTGTACATCCCCACTATATACGTGGTCCAGAAGCCGAAATCCGTCCCTCTTGTCATCGTCCTTCACGGCGGCGGCGGGAATGCAAAGAACGCAGCCCGCGTGACCGGTTTCAGCCAGAAGGCAAATACGGAAGGGTTTATCGTCGCCTACCCCGATGGAACAAGCTGGATAGGCAGGAACATCTTCCTCACATGGAACTCGGGAAATTGCTGCGGATATGCCCTTGAAAACAACATCGACGATGTGGGTTTTATCAAGGCCCTTATCGAAAAGCTCGAAAAGGAATTACCTATCGATCCGAAGCGCATCTATGTAACGGGCATATCGAACGGCGCCATGATGAGCTATCGTCTTGCCTGCGAACTGTCCGACAAGATTGCCGCTATCGGTCCCGTGGCAGGGGCACTGAATGTCAAAGATTGCAATCCCGCATATCCTGTCTCTGTTGTCATATTCCACGGCAAGTTTGACGACCACGTCCGCTATAACGGCGGTAAATCTCTGAAGATGGCAGATAATCACGACCGTACCGATACGCCCGTTTCTTATGCCGTTTCGTTCTGGACAAAGAATGACCAATGTTCGGCAACGCCGGAAAGAGAAGAAAAAGGACGCCTCGTCAAAGAGCTTTACACCGGCGGGTTATCAGGCACCGAGGTCCTTCTCTATACTATCATGGATGGAGGTCATGCCTGGCCCGGGGGCAAAAAGTTAGGGTATATCGGCGCCGATGAACCCATCTACGGGGTCTCCGCGACAGACCTGATCTGGGAATTCTTTAAAAACCATCCGAAACCGTAAACGGAAAACCAGCTCACAGAAGATCGTATATCGTATTTCGTATATCGTATATCGGGAAGACCGTCAGGCGTAAGTCGTAAGGCAAAAAGCTGTTCTACGTTCAAGGTTTTTTAAATTCATGTCTTTCACCGTTGCTGCCTGACCCATTCGTTCTCTCTGCCATGTTTTAACATTGAACGTTGAATATAGAACATTGAACGGGTGTTATTTTCCCCCTTTCACCTTTTGATTACTATTTTTCCTTGACATGGTTACAAAATTGTATTAAATATTGATTTATAATTATTACAGATATGGAAAATCTTATTAAAATACTCCAGTCAAAGAACATACAACCATCGCACCAGCGTATAAAAATACTGGAGATCCTTGTAAAAAACAAAGACCACATGAACGTGAATATGATATATGACGAACTCTCGAAGGAGATACCGACGATCTCAAAGACAACGGTTTATAATGCACTCAACACCTTTGCGGAAAAGGGGCTGGTACACTGCCTCACGATCACGCCTGAAGAGATGCGGTACGATTACGAGACAAAGCCGCACCACCACCTGCTGTGCAAACAGTGCGGCAGGATCATCGACGTGAATGTACGGTGTACCTATGCCGAGGCCATGGAGATCGAGGGCCACAGCATAGAAGAGATACAGGGCTATTTTAAGGGTACTTGTAAGGATTGTCTGTCGCGCGAGAATCATAAAACCAAAAATTAAGGAGGTACATCATGGCTGAAAGACTACAGGTTTACAAATGTGCAATCTGCGGGAATGTCGTGGAGGTCCTGTTTGGCGGAAGAGGACAGCTTGTGTGCTGCAATGAGCCCATGAAGCTTATGCAGGAAAACACCGTGGATGCTGCGAAAGAAAAGCATGTCCCTGTTATAGAAAAAACGGCTGACGGTATCAAGATAAAGGTCGGCAGCGTTGCCCATCCCATGGAAGAGCAGCATTTTATCGTCCTGATCGAGGCAATAATTGACGGCAAGGTCTATCGCCAGTTCCTGGCACCGGGTATGGCGCCTGAGGCCTTTTTCCCTGTAAAGGGTGAAAATGTCATCGCCCGTGAATACTGCAACCTGCACGGGCTCTGGAAAAACTGAGAACACGGCCGATAGCCCCTGGTGAAACGTTAGGCGTAAGGCATTTTTTTGGCTCTCTGCTCTCAGCTCTATACTCTTCGCTGCCTTTCTCCCTTACGACTTACGCCTCACAACTTACGGGTTTGTCGCTATGAGGTGAAAAGGAGGACATCATGAAATCCGTAAAAGGAACAAAGACTGAACAGAATCTGCTTGCAAGCTTTGCCGGCGAATCTCAGGCAAGGAACAGGTATACCTATTTCTCATCGCAGGCCAAGAAAGAAGGATACGAGCAGATATCATGGATCTTCGCCGATACTGCGGATAATGAAAAGGAGCATGCCAAGAGGTTTTTTCAATTCCTCGAAGGCGGGGATGTAGAGATTACCGCATCATACCCTGCCGGCGTAATAGGCAATACAATAGACAACCTGAAGGCTGCTGCAGCAGGTGAAAATTTCGAGCATTCAGTGCTCTACCCGGATGCAGCGAACATCGCAGACGAAGAAGGCTTTAACGAGATAGCAACGCTCTTCAGGGAGATCGCCAAGGTTGAGGCACAACACGAAAAGAGATACCGGGCCCTTATCGCCAATATGGAGAATAACAGGGTCTTTAAAAGAGACACGGTGGTAAAATGGAGGTGCAGGAACTGCGGCTATGTCTACGAAGGAAAGGAGGCACCCTTGCAGTGTCCTTCCTGCGCCCATGAGCAGGCATACTACGAACTGCTGGCGGAGAATTACTAAAAACAAAAGCTTACAGCAGTCAGCTATCAGCCTTCAGCCTTTAGGCAGTTTCTTTGTGCTGATAGCTGACTGCTGACTGCCGGGGTTCAGGTTTTTTCCTTGACAGGCCTCTTTCCCATCTGTTAGTTTTCTTTGCGTATTATGAAGATAGCCGGGATACAATTTGCATGTTCTCCCGACAGGGAGAGAAACAACGAAAAGGCGCTCCAGCTCCTTGCCGTTGCACTCAGGGAGAATGCAAAATTCATCTGCTTCCAGGAACTCTTCAATCTCCCATGGTTCCCAAAGGACAGGGATGAAGAGGCCTTGCAATTTGCCGAAAAGACTGATGGACAGACAATCCGGCTCTTTAAAAACAACCTTAAGGGAACCGACAGCGTCGTTATCCTTCCCATATTTGAAAAATCAGGAAAGAAGTATTTCAATACTTCGGTCGTTTTCAATAGCGATACCACTATTGGCACATACAGGAAACTCCACATTACCGATATACCTCTCTGGGAGGAAAAGTTCTATTTCTCCCCGGGTAACCAGGGGCTCCCGGTCTTCCAGACGCCTCACGGCACTATTGGCGTCCAGGTCTCCTGGGATAACTTCTATCAGGAGGGTATAAAGGTCCTCAGGCTGAAAGGTGCCGACATCGTCTTTGCCCCAACTGCCTGCGCCTTTAAATCGCAGCATATCTGGCAGACCGTGCTGTCGGGTAATGCCATTGCCAACAGCGTCTATGTCATGCGCGTCAACAGGGTCGGGAGCGAGGCAACACAGGACTTTTACGGTATGAGTTTTTGCGTCAATCCGGAGGGCGAGCTGGTTGGAGGACCGACGGGAAGGACCGATAGCGTACTCCTCGCAGATATCGATCCAGGATACCTCCAGCATGTGCGCAGGGAATGGCCCATCTTGCAAGGGAGACGCCCCGCCTGTTATAAGGAGATCCTCATGGAGGCTCTATGGGAGAAGAACAATCGCTCTGTGTAGTCTGTGCATGGAGAAAAGACTGTCAGAAAAAATTTTTAAGAAGCAAGGACGTCTCGCTCAGATGTCCCGATTACGCGAAAGACCTATCTATCAAGGATGAGAAGAAACCAGATGATCAAAAGAAGCATAGCGGCGATCATAAAGGACGCATGTGAAGGTTGTAAAAAAGACGGCATCCTCCCTGTTGACACTGAGATCAATCCCATCATAGAAATCCCCAGGGAAAAAGGACACGGCGATTACTCTACGAATATCGCCTTTCTCCTCGCTCCGGTCCTGAAAAAGAACCCGAAAGAGGTTGCAGGGATGCTCGTGCAGCATATGGATCTCAATGCCGTCTGCGACAAGGTCGACGTCGCGGGAAAAGGCTTTATCAATTTCTATGTAAAGGATGCCCTCTGGCAGGAACTCTTGCAGGATGTATATGCGAAGGGGATCGGGGCCCTCTTCCCCGGAATGGGCAAGGGGAGCAAGGTCCTCATCGAGTTTGTCAGCGCAAACCCTACCGGCCCCTTGCATATCGGCCACGGCAGGGGAGCGGCTGTCGGCGATGTCCTCGCCAACATCCTTTCGAAAGCCGGTTACGATGTAACGAAGGAATACTACATCAACGATGCCGGCAGGCAGATCAAGACGCTCGGCAGGTCAACGTTCCTCCGGTGGCAGGAGCTGAAAGGACTCCAGGTCTCCTATGAACAGGACCTCTATCAGGGAGATTACATCAAGGACCTTGCCCGGGAGATCATCGACAAAAACATTGAGGTCCCTTCTGCGGAGGAAGACGCCATAGCCTTTATGGCGAAGTTCTCCGGCGAGGTCATCATGAACGGCATTGTGAAGGACCTTGAAGACTTCGGGGTCCACTTTGACAGCTATTACAAAGAGTCGGGGCTCTATGAAAGGGGCATTATTGACGATACCCTTGCGCTGCTGAAGGACAAGGGATATGCGTATGAGAAGGACGGCGCCCTCTGGTTTCAAACAAGCTCCTTTGAAAAGGATGAGGACAGGGTCCTTATCAAATCTGACGGGGAGAAGACCTACTTTACGTCCGACATCGCATATCATCTCGACAAATTTGAACGTTCCTACGAGACCCTGGTCGACATATGGGGCTCAGACCATCACGGGTATATACCGCGCCTGAAGGCAGCGATCCAGGCGCTCGGAAAGGACAAGGAAGACCTCAAGGTCATACTGATCCAGTTCGTCTCGCTCCTGAAGGACGGAAAGCCCGTCGGCATGTCTACCCGCGCAGGGGCATTCACCACGCTCAGGGAGGTCCTCGACGAGGTCGGAAGGGACGCGGCACGGTTCTTCTTTCTCATGAGGAAAAGCGACGCCCACCTCGAATTCGACCTCGATCTCGCCAAGAAGACCTCGAATGAAAACCCCGTATACTACGTGCAGTATGCCCATGCAAGGATCATGAGCATCTTCAGGAACGCCGGAGAGGAAGGCATCGGCATTGATCAATTACCAAAGGCCGACCTGCACCTTCTGACGCAGGAGGACGAGATCAGCCTCATAAAAGGGATCATCCATTTCCACGATGTCATCGAAGGATGCGCCAGGAGCTTCGAACCTCATAGGATCACCTTTTATCTCCTCGATCTCGTAGGAGATTTTCACAGCTACTATAACAAGACGAGGGTGCTCGGCGACGACAGGGAATTGACCCTTGCGAGATTATTGCTTCTTCACATGCTCAGAGAGGTAATCCGGACAGGTCTTAATATACTCGGCGTATCGGCGCCGGAGAGGATGTAAAAATACCGTGAAACGTAAGGCGTTAGGCGTTAGGCGGTTTAACCCCTTACGACTCACGCCTCACGATTTACGGGTAGCATGGAGGTTTGATGAATAAAAAACATAAAAAAGGCGAAGCGCCGGCCGCAGACAGCAAACCGGTAGAGCCTCAAAAGACCAAGAGCAAGACCAGGGAGTATATCGAGTCTCTCATCATAGCAGCGATCATTGCCTTTTTCGTCCGCAGCTTCTTTATCCAGGCATTCAAGATACCATCGAGTTCCATGGAACCAACGCTCCTGATCGGTGACCACCTTCTCGTCAACAGGCTTAGCTATGTAGTAAAGGTGCCCTTTACCGACATCGTTATCTTCGAACTTGATAAGCCTGTCCAGGGCGACGTCGTTGTCTTCCGTTTCCCCGTGGACAGAAGCAAAGACTTCATAAAGAGGGTTATCGCCAGGGAGGGCGATACCGTGGAGATCAAGGATAAAACTATCTACGTAAACGGAAAAAAGATGAAGGACCCGTGGGGATACTATTCACAGGCGCCTGTCATCCCGGGCGATCTTGCCCCCAGAGACAATTTACCGTCCATTAAGGTGCCCAAGGACTCCTATTTCGTCATGGGCGACAACAGGGACAATAGTCTTGATAGCAGGTTCTGGGGTTTCGTGAAGAAGGAAGACCTTGTAGGAAAGGCCTTCATCCTCTATTTCTCATGGAACTCACATCCCGATAACCCCCTGTATTATATACGGTGGCCCCGCATCGGCAGGGTGATACGGTAGAGTGAAAAGTGAAAGGTAAACGGTGAAAGGTAACAAGAAACTTGTTCCTCGTTCCTTGCACCTCGCTCATAACCTCTCGCAATTTTCCTGGCCGGCATCTGGTTTCTCACTATTCACTATCGACTGTCGACTATTCACTGCCTTTATGCTATTCACTGCCTCTAATGGATTTTCAAGGGTACATATGGTATTATTTTACAGAATGAAAAGGCTTCTTGTTGTT
>MVRS01000196.1 GCA_002067975.1 Syntrophorhabdus sp. PtaU1.Bin058
GCTGCAAATGCAGGACTGGATGCCAGAAGCCCCCATACCCAGAGCATCACCATCATGAGGGATGCCGTCTTCTTCCTGGATGCCTTACCGTGATTAAATCCCATACGCATCATGACCTCCTTTTTGGGTTGTATATTGGATTGAATATGATACCGGCCATGTTTCAGGCCGGGGTTTGTCGGATTGCGGATACGGACGTGCGTTTCTATGACACATCCCGTATCCGGTGGTGGTTATGGGTGATGGTACTCTTGGCGTAGCTATCCGGGCGGGTTGTTCAGCCTTCGTCAACGCCCGCGCCAGGACTACATCAATCGAAGTATCTGCCGCAAGAGGGTCTTCATCATCCTTCATCTCCCGGATGTCTGTCCCCGGTAAGCACGTACCGGGGAGTACCGCTTGAGTCACAACAATCGCTCCTTGCTCTTCATGTTCCCCTTCTCTCCCCATTCCCATTGCCGCCGTTACCGTTATCACTTACGGCGGCTGTCATATCCTGTATCCCTCCCCGGAAAACCTTACCTGTAAAAGGAAGGAGGATCGTGCTATACAAACTTCGATGGCCTTTAGTGTAGATAACGTATTCGTTATATATTATTAAGTCTATCGACCTGTCAAGTTTTTTTTGCATTTTTTTTCACAATACGTATACAGGGGTTTTAAATCTGTGGAAAATAGCGTATAATTACAATATAGTATAATTACGTATGAAGCTTATCTACAAAATATGGCTCGAAAACAAAGGCGTCAGGTCATTCGGGGAAGGTCCGTACCGGCTCCTGAAGGGGGTGGAATTGACGGGTTCGCTCTGGGAGGCTGCCGCCTATATAGGGATGGCGTATAGTAAGGCGCGCCGCGTCATCGCCAGTTGCGAGCACAGTCTCGGATTCGGCCTCACCCTTCGGAAGAAGGGGGGAGCTTCGGGAGGCAGTTCGGAGGTGACGGCTAAAGGGACCGAGCTTATGAGGACGTATGAAGCGCTTCGCACTGAAATAGAGGACGTCATCGGCGAGGCATACAAGAAACACTTCGGACGTTCAGTCCAGGTCCAATTTTATAAAATGATCACGCGCAAACGGGGCGGGAAAGAGCCGAAGGACGAGGGACGCCCGCTCCGCTAAGACGAAGGACGAAGAAAATCAGAAGAGCAGAAAGTGAGGAGGTAAGAAGAGCAGAAAACGGGTGTATCGTTCGAGGATCTTCTTTGCTGTTTAGAAATGAACCTGACGGTCTTTTTTAAAAAGATACAAGTGGTGCCGAAGGCGGGATTTGAACCCGCACAGGTCTCCCCGCCACCCCCTCAAGATGGTGTGTCTGCCAATTCCACCACTTCGGCACTCATTTTTTCTCCTGGACCGGTGCATTCGCCGGGGCCGGCGCTTTCTCCTCGGTCTGTGCAGGAGCGACTTTCAGTGTGACTTCCCTGTGGCTGTAGATATAGGCAAGGCCAAGGCTTGTTACCATAAAGATGATAACCACCGCCGTGGTCAGCTTTGTCATAAAACCCGACGAACCCGAACTTCCGAACAGCGTCTGGCTTGAGCCGCCGCCGAATGCGGCGCCGATCTCTGATCCTCTCCCCGTCTGGAGGAGAACGATAAGGATAAGCGCTATAGCAACGACCACATGAATTATTGAGATAACCGTCATCATTGTCTTTTCTCCGTAACGCCCTTTATTATACCAAGAAAACTGTCAATTTTCAATGATGCTCCGCCGACAAGCGCCCCGTCAACGTCTTCCATGCCTATTAACTCCCCGGCATTATCGGACGTTACGCTTCCACCGTAGAGGATCATTATCTTTTTGCATACATCACCGTACATGTCGCCTACTACGTTCCTGATGAACCTGTGGACCTCTTCCGCTTCAATGGGCGTTGCGTTCTTGCCTGTGCCGATAGCCCACACGGGTTCGTAGGCGATGACGATATTGTCGAGCCTGTCAATACCGTTGAGGGCCTTTTTGACCTGGATGCCGATAACGAATTCCGTAACGCCCTTTTCCCTCTCGGCCTCTGTTTCGCCCACGCATATGATCGGCTTCAACCCTGCCTGGAGGCACTTTTTCGCCTTCGCGTTGACGCCTTCATCGGTCTCGTGGAAATATTTTCTCCTCTCCGAGTGGCCGACGATGACGTATGTGCAGCCTGCATCTTTCAGCATGGCCGGCGATACCTCGCCGGTATATGCGCCTTTGTCCTCAAAATAGATATTCTGTGCAGCGAGCAGCACCTGCGAGCCCTTTATCGTTTCATAGACGCTCTGGAGGGCCGTGTACGGCGGGGCTAAGACGACCTCGCCGCCCTTGATCCCCGCAACGCCGTCCTTCACGCCCTTCGCAAGGCTCATCGCCTCGCGGATCGTATTATTCATCTTCCAGTTGCCTGCAACCATCCATGTTCTCATGATCTATCCCCCGCACTTTTCCAGTGCCTCAACGGCAGGCATCGTCTTCCCCTCCAGGAGTTCGAGGAACGCGCCTCCTCCTGTTGAGATGTAGGATATTCTGGAGCTCACCCCTGCGCGATGCACCGCCGAATCGGTGTCCCCGCCGCCTATGATCGAGAGCGCGCCCGATGCCGCTACCGATGATGCCACGGCGTATGTGCCTTTGCTGAATTTGTCGATCTCGAACATTCCCATGGGACCGTTCCAGACGATCGTCTTCGCGTCTTTTAAGGAATCCGAGAACAGTGTGATCGTCGCCGGCCCGATATCAAGACCGATGCCGTCTTTCGGGATCTCTTCAACCTTGCAGACCTTCGTTTCGGCATCGGCAGATGCCTTTTCCGCCACAATGCAATCGACAGGCAGGCAGAGCTTCACATTTTTTGCCTTCGCCTTGTCCATGATGGTCCTTGCCTTATCGAGCATCTCCTTTTCGCACAGGGAATTTCCGATTTCATATCCAAGGGCGTTCAGGAATGTAAAGGCCATTCCGCCGCCGACAACGAGACGGTCCACCTTCTCGATGAGGTTCTCCAGTACGCCTATCTTGTCGGAGACCTTTGCGCCCCCGATGATAGCCGCGAGCGGCCTCTCCGGGTTCCCCATGGCCTTCTGGAAATAGTCTATCTCGTTCTTCAAAAGGAAGCCTGCTGCGCAGACCTTCACGAATTCCGTGATCGCCGTATTCGAGGCCGCCTTCCTGTGAGACACCGCGAATGCGTCATCGACATAAACGTCGCAGAGCCGGGCAAGCGCACGGGCAAATTCGCCGTCGTTCTTTTCATCGCCGATATGGAACCTGAGGTTCTCGAGGAGCACGATATCGCCCTCGTTCATCGCTGCGACAGCGGCCTCGACCTTTTCGCCGATGCAGTCGTCGGTAAAGGTTATCCCTCTCCCCATGAGCTTCGAAAGTCTGTCCGCCACGGGCTTCAGGGAAAGCTTGTCTACCCTCACGCCCTTGGGCCTGCCCATGTGGGACATGAGGACCACCTTTGCGTTCCTGTCAAGACAATAATTGATCGTCGGAAAATGGGCCTTTATCCGCGTATCGTCCGTAACATTCCCGTTCTCATCGAGCGGAACGTTAAAATCAACACGGATCAGCACCCGTTTCCCGTTAATATCAACCTGATCTATAGACTTCATAGTATCGCCGCCTTTTTCGATCCCTTTCTTATCTTATTTCATGATAAAGGAGAGGAGTTCCAGCATCCTGTTCGAGAAGCCCCATTCGTTATCATACCACGACAGTATCTTCACCATATTGCCGCCGATCACCGCCGTGTTGGGCATATCGACTATTGAAGAATGGGTGTTTCCGTTAAAATCCTTTGAAACGAGGGGCTCATCCGAGCAGGCAAGGATGCCCTTCATCGGTCCTGCCGCGTATTCCATGAATTTCGCGTTGATCTCTTCCTTCGTGGTCTTTTTCGCAAGCGTGCCCACGAAATCGACGATAGAGACGTTCGGGGTCGGGACCCTTATGGAGATCCCGTCCAGTCTGCCCTTCAGCTCAGGGATTACCTCCGACATCGCCTTTGCCGCGCCGGTCGTGGTCGGTATCATGGAAAGGGCCGCTGCGCGCGCACGGCGGAGGTCTTTATGTGGTTCGTCGAGGACCACCTGATCGTTCGTGAATGCGTGGATGGTGGTCATAAAACCGTACTCGATGCCGTATTCTTTCTGGAGTATCTTCGCTATCGGCGCAAGGCAGTTCGTCGTGCAGGAGCCCATGGATATAACATGATGTTTTGTCTTGTCGTAGACCTCCTGGTTGACGCCGAGCACAAAGGTCACATCGGGATTCTTTGCAGGGGCCGATATGACGACCTTCTTCGCGCCTGCCTTGAGATGTCTCTCTGCACCTGCCCTGTCGGTAAACTTGCCGGTGCTTTCCAGCACCACATCGACACCAAGGTCTTTCCACGGCAGCATCTCGGGCTCCCGGATCGCATAGGCCTTCACCTCTTTGCCGTCGACCATTATCGCATCCTCTTTTGCCTTTACCTCGGCGTTCATGGTCCCATGCACGGAATCATATTTTAACAGGTGGGCAAGTGTCTTCGGGTCCGTAATATCATTGACTGCTACAAATTCCACGTCTTTGCCTCCAAAACCGGCTCTGAGAACAAGCCTCCCAATCCTTCCGAATCCGTTTATGGCAACCTTGACGGCCATGGCAACCTCCCATTATTTTTTTGTCTTATACTAATCAAAAGGACGTGTATTGTCAACACTTTCTTGCCGAAGTCCTTTGCCTTATAAGCTTACGTTGCAGCGATGGTCAACTGCCGTTCGCCGGTTGCTGAAACCGGCTCCTGTAGATCATGCGGAGCCCGATGGCGATATAGTGGAGGCCTGAGACCGCCGTCGATAAGGCGGTGACGTAAAAAAATACGTCGCCGTACGGCCTCGCCTCGGACCAGAGTATGTAGACGATCGTTACGATCTGGCATGCCGTCGTGATCTTGCCGAAGATGCTCGGGGCAGGTTGTCTTGTATAAGACAGCTTGTACAGAACAAGGAATCCGAAGGCAATGACCATATCCCTGACGAGCACAAGGGATGTCAGCCAGAAAGGCACGATCTTGTGAATGTATAAAAGGATAAACGACGCGACGAGCATCGTCTTGTCGGCAATGGGGTCAAGGAACGCGCCGAGGTGCGTCTTCTTACCCATAACCCGGGCGAGAAATCCGTCGAGGAGGTCGCTGATGCCCTGGAGGATAAAGAAAAAGAGCGCAAGGCGTAACCGCCCGCTATTCACCGATATGATAAAAAAGAATGTGAGAAAAAAACGAAAGATAGAGAGGAGGTTGGGGACGTTCATTCTCTGTATAGATTTCTGAAGGTAGTGGTCTTATCCTGAAAAGCCAGCTCAACGGTGCCTGTCGGGCCGTTCCTCTGTTTCCCGATAATGATCTCCGCGACACCCTTTTCTTCTTCCTGTATCTCCTTGTTGTAGATCACGTCCCTGTAGATGAAAAAGATAACGTCGGCATCCTGCTCGATGGCGCCTGACTCACGGAGGTCCGCCAGCCTCGGCCTCTTGTTGTCCTTTTCCCTCTGCTCGGGGGCGCGGTTCAACTGGGAGATGGCAATAACGGGGATCTGCAGCTCCTTTGCAAGGGCCTTCATGGACCTCGATATCTCCGATATCTCCTGTTCCCGCCTGTCCGCACCGGATCTTCCCCTCATCAACTGGAGGTAGTCGATGATCAGCAGACCCAGGCCGTGCTCCTTCTTCAGCCTTCTCGCCCTCGCCCGGACTTCCAGCACGCTCAATCCCGGTGAATCGTCGATGAACATGGCGGCGTCCCGCAATTTTCCCGCTGCATCGGCAAGCTTGGGCCATTCCGCCCCGGAGAGCGTTCCTGTCCTGAGCTTTGAATGTTCGATATCCGCTTCAGAGCTCAGAAGCCTCGTCACGAGCTGTTCTTTCGACATCTCAAGGGAGAATACCCCTACGGGCACAGCGGTCTCTTTCAGCATCGATACATACTGGGCGATATTCATGCAGAAGGCCGTCTTGCCCATGCTCGGCCTGCCTGCAACAACGATCAGGTCGGAGGGCTGCAGGCCGCTCGTCATCCTGTCGATCTCCGTAAAACCCGTGGGCACGCCGGTGACAAACTGTTTTCTCTCATAGAGCCTTTCGATGGTCTTTACATTCTCCATCACAAAATCCTTGACGGAGTAGAACGACGGCCTGAACTTGTCTTCCGAGACCTGGAAGATCAGCTTCTCGGCCTCGTCAATGTAACCGTCTATGTTCGAATCTACCTGAAAACCTTTTTCAATGATCTCCGTTGCCGTATTGATGAGCTTCCTCAGGAGAGACTTCTCCTTCACCATCTTCGCGTACTGGACGATGTTCGCCGCGCTCGGCATGAGGTCAACGAGCGTATTCAGGTAGGTTACGCCGCCGATGCCCTCGAGGATGTTCCTGTCCCTTGCCAGGCTGCTCATGGTGATCAGGTCTATGGGCTCATTCCGCTCATAGAGGTCCAGCATGATCCCGTAAATCCTGCCGTGGGCGTCCTTATAGAAATCCGCAGGACCCACGACATCGACAACCTTGTTCATCGAATCGGGATCCACGAGAAGGCCGCCGAGAAGAGACTGCTCCGCCTCCAGGTTCTGCGGAGGGACCCTGCCCTGCACCTCCTTAGCGACCCTTGCAGCCTTTACCATTATTCTTCCTTCTCTACCTCGATCTTCAGGACGGCGTTTATATCCTGCCGGAGATGGACCGTCACGGTGTGTGCGCCCGACATCTTGATGGGCTCTTCAATCCTTATCGTCTTCCTGTCTATCTCTGTGCCCAGCGTTCCTTTTATTGCATCGGCAATGTCCTTGTGCGTAACGGCGCCGAAAAGCTTGCCGTCAACGCCTACCTTCTTCTTCAGGGTAACCGTTATCTCGTCGAGCCTTGCCTTCAGGTCCTCGGCAGACTTTATCTCCCTCTCCTTCCTGCCTGCAAAGCTCTTGATAATATGTTCAAAGCGCTTGACGTTCCCTTCTGTTGCAGGGATTGCGCGGCCATCGGGGATCAGGAAGTTCCTCCCATATCCGTCCTTGACATTGACAACCTCGCCTTTTTTACCGGTCCCTTTCAGGTCTTCAGTGAGTATAACTTTCATGCGCGAGCCCCCTTATCTTGAAAGTGTCGTAAACGGTAAAAACGCTATATGCCGCGCCATCTTTATGTGTTCTTTCAGCTTTCTCTGGTGTTTTGCGCACGTGCCCGTCATCCTTCTCGGCATTATCTTTCCACGTTCCGTAATATAGTATTTTAAAAGCTTCGGGTCCTTGTAATCGATCTCGAGGTTCTGGTCCTGGCAGAATCTGCAGACCCTTTTTCTCACATAGACCCTTTTTTTCTGTGAATCGTGGCCTCCTCTGCCTGGTGTCCTTGTTGGTCTTGGCATCTAATCCTCCATCCAAAAAATTTTATGTGCCCTTACTTTCACTACCCGCTGAGATTGCATCTTCGCCTGAGTCAGCATGCCCGAGACCATGATCTCTTTGCCCACCTGCCGGCCCAGGCCTTCTCCGTCGACCTCACCGACGTGTACAACGTCAATACGGAGATCCCCTTCCTCAACCTGGAGGGGAAAGGCTGCAACCTTCTCCCCCTTTGGCGTGTAGGTAATCTCCGGATGCGTCTTTAACGTGCCGGTGAGGAAAACCTTGTTCATCAGAACTCACCTTCCAGTTCATCGAAAACGATCGGATCGGGCGGCTTTTTCGGACCCTCTTTTTTATCATCCACATTGACAAAGAGGTGTCGCAGGATCGTATCGACGGTCTTGTAAAACTTCCCGAGCGTCGCCACGCTCGCCTCGTTCATGTCAAGGAGAAAGAAATAATAGTGGCCCTTGTCCTTCTTTTTGATCGGATAGGCGAGCCTCCGTATTGCCCAGTCGTCGAGCTTCACGACCGTCGCACCAACCCTCTCCATGTTCGCCTGTATCCTCTTGAGCAAGTCCTCCTCTTCTTCTTTCGTACAATCAGGGCTGATTATTACGATATTTTCATACCTTCCCACATTAGTTCTCCTTTCACTGTGTTTGTTGAAGTGCCGCAACCGCGTTCTTCGCTACCTTTACCCTTACCTTTTCGGCAATTTCGATGGTGATAGCATCGTCGGTTATTCCTGTTATTGTACCATATAACCCGCTCGATGTTATAATTTTGTCACCCTTTTTCAGATTGTCGATAAAGGTCTTCTGCTGTTTTGCCCTCTTCTGCTGCGGCCTGATAAGCAGAAAATAAAAGACGGCAAAGAGGAGTATCAGCGGAAGAAAGCTCATCCACTGACTTCCCCCGCCCTGTCCCGCGGCCGGCTGGCTACCCATTGCATACGCTGTATTCATCCTGAAATTCACCTCCTTCATATCTGGACTTGAATGCCTTATAAAATTCTTCGAATTTTCCCTGTTGAATTGCCTCCCTGATCCTCCGCATCAACTCCATATAAAAAAACAGGTTATGGAGCGTATTGAGATAATAGCTCGTCAGCTCATGGGAGACGAGCAGATGCCGGAGATATGCCCTGGAAAAGGTCCTGCAGATGTAGCACGGGCACTCCTCGTCAACGGGCCCTTCGTCCTTCGCGAACTTCGCGTTCTTTATATTGATCCTGCCGTCCCACGTGAAGAGGTTGCCGTTCCTGGCAAACCGCGTGGGGATAACGCAATCGAACATGTCAATACCACGCCTGACACCCTCGAGGATGTCCTCCGGCAGTCCTACTCCCATCATGTACCTCGGTTTTCCCGCAGGGAGCATAGGGGCCACGATATCGACCATCTCCCACATCAGGCTTTTCGGCTCTCCTACGCTCAATCCGCCTATCGCGTATCCGTCAAAATCCAGCTCCGTCAGTTCCCGCGCAGACCTCACGCGCAGGTCTTCGTAAAAACCGCCCTGCACGATGCCGAACAGTGCGCTGCCGTTATCGGTCTTTGCGTCCCTGCATTTTTTCGCCCATCGGGATGTCAGTTCCACCGACGCCTCGGTGTACCCGTACGTCGAGGGATAGGGAACACACTCGTCGAGGCAGACGCAGATGTCTGCGCCGATGTTCTCCTGGACCCTGATCATCTTCTCCGGCGTAAGGAAGTGCCTCGACCCGTCTATATGGGATTGGAAGATCACACCGTCGTCCTTGATCTCACGCAAGACCCCGAGGCTGAATATCTGGTATCCGCCGCTGTCCGTCAGCACGGCCCCGTCCCATCCGGAGAACCTGTGTATGCCGCCCATCTCCCGTATCAGTTCGTCGCCGGGGCGGAGGTAGAGGTGGTAGGCGTTGGCGAGGATGATCTTCGCGCCCACCTCTTGGAGGTCCCTGTGCGTGGAGGCCTTGACGATCCCCTGTGTACCCACGGGCATGAAGACCGGGGTCTCTACGTCCCCATGGCCTGTCCTGAGAAGGCCTTGCCTCGCACACCCGTCTTCGTTTATGATCTCAATCATCTTCATATCACACACACCCGTAAGGCGTGAATCGTAAGTCGTAAGGGGTTAAATCGCCTAACGCCTTACGCCTAACGACTTACGAGATTCTTCTTCACTTTTCACTTTCATACAATCAGCATCGAATCCCCGTAACTGTAAAACCTGTAACCTTTTTCCATGGCCTCACGGTAGCACCTCATCAGCGGCTCGTGCCCGGCAAAGGCAGATGCAAGGAGCAGGGGCGTTGACCTCGGAAGATGGAAATTGGTTATCAGGGCATCAACGAACCTGAACCGGTATCCGGGGTATATGAAAAGCCCGGTCCGGCCTGCAAGGGGCGTATTGCCGTTCCCGGAACATACCGTCTCTATGGTCCTCACCGAGCTTGTCCCGCAGGCCACTATCCTTTTCCCCGATCGTTTCGCCTCCCTGACGCATCTCCTTGCGTCTTCGCTCATCTCGTAATATTCACTGTGCATCGCGTGCGTCTCGACGTGAGGCTCCTTTACCAGGAGGAAGGTCCCTGTGCCGATGTGAAGGGTGACCTTTACTACGCTCACGCCTTTTCTTTCCAGTTCCCCGATCAATCCTTCCGTAAAGTGAAAACCCGCTGTAGGCGCCGCAATGGACCCGATGTGTTCCGCGTAGACCGTCTGGTATCTCTCGAAATCTATCGAATCATCCTCCCCGTTCCGCTTGATATAGTGCGGCAGGGGCATCTTTCCGCAGCGTTTCACGATATCGTAGCTGTCCCCGTTATAGTCAAAGCGGATACTCCACCGGTTTTCCCTTCTTTCCAGTTTCGCGGGACACCCGCCTACGGTGATATCGAGTTCCTCCGTCCCTCTCTTTATGTTGTCTGCAAGGCAATACCAGCTCGTCCCGTCGATCATCTCAACGAGAAGGATGTCGATCTTGCCCCCGGTCTTTTTTACGCCTTTCAGCCTTGCCGGGAAGACCTTGCTGTCGTTCAGGACAAGGACGTCCCCCTCCCGGAGGTACTCTGCGATGTCCCTGAAGAGGCGGTGTCCGATCGTCCCTTCCTGCCTGTCAAATACGAGAAGGCGTGAAGCGGCCCTGTCCCCTGCAGGGGATTGGGCAATATATTCCTTCGGCAGGATATAATCAAATTCCCTGACGTCCATGTTGTTGTAATGCCTCAGAAACCTTCTGTTCGGTTTTCAAGTAAGCCTAATTTTATAACAGATTGTCAATGTATAAGCAAATTAAATAGTTACATTTTGGCAGCGTTGTTCACGAAAGGGGCTTCCGGCGTATCCCGTCTGTGCGATCACCGGTCTTGTGCTTTTACCGGTCTTGTGCTTTTACCGGTCTGTGCTTTTACCGGTCTGTGCTTTCAGGGGTTCTGTGATTCCTGTGCAAGCCGCATGGCCTTGATCTTCATCAGCCTGCTCGTATTGGACCGTTCCATCTCGTCAAGTTTGCCGGTTATGTACTTGATGGTCTCTACCATGCGGGGGATCATGGTGTACTCGAGGGCGTTAACGCGGCGCCTGGTCTTCTCGATCTCGCTGCTCATCAGCCGTACAGCCTCCTCCAGCTCTGCCATCTTCATCAGCTTCGGCATAAATTCCTTCAGGGAGGTGATCGCCTTGTCGAGCTCCGGAGAGGTATGGATGAACGAGTACATGCCGGTGGCCTCGCCGAAAAAGGCCTCGACCTGAGGTATCACGACGCTCATAAGCCGGCGTTTTTTAACGGTCAACCTGAGCTCCTGCTTCGTGCTTTCCAGGGCGTTCTCGGTAATCTTTCGCGATGACGTGATCTCGGCAAGCACGAAGAGTTTCAGCACGCCGGGCAGTTCGTCATCCACTGCCAGACGATACGTCTTGTACACCTTCGCCAGTTCCATAAACTCCTTCATGAGCCCGTCAAGCTTGTCTTTCAGGAGTTTGTGGCCGCGCCGGGCAACAACGAGCCTCTTGCGCAATCTCAGAAGCTCCATCCTTGTGGGGTTAACTGCCAGTCTCGCCATTCGCTACTTCTTCGGATAATATTTCTCAATGTACGCGTCACGCACGCGCTTGAGCTCGTTCTTGGGGAGCATGGAGAGAAGGTCCCAACCGATCCTGAGGCTCTCCTCTATGGTGCGGTTCTCATCCTCGCCCTGACGCACGAACCTGTCCTCGAAGGCATCGGAGAACTTGACGAAGAGGATGTCCGTCTCGCTCAGGGCCGATTCACCGAGGACCACCGCAAGCTCCTTCGCGTCCTTGCCGCGGGCGTACGCGGAATAGAGTTGGTTCATTACGTCGGCGTGGTCTTCCCGCGTCTTCCCCGCCCCGATCCCCTTGTCTTTCAGACGGGAGAGCGACGGCAGGACGTCAACGGGGGGATAGATGCCCTGGACATGAAGACTCCGGTGGATCATCACCTGGCCCTCCGTGATATAACCGGTCAAATCCGGTATCGGGTGCGTCTTGTCGTCTTCTGGCATGGTAAGGACGGGTATCTGGGTGATCGAGCCCGTCTTGCCCTTGATGCGGCCCGCCCGCTCATACAACGTGGACAGGTCGGTATAGAGGTAGCCCGGATAGCCCCGCCGGCCCGGCACCTCTCTCCGTGCAGCGGAGATCTCGCGCAGGGCCTCGCAATAGTTCGTGAGGTCCGTGAGGATCACCAGTACGTGCATGTCCTTCTCGAAGGCAAGGTACTCGGCGGCGGTGAGGGCCATACGCGGCAGCGCAATCCGTTCGATAGGCGGGTCATCGGCAAGGTTCACAAAAAGCACGGACCGCTCGATCGCGCCGGTGCGCCGGAAATCGGCGACAAAGAACTCCGACTCCTCGAAGGTGATGCCCATGGCGGCAAAGACAACGGCAAATTTCTCTCCTGTTTTGAGGACCTTTGCCTGACGCGCTATCTGGGCTGCCAGACGGGAGTGCGGCAGGCCCGACCCTGAAAAGAGCGGAAGCTTCTGACCCCGTACAAGCGTATTCAAAAGGTCGATGGTCGATATCCCTGTCTGGATAAATTCGTTGGGGTAGTCCCGGGAAAAGGGGTTCATCGGGTTGCCGTTCACGTTCAGATACTTCTCCGGGATAATCGCCGGGCCGTCGTCGGTGGGACGGCCGAAACCGTCGAATACCCTCCCCAGCATGTCGATCGACACACCCAGTTCCATGCCTTTCGCAAGGAACTTTACCCTTACATCCTGGGGCGAAAGACCGCTCGTACCCTCGAATACCTGCACCATCGCCTTGTCGCCGTTTATCTCGAGGACGCGACCTCTCCGGACATTTCCGTTCTGGAGCTTGATGTCAGCCAGTTCTCCGTACGTCACGCCCTGAACACCCTCCACAAGCATCAGGGGCCCGGCAACCTGTTTTACCGTTCGATATTCCTTTGTAATGCTCGCCATCGTATTCCCGCCTTATTGCTTATTGCCGCGTCAATCCGCGGATGGTTTCTGTTATCCTTTTCTCGAGCACGGCAAATTGCCCGAGGTCGTCTTCGGGGATAAGTTTCGCCCGCGCTATGTCGTCAAGGACCTTCATACCGATAAGTGAATCCAGCGGCGCCCCGCCGGTCATCGCCGTCTTTGCCTCGTCATAATAATGGAGGATCATCTTGAGGAGCATGAACTGTTTTTTCAGCGAGGTGTATGTATCCCGGTCATCAAAGGCGTTCTGGTGGAGGAAGTCCTCCCTGATTATCTTGGCGCCGTGGAGGAGAAGCCTGTCATCGTAAGGGAGGGCGTCAATGCCCACGAGCCTTACAAGCTCTTCCAGTTCCGCCTCCCTTTGCAGCATACCCATGGCGCGCTTCCTGTTTGTCGACCAGAGGGCGTCTAAGTGTTCGTCGGAGCTTTTGTCAACCATATCCTGGTAGAGCGAATAGGACGTAAGCCAGTTGATGGCCGGAAAATGCCTGGAAAATGCCAGTTTGTCGTCAAGACCCCAGAAGACCTTCACAACGCGGAGGGTGGCCTGCACAACGGGTTCGGAAAGGTCCCCTCCCGGCGGCGACACGGCGCCGATCAGCGAAAGCGCGCCGCTGCGCTTATCCGAACCGAGACAGACGACGTTGCCGGCACGCTCATAAAAACCCGCGATGCGGGAGCCAAGGTATGCAGGATACCCTTCCTCTCCGGGCATCTCCTCCAGACGGCCCGATATCTCACGCATGGCCTCTGCCCAGCGGCTCGTCGAATCGGCCATGAGGGCCACCGAGTACCCCATGTCCCTGAAATATTCGGCGATCGTGATCCCCGTAAAGACGCTCGCCTCACGCGCCGCCACGGGCATGTTCGACGTGTTCGCCACGAGTACGGTACGCTCCATCAGCGGCTCACCGGAGGCCGGGTCCTTGAGATGGGGGAATTCCATCAACACGTCGGTCATCTCGTTCCCGCGCTCACCGCACCCGACATACACCACGATCTCCGCGTCGGCCCACTTTGCGAGCTGGTGCTGCACGACCGTCTTTCCGCTGCCGAAAGGCCCGGGCACGCACGCGGTGCCTCCTTTCGCAACAGGGAAAAACATATCGATGACGCGCTGTCCCGTCGTCATGGGATCCACGGGCATGAGCTTTCTCGCCACGGGACGGGGGTCGCGGACAGGCCATCTCTGTACCATCGTGATGCCGAAGGGACCGTCAGACCCCTCGATTACCGCCACCTCGCTGTCCACATTGCCCGTTACCGGCCCGATCTTCTTAACGACACCCGATCTCCCGGGAGGCACCATGATCTTATGGACCACAAGATTGCTCTCCTGCACCGTCCCCAGGATATCACCGGATTCAACCTTGTCGCCGGCCTTCGCGACGGGCTTGAAGTCCCACGTGCTCGATCTGTCGAGCGCCGGTCTCTCTGCACCGCGCACGATATACTCGCCGAAATCCTGCGCCAGCGTATTGAGCGGTCTCTGGACCCCGTCATAGATAGACCTGATAAGGCCCGGACCCAGTTCTACGCTGAGCGGCTCCCCCGTTCTCGTCACCGGCTGGCCGGGTCCGATCCCTTCCGTCTCTTCATAGACCTGTATCGAGTAGTCATCACCCTTGATCTCGATAATCTCACCAAAGAGATTCGCTTCACCTACGCGAACCATCTCGTACATACGCGCACCGGCAAGCCCGCGGGCTATTACCAGTGGCCCCGATACCTTTACGACTTCTCCTCTATTCCCGTTCATATCTCCTATCCTTGGATCGTCTAATGTGTGTCTTTGCCCAGAATGTCAATGCACAAGGAACACTCAACGGACTTTCTGATCTCCTGGAAGCTCACGTGCATACTCCCCTCATGCGTCGGGATAATCGACAGGATGGTCGAACACCTCTGGCGGAATTCCCTGATCGCCTCGGGGTTTTCGCTTGCCATGCTCTCCGTGACAAGAACAAAACCGACCTCGGGATCCCGTGAGAGGGCAACCAGTTCCTGCATCAGTTTCCCGCTCTCCTCCAGCGGGACGACCTCAAACCCGACACCCTTGAACCCGAGTATCTGGTGTTTCTCTCCTATAGCAACGGCCTTAGACATAACAATCCTTCAATCTCTGTTTCAACAGGCTTTGATCGATGCGGTTAAGCCTTCCGGTAACGACCAGTTTCAGGTTCTGCATCTCCACGAAAAACCCGGAGAGAAAGGAGAAGACCCTTTCCGGGCCCGCGGTCTGCGACTTTCCATCACGGGCAATCCTGGTAAGGTGGTTCGTCGCCCTCAGCTCAAAGCCGGAGATCTGATCGTCCATCTCCAGCTCTATGGATTCGGCAAAGAGGTCGCCGATCACCCCTCCTATTGCCGCCTGCCATGTCTCAGGGTTCTGTATACCGGTAAGTTCCGTTATGACCGATGTAAAATCACCGAGGGGGAGAAGGTACTGCTCGTAACGCTTCGTCTGGATACCCTGCTTCACCGCCCTCCACAGGATAATGACGATGGACGCGAGCACCTTGTCGTTTATATACGTCCTTATCATCTCCGATTCCAGTTCCTGTGCCAGGGAGAGGAGGTGTCTCAGGTACGCGCCGTCGAGAAAGATGTCTATAACGCCGGGAAAGACTTCATATATCTCGCCCTCCCCGAATCCCCCTGCTTCGGTAACGGACCCCGGGAGATCGGCAAAATCCCCGTGGGCTATCGCTGAAAGCTTTTCATGGCCCAGGGTCCCCATGGGGAAGGCAAACGTTGCAGCCCCGCTGAATGCGTTCTTAAGGTTCAGGTAATCGCTTTGCAGGAGGAAGATATCTGCGGGTATCGTTGATGGGCAGTCGTTTCGTATGGAGATCACCATATCATGAAAACACCTGTCTGCAAGGGTGCTGAAGTCTTCCCAGACCGTACCGGGGGTCAGGTAATCCCCGAGGAACGTCTCCTGGAGATGGGGGATAATATCGTCGATACATTCCTGGGCAATGATGCCCATAAAAAACTCCCTTGGCAGGAAATTGGCCTCCAGGGCACTTATCCTTCCTGATACAAAACCCCATTTTGGAATATTCGGTATCTTAGGAAACATTGTCCGTTATCCTGAAAACAATCCTCCTGCAATAGACGGCATTATCTCTTCCTCTACATCTTTCAGAATGGTGCCCAGCGTCTGATCGACCTCATAGTCCTTCCCTATAAAAACAAAACCACCCGGTTCATGCAGCCAGTTCGTCTCGTCCAGGATGATCCTCGCCTCCGGGTCCCTCTGTTTGTTGACATCAGAGAGTATCCCGGCAAAACGATGTCTCTCCCCGTTGTGAACGCGAAGACTTCCCCCTGATCCGCCGGCAGCCTTCTCAATAAGACCTCCCATGAACTCTCCGTACTCATCGTCCGGCCAGTTCAATATCTCTTCCATGGCCTTTTGAAAAAGGGAACGGAGCAGAAGGTTGCGCTTCTCAAGGACCTGTTTGCCGGCAATGCCTTTGAACCGGACAAGTTTCCGGTTGAACTCGTCCTCTATTGCCGCAGTGCGTGCCTGATAAAATCGTTCCATCTCCCGGTCGATCTCTTCTTTCCCGGCAATGAGGAGCGAACCGGTGTGCTTCTTCGCATTCCCGACAATACGGGCAGCCTCTTTCCCGGCATTGGATAACACTGCTTCCCTGATCTTTTCTAAGCCCATAATCTCAACGCACCTCGTTTCCTACAGACCAAGAGACTTGATGGCAAGCGGCTGCGTAAGGAATATGATAAAAAGGACAGTCGCAAGGAGCGCAACAACGGCATAGGTCTCGACAAAGGCCGGGAACAGGATAGCCCGGCCGGCAGCCTCCGGCCTCCTGGCAATGAGGGATATGCCCGCTGCCGATGCCTCACCCTGCTTGATCGCGGAAATAAAGAGCGCCAGCCCGCACCCGAGACCGACAAAAAACAACGCAAAACCGGTTCCCAGCGTAATCTTAAGGACCGACCCGCCGATGAGTCCCGTCTGCGTCATCATGAGAATCGCAGCAATAAATCCGTAGAATCCCTGCGTTCCGGGCAGGGCAAGCATGATGAGCATGCGGCCGAAGAGTTCGGGTTTTTCACGAAGAACCCCTGCACACTGGTGCGCCGCAATGGCGATACCCCATGCGGAACCGCACCCCCCCAAACCAAATGCCAGACCCGCTCCTCCGTAACACAGACCGCGTCCCAGTTCAATCCATTCAGGCGACATGATTTTCTCCTCCAATGATCGTTTCTATAATCCCTGCCGGAAAGCCTTTCTCCCCGGTTCCGGCAAATTATATTGCTCCGGCCATGATCAACCTCAACAGGGTCCGCCGCATCACTCACCCGTCTTTTTCATGACAAACATGGGCGAATCAAAACCGAGCGGTTGGAACGGCCTTGCACCACCCTCGTAGAACCTGCCGAAAAATTCAACGAAGAGCAGTCTCATCGAGTGGACGAAGGCGCCGAGTGCGCTGATGAGGAAGTTGAACAGATGACCGATCAAAAGTATAATGATGAAAAGAAACATCCCCACATAGGGGACATCCCTGAGCATACCCGCCATGAGGTTAAAGGCCATGGCAACGATCGAGGTGGTCAGACCAAGGGCAAGGAGCCGGCAGTAGGACAGGATATCACCGATAAAGGCCGTGATACCGTAGCTCCCCATGATCCCGTAAAGGCTGACGAGCCCTCCCATGATCCTTCCGAAAGGGCTTTTGATATCTCTCCCCTGTGTGAGTATCAGACCGAGCGCCCCTGCTATAAAAAGCCACAACCCTGTATTGAAGATCTTGGGCGGGATATCACCAAAAACCTTCCCCACCATCATCAATAAACCGGTTAACGTCGCTATCCAGCAGACGCCGTCGGAAAAGGCGCCCATTATATCCCTGTTTCTGATTGCACTGTACATCCTGAGTATTATGCCGAGGAACTGGTTGAGCACGCCGATCCCGAGCGCGGCCAGGAGTGCCACAACGGTCTTTTCCATGGGGTCGATGACGACGAACTTTTGCTGGAGCACGCTGAGGATATTCCCCTGGCCGAGGTATTCCGGCTTGTAGAGATCCCCGAACCAGGAGCCCATCAATGCACCGAAGACCATACTGCTGATCCCGCCGTAGAAGAGCATTCGCGACAGGTTGTTCACTCCCCCATATATCCTGGTCTTGGTATTCAGATAAGCGCCCATCACTGTAAGCATGAGGCCGTAACCTACGTCGCTGAAACATACTCCGAAGAAGATATAGAAGTTAAGCTGCATAAACGGGGTCGGATCAAAACCCCTGTAATAGGGAAGCCCGAACATCTCGGTAAGAAGCTGAATGGGCCTTAAAAGGCGAGGCAGGGAGATGCTCACCGGCACATCGTCTTCCTGGGCGGGGTCCTCCATGGTAACCATCGATTCGGGAAATTCCCTGTTGATCGTTCCCGTGAACACGTCGGCATCCTTTGCCCTTATGTATCCTTTCAGTATGTGTACCCACTTACCGTGAACGCCTTTCGAGGAGGCGATATACTCATTGCGGATATTCGTCCAGTAGGCCTTCAGGACAAGGAGGGCGCGGCGGTCCTCACCGGTCTTTCGTCCGACAACGAGGGGGCGCACCTTTTCTGCGATCCCGGCAATCTTCTCACGGTATCTTTCAAGGTCTTCCTTCAGCTCACTGATGCGATCCGAGATCTTCTCCCGGTGTCCCGGAAGCTGGATCTCGTCGAATTCGACAGAGGCAAGCGCATGCCGCACCTCCTCTGCGTCGTCCTTCAGGAAGGCAAAGACCATCCTTGTCTTCTCCGCCGGCACCGTTGCCGGGGAAGGAGTAACATCCGGCCGGGCATCGACGGGTATTGTTTCCTGCTCGATCTCTTCCCATGCAGCCTTTTCCCACGTTTCGTAAGCGGGATCGATCAGGGCGAGGTTTTTTCTCGGCACATATCCGACAACAAGGCTCACGTGTACGGGCGAGAAGAAATCCGCGAGGTCAAAAGGAAGGTCCCTGATGGGTTCAAGTTCCTTCACTTCGTTCTCTATCTCGCCGATTATCCTCTCAGCGTTGCGATAGGCTTCATCCAGCTCATAGGCGTATTGATAGCGTTCCTCGAGGTCATATCCATTGAGGACGGCATCGATCTCTTTTTGCGTTGTCACGAGGGGAAGCGGCGTCAGGCCTTTTATAAAGCTTTCCTGTTCGGGATAAAAGATATGTGTGAGGTTGAGGATAAAATCGATCTTGCGGAGGGCCTCGTCAGCGTCTTCCATCGACGCATCAAAGTTCTTGAACGGGGTATGCTCGTCGAAGAGGTCTTTCGCATCGTTGACCTCCATCATGCCGAGCCGGTTGATCGTCTTTATTAAACGTCTGTTTGTATCTTTCGGGCTTACGATCGTTATCTTTTTTAATGCCTCAATGGCCATAGGTCTTCGCTATAGATCTCTACACCTGGATACAATCATTTCCACCTGCTTTTGGAGGTTATTATGAGGGATCCGGTCTAAGGCATCGAGAACCGCCTTCAATTCCTCCTCTGCATCTTTCTGGGCATTCCTGTATGTTTCCTCTGTGTTTTTCTGGAATTCAGCGATCTTCCGGTGCGTCTCCTCGGTAAGTTTCTTCCGGTAAGAGGCGATCTCTTCCTCCACGGCCTTCTCCAGCTGCTTCGCTTCAGCATGCGCTTGCTGCACTATTGATTCGGCCTCACTCTCCAGACCAACGACATCTTTCACTAACGTGGCCATCTGTCTACGCACCTTCAATATAAAGCATGTAGGCTAATTCCTGACTGAAAACCTTAGTAAGTCAAACCGGAAATCTCACCCCTGAGATTTAAACACAAAATATTTATATACCTTATGTTCCGACCACTGTCAATACTTTGTACTTCATTTAGTACTTCATTTACCGATCGCGGAGACCCTTTCCGATCGAGAATGCCTTGCCGAGCCGCTTTCCAAAACCGTAGTAATCCCTGATCGTCGAGGTGAACACGAGGGGTTTTATCTTTTCGATGTCAGGAAGGCCGTCGTTGCCGATGGCATTCTCATCCACCTTCACGTCCAGTATCACGCCTATGAACTGCGTGTGCGTGCCGATCTCGACGGTATGCGTCAGGGCACATTCAAATATAAAAGGGAATTCCTTGATATAGGGGGCATCGACAAAGTCGCTTTTAACAGCCGTGAGACCGGTTTTCGCGAACTTGTCCACCTTCTTTCCTGAAGCGATCCCCAGATAATCCGCTTCTTTCACGTATTGTTCCGTTGCGATATTAATTGTAAAGGCCTCCCTCTCAACGATGTTCCCATAGGTATATGTCTCCTTCCTCAGCGCGATCCCTATGCTGGGCGGCTCTGAGCAGCACATCCCTCCCCACGCGACGGTCATTGCATTCGGCTTTCCCGCCTTATCGTATGATCCCACAACAAGAACCGGCGTGGGAAACATTATGATCCTTGCCCCGATCGATTTTTTCATCGCTTCCTCCTCATGTTGGTACAACAATATACCGCAATATTGACACTAAATTCCAACTTCTTGTACGTGAAGAGGCCGTATATCGTCGTTCGTATATCGTATATCGAAAAACCCGTAAGTCGTAAGGCGTAAGTCATGAGGGGGACTACGGCACATCGCAAGGCGATAAACCCGTGAATGAGGTTTTTCATCTTATTGTCATCGCGAGGAGCGAAGCGACGCGGCGATCTCATAGGGTATAATCTGTTGAATGAGATTGCCGCGCCCTGCTCGCAATGACACCACGCCGCTCCCTGCGGCCTATCACCTATTACCCCTCACTTTTCACAGAGGTTCATCGCCTCACGACTTACGATTCACGGGTTTTTCACTATCTACTATTCACTATCGACTATCGACTATTGGTTATACGCAATATTGACACCGATTTCCAACTTCCTGTACAATAGACAAAATAAAGGTACCGTATTTCCTTGAAAATGAAAACAATTCAACTGAATGATATCGATATCGACGACAGACGTTTCTGTATCTCCTATCCCCTGGAAGACGAGGTCCTGACGGAATCGATACGGGAGATCGGCATCGCCCAGCCCCTCCTTCTCTTCGACGCCTCCCCTCTTATCGTCATAACGGGGTTCAAAAGACTTGCGTCGGCAAAGAGGCTCGGGCTCACAGAGGTCCCCGCAGCGATCAAAAGGATCGGCGCCGACGAGGCGCTTCTCCTGTCTATCCACGACAACCTCGCAAGGGGGCTGAATGCCGTTGAAAAGGCCTGTGCGCTGAAAAAGATGGTCCATGCCGGTTTTCCCGGGCAGAGGATCTTCGAGACCATGACGCTGCTTGCGCTTAAACCCCATGAAAAGGTCCTCAACGATCTTGTCGCAATAGCAGACGCAGGGGAGCCGCTGACGGGTTTCATTGTCAGGCACGGGGTGTCAATGAAGAACATCGAGTATCTCCTCCAATTCGACACGGAGGAAAGAAACAAGATCATCTCCCTCGTGTCCCCTCTCCACCTGACCGAGAGCCTGCTGAGAGAGATACTGGAGATGTTCGCCCTCATGAAGGTCAAAAAGGGCGCGATCAGCTTCAGGGGGCTGCGTACTGCATGCGACGGGAGGGACCTGAAGGCGCGGTTGAAGAAAAGGAACTACCCTATCCTGTCGTCGATGGAAAAAGACCTCTTGGCCGTTAAACAGCGCTGTGCGCTGCCGCCGAATATCGACATTAAGGTAGACCCTTTCTTTGAAAAGGAGTATATTGATATATTGCTGAAGATAAAAAGCGAAGATGATGTAAGGGCCTCCATAGAAAAACTGAAGGCGATTCTTGAAGACGGTCATATAAGGAGCATCCTTGAACTCACTCAAGGTTGAACATGCTGCGTCACAGGGCGATATCGTAAGAGACTGCCCGGGTACAAAGAACCACATCTGCTGCGGCTATAAGACAATCGACCTCATTGAGGGCTGCGCCCTCTCGTGCTCCTACTGCATACTGAAGGCATATCTCAATTCCCCGTCGATCACGATACACGACGACATACCTTATGTTATCTCACAGATAGATGAGATGATCAAAAAGGAGACCGGGCACATCCTGCGGTTCGGAACAGGGGAGCTTTCCGACAGTCTCGCGCTCGACAGGCAGTACGAGTTGAACAGACCGCTTATAAAATTCTTCGGTGAACGGAAAAGGGCCCTCATAGAACTGAAATCGAAATGGGCCTATATCGATCACCTGGTGCCCCACCTCAACCCTTACACGATCATCTCCTTTTCGGTGTCTCCCCAGAGGATCATCGACCAGGAAGAGAAGCGGACGAGTCCCCTTTATAAACGGCTGAAAACCGCAAGGAAGGCCCAGGATGCAGGATGCCTCGTGGGGCTTCACTTTGACCCCGTGATCGTCTATCCGGGCTTTGAAAGGGACTACCGGTATCTTATCGATGATATCGGCAGGCTCCTCGACATGGACAGGATCATCTGGATCAGCCTGGGAATGCTCCGCTTCCCCCAGAAGCTCTTCTCTCATTTCATCGGGAACAACAGGAAAAACCTGCTCCACGGCGAATTCATCAGGGGCGAGGACGGGAAGATGAGATACATCAAACAGCAGAGGATTAAAATCTACAGCATGCTCTACAGGCTCCTGAAGAGTAAAAATAAGGGACTTTTCATATACCTCTGTATGGAGAGGGAGGACGTGTGGCGTAAGGTTACGGGGATGACGGTCAGAGACAACGAAGCCCTCATCGGTCTTTTCGATGAAAGGATTAAAAACTTATACGGAGGTAACATATGAGATTCCAGGATAAGGTTGTTTTTATTACCGGCGGCGCTAAAGGCCTTGGAAAAGCCACGGCAGAGGCATTCCTCGCGGAAGGGGCATCAGTGGCGGTATGCAACAGGAACGCAGAGGCAATAAGCAAATTTGACGAGGAATTCAAAGGGAAAAAGGTGCTTGCCTTTGCCGCCGATATCACGAACTACGAGGAGATGGAAAAGATTGCGGGAAAGGTCTGGGATACCTGGGGCAAGGTGGACGTGCTTATCAACAACGCCGGCATTGTCAATCCCCTCGTTCCCTCTGAAAAAATAAAGAAAGAGAATTTCGACATGGCTATCGACGTGAACCTGAAGGGGACGTTCTACGTCTCCCAGGTATTCGGGAAACGCATGCTGGAGCAGAAATCGGGCAGGATCATCAACATCATCTCCCAGGTTGCCCTTTACGGCCAAAAGGGTTTCCTGCCTTATGCCGTGAGCAAGGCCGGACTGATGGTGATGACCCGGAGCCTTGCATCTGAGTGGTCCGGCAACGGCGTCACCGTCGTCGGGATCTCACCCGGCTTCGTTGCAGGCGGTATGAACGAAGGGCTTATCAGGAAACAGGCGTTTGTCGATTTTCTCTCAAAAAAGGCACCCATCAACAGGATGGCGAGGGTCGATGAGATCACTGGCCTCGTTCTGTTCCTCGCGTCCCCCGAGGCCCAGTACATCAACGGGGAAACGATCGTCATTGACGGCGGAATGACCGGTTACACGGCAGAGCCTTTACTGGATTTCATCATGGCAGGCAAAGGAAAATAGTAATGGATATAATCTCCTTTGTACGGTTTACCTTTAATACACGGTACATGACACGGTGGATATACGGGGGGCTTATCCTGTATATCCCCGTCCTGAACTTCTTTTCCCTCGGTTTCCTCTCCAAGGCATCGAGGCTTTTTATTATAGGCGGCATGGGTCTTCCCACCTGGCAGGACAGATACGACACGTGGATCGAGGGGATAAAGCTCCTCTTTATATTCATCCTTTACGGGGCGATCCCCTTCTTTATGTTCTCTTGCGGTTTTTTCCTCACCACACTGACCAGCTTTACCGCCTTCTTCGGCAACATCATCATTAAATTATCCTATGTGGTGCTCCTCATATGTTCCTTCTTTCTCCCCTTTGCCTTTGCCGTGTTTGCTGAAAAGATGGATTTTAAAAATGCCCTCGAATTCGAAAATATCATAAAGGGGATCAAAGAGGTCATTGTGGAATATACTGCCGGCTACATAGGCGTCCTGATCCTCCTCTACATATGCATGCTCATCATCCGCATACCCTACATCGGGTTTATCGCGTCCTCTGTCCTCACGTACTACGTATTTCTCATCTCCTCCTATTACTTCACGGAACTCTACAAGAAGACGACCCTCACAACCCTCATCATCCCGGAAGAAAGCGGAACGGAAACACCGGGAACATAACCGTATATCGTAGTTCGTATATCGTATATCGAGAGAAAAGCAGCTCATAGTTCATAGCTCATGGCTCATAGAAAAGATGCATAGCGCAAAGCGCATGGCGCATAGCGGAAAGATGCGAGGCGGGAAAAAAGAACGGAAGGTGAGAGGGGGGGATGGCTCCACGGACTTTGTTCGTGGAGGAGACGACGGAAGCCCGGGTAACAGCAAGCCACTGGAGCGTATGAGCGTGTTTGCGGGGAAAGTCCGGCACCGATGCCCTCAGTGACGTATGCTGGTTTAGTCTGTTTTGTTTTAACGTTGAACGTTGAACATTGAACAGGTTTCCCCTGCCGCCTTACGGATGTTCCGCCATGCGCTTTGCGCTATGCAGATTCCGTATCCAGTATAAGAGAAGCGGTCAGCATACAACTTTCAGCGAAAATAAAAAGGCTTCACGCTGAAGACTGATAGCTGATAGCTCATCTCTGGGCTCTCGTCCACATTGACTTATACCAATAATTATGCTAACTAAATACAGCACACGGTGCACGGTGGGTGTAGCGCAATGGTTAGAGCGTCAGGCTGTGGACCTGGAGGTTGGGGGTTCGAAACCCCTCACCCACCCCACTTTTCAGTCCTCCTGCATTCCATTTCAAAACAACAACCTTCCATTCCTATGGTGTGCACCGCAACCTCAGGGGTCAGGTCTTGTTTCTTGCATCATTACGTAGTATACTCCCTTTATGGCCCGTCCTCTCCGTATAGAATACCCCGGCGCCCTCTACCATGTTACCACCCGCGGGAACGCAGGGAAGGACACCTTTTTCGATGACAGGGACCGCGCCCTGTTCCTCTCGGTCCTCACGGATGTGGTCGAAGAGTATCAATGGATCTGCCACGCATACTGCCTCATGACAAACCATTACCACCTGCTCATCGAGACCGTCTCCCCCACCCTCTCTGCAGGGATGAGGCAGCTAAACGGCGTCTTCACCCAGGCAATGAACCGGCGCCACACCACGACGGGTCATCTCTTCCAGGGCAGATTCAAGGCGATCCTTGTCCAGAAGGACAGCCATCTCCTCGCACTGTGCCGCTACATCGTCTTAAATCCGGTGAAGGCGGGGATATCACAATCCCCCGATGCCTGGCACTGGAGCAGCTACCGGGCAACGGCAGGGCTGGACAGTGCACCCGATGTTCTCTCTACGGACTGGGTACTCTCGCAGTTCTCTCCCTCCCGCACACGGGCACACCGCCTCTACCGGGAGTTCGTCCGCTCGGGATTAACGACAAAGGAATCCCCCTGGAAGGACCTGAAGGCAGGGATCGTTCTCGGCTCCCCATCCTTCACAGAGAAGATCGGGGATCGTATGAAAAAACCGTCCCTTGAGGTCCCGAAACGAGAGCGCCATGCCGCTCGACCACACCTGGCGGAGATCATTCCCGATCCTCATAACACAACCGATAACCAGCTTATCCGTGCCAGAGATCACGGCTATTCCCTCCAGGAGATAGGGGACCATCTCTCCCTCCACTACGCGACGATAAGCAGACGGGTGAAACGGGGGAAGGAACAGAGGGTCGGAAGAAAAAAAATTGCAAGAAACAAGACCTGACCCCTAAGGTTCTGTATCTATCACGGCGTCGGGTAGTCCCGCCCCTTCATCTCACCGCAGTCCTGCTCCTGGGCCGCGTCATCTCAACGGTGAATGAAACGGCAATAGCGACCTTGAGCT
>MVRS01000197.1 GCA_002067975.1 Syntrophorhabdus sp. PtaU1.Bin058
GAGGAAGGCGATCGGCGCCATCGACAACACCTTCTTCACCCACGAATCCATCAAGCACAGCTTCATCCAGGGCGTATTCGCGCGCGGCGACAGGCAGATCGCCGACACGGTCCTCGCGCTCTCCTCCGGCGAGACCATCAGCAAGGCCCTCAAGGAGAGCCCCGTCAACCTCAACTTCTACACGCTGCGCGAGAGAAAGAAGGACGAGCTGTTCCCCTGGGACTTCATTGCCAGCAACACAAGCAAGGAAACGCTCTACGGGCGGCTTGTCCAATCACTCAATGGTTGCACTTGAAAGACAACCGCCTTTGATGATATTAATTAAAACAACCCCGTTAGGCGAGATGACATGTTGAGAAAAAAACCGTCCGTTCTCCATGTAATACTATTCGGTCTTACCGTCGGCATAGCCGTAATTGTCATCGGATATTTTTCCATGCATTCCCAGCAGGAAAGATCGCTCAGCGCCTCAAAAAAGGGGTTATTCCCGAAAATGCCGGACATGGGGGATCTCCGGCAATACGCCTCCGGCAGCGAGGGGGATTATTATTACACCGAGAACCGTACTGCGGAAAAAAGTTCCCCTGAAAACAGGATGATCTGGAGCAGGCTTGTCTATTCACAGAAAGGCAGGGATTCCTATATCAATACGCGGAGGCTTAACGGTCTTTTTACAGAAGGCCTCGAGGCTTTGCAACAGAGAAACGTCCTCTATGAATTCAGGTGCAGCAAGGACAAGGCGGGATACGCTGTCGTTGAGATCTTTGAGGTGGGAAAAGACGGCAAGACGCTGGATTACGGGAATGCCGGCAAGGACAGGGACTGGGGAGAACCCCCGCCGGGCTCCCCGATGGAGAAACTTGCCGGGCAGGTGTGTCCTCCAACATAAGGAGCATGGTGATCCGTGAAGAGGCATGGTTCTTTTAAATTAACCATCCCGAATCACATATCCTACCTTCCCGTTGCCCAGGCCTCAGTCAGAGAGGCGGCGAAGATGTTCGGGTTTGCCGCTGACACCCTGTATCACATTGAACTCGCCCTCGAAGAGGCATTCATGAACGTCATAAAACATGCCTTCGAAGCCGGCGAAGACAACACCTTCGATATTATCTGTCAACAGACCTCCATGGGCATAAAAATAATTATCAAAGAAAAGGGGATGCCTTTTGACCCCGGCAAGATCACCCCTTACGACCCTTCGAAGGATATCCTCGAAGCCGGCGCCACCGGACTCGGCACGTTTCTTATGAAAAAGATCGTCGATGAGGTCTCCTTCCACAACCTGGGGTCTGAAGGAAAAGAGACCCACCTCATCAAGTATCTGCCCGGCAAGAATATAGAAGACATCTTCGATCCTTCCGAGCTGGAGCCCCATGAGGAGGCAACACCCGGGCCTGCCGTTATCACCGAAAAGATCGAATACGACGTGAGGAGGATGAAGGGTACGGAGGCGATTGAGATCTCAAGGGGCGCCTATAAATCGCACGGCTATACGTTCTTTGATGAGGTCATCTACTACCCTGAACAGATAGCGGCCTTAAACGAGTCAGGCGAGATGATCTCCGTGGTTGCGGCAACGAAGGATGATGTCTTTATGGGCCATGCCGCCCTGCACTACCCTGAACCCGGCGCACGGATCGCGGAACTGACGTTTATCTTTGTCAGCCCCGAATACAGGGGTCAAAAATGCATGAAGAGGATGCTTGATTTCCTCTTCGTCGAGCCAAAACAATACGACCTCGAGGGTGTTTATGCCTTTGCCGTTGCAAACCACATCTATTCACAGAAAACAGTGGTCGGCCACGGCCTGGTCGATTGCGGCATAGAGCTGGCGACAAGCCCCGCGACCTGGGTCTTCAAGGGTATCTCAAAGGGCGAGTCACAGAGGATAAGCGTGGTGCTGAGCTTCAAATATCTGAAAAAACCCGACCCGATCACCCTCTATCCCCCTGCCCGGCACAGGACAATGATAGAAAGGCTTTACGGGAATCTCGGCGCCGAACACCATTATGTCCTTCCCCCCTTCCGGGAGCCTCATTTCACCGATGACAGGTCAATCATCTACACGAAGATCTATGCCTCCGAGGGAAACGCCGAGATCTTCGTTGCAAAATACGGGTCCAATGCCGTGCATGAGATCAAGAGGATATTGAAGAACCTTCTGTGCGTCGAACAGATCGCCGCGATCAACCTCTATCTCAACATGGAGGACCCGCTCACCTATTTCATGTCTCCTGCCTTTGAGGAAAGCGGCTTTTTCTTTTCCGGGATATTGCCGATGACCGGAGTGGGCGATGCGATCATATTGCAATACCTCAATAATATCTCCTTCGATTACGACAAGGTGATCGCGTACTCCGACAACGCAAAGGAGATCCTCGCCTATATAAAGGAACAGGACCCCTCTGTCTCGCTGTGATATGTCTCCATGGCCCGCATGTGTTTTAAGGCGAATGATGACAGGGAATGGAAAAAATGGTATAGTCAGGTACAATAAGAACCGCTGTTTGCCTTCGCCAAAATGAAAACGCTGTTTTATAAACCATTACAATAAGGAGTATCTTATGGAAGAGAAATATGCAAATCCTGCACCTCTTGGCCTGATGGGGTTCGGAATGACGACGGTACTGCTCAATATCCATAACGCCGGTTTTTTTCCTATCGGCAATATGATCCTCGCTATGGGACTTTGTTACGGCGGGCTTGCCCAGATTATTGCAGGCATCCTGGAGTTCAAAAAGGGCAACACCTTCGGCGTTACCGCCTTCACCTCTTACGGACTTTTCTGGTGGTCGCTGGTATTCATCGTCATTTTCAAAAATCTGCCGGGAAATCCGGAGGCCTTTATGGGATGGTATCTCTTCATGTGGGGCCTCTTCACGTTCTTTATGTGGTTCGGCACCTTCGGGAAGAACAGGGGGATACAGTTTGTTTTCTTAAGCCTCACCATATTGTTCTGGCTTCTCGCGATCAGGGACTGGACAGGCAGTGCTTCAATAGGGACGCTTGCCGGCTATGAAGGCATTTTGTGCGGTCTCTCGGCGATCTATCTTGCCATGGCGGAGGTTTTGAACGAAGTCCACGGCAGAAGCGTGCTCCCCATAGGAGAGATCAAGAAACATTAAGGGGTTGTTGATATGGGTCCCCGAATTTTAACAGCTTGTATAAAGGGCGCGCTGTTCCTTCTGCTCATTCTCCTCCAGGGATGTGCGTCCTATACGGTCAAGGTGGACGGCTTCCGTAATCCGGACAGGCCGTTGATCGTTGCTCCGGGCACAACCATCCATGTCGTTGAGGATAAGGAGGCAAAAAATCCCCTGTTCGACAAGGAGGTCACGAGGAAGATCGAAAGCATGCTGAAGCTGAAGGGCTATACCATATCGCAATCGCAGTCCGACAGCCCCGTCTATTATCTCCTCCACGGATACGGCATAGGGCAGGAAAGAACGGTGACCCGCACGGTGCCGCTGTACCAGCCCGGGGGAACGGCAACGGTCACGAAGACCGGGCCGTCAGGGACCTCCTACTCGACGATCCAGCTTCCCGGCTCAACGACCTATGTCCCGTATACGACCTCGGTATCCGATAAATGGCTCTCCCTGAAGATCGTTGACGGAAAGGATTACAAGGGTTCAGGCACAATGACGGATATCTGGATCGGGGAGGCCACTGTCACCGGGGAAGGTTTGGACCTCAGGGATATGATCAATTACCTGATCGTGGGGATCTTTGACCATTTCGGCGAGAATACCGGGAAAAGGATTGTCGTCGATATCAAGGCGGACGACCCGCAGGTAAAGGCGCTCTCGGCGCAATAAACCCCCGTAAGTCGTGAGGCGTAAGGCGTGAGGGGGAGAAAAGGCAGAAGTATATCGTATATAGTGAACTGCACAAGAACCCAAAAATAAAATCTGTTCTACGTTCAATGTTCAAGGTTCGGGAAAAATAGCTGGATTACAATATCTAACGCCGGCGGCTCATGTAAATTTGTCATATTCATTTAACAAAGGAGAAAGTCTTCCCGGCATTGACGCCGGAGTCGCTAATCTGCAAAAAGGCCTTCGAATTCTTTCGGGGATATGATCCTGGTCTTACCGTATTTCTTCATGATGAGCAGGTCTTCGTCGCCGGTCACCAGAAGATCG
>MVRS01000198.1 GCA_002067975.1 Syntrophorhabdus sp. PtaU1.Bin058
ACGCCTTACGATTCACGACGAATTTAGTTAATAAACACCTTCTTATACTTCGTCATATCCTCCAGCGCCTTGCCGCAGCCCATGGTGACCGAGGTCAGCGGGTCATCGGCAACGGTAACCATGATCCCCGTCTCGTTCTCTATCCGCTGGGCAAGCCCCTTCAGGAGCGCGCCTCCGCCTGTTAAGATTATCCCGGCCTCGTTGAGGTCGGAGACAAATTCCGCAGGCAGCTTCTCCAGCGCCCTGTGGACAGAGTCAACGATTGCCGCCACGGGCTCTTCGATCGCCTCCCTGACGTCCTCTTTCGGGATCTTCACCGTTTTCGGTATGCTGGTGAGGAGGTCCTTCCCCACAACGTTTATGGTGTCGCTCAGCGAATCGATAGGAAACGCCGACGCCCCTTCTATCTTTATCTTCTCGGCAGCGATCACCCCGATGGCCAGTTGCAGCTTTTTCTGAAGATACCTGACGATCGCCTCATCGAGCTCATCCCCGGCGACCCTCAACGATTCACTGTATGCAATGGCCGAGAGACTGATGATCGCGACCTCTGTGGTGCCGCCGCCGATATCGATGATCATATTCCCTTTCGGGAGCTCGATGGGCATTCCTGCCCCTATGGCTGCGGCCATGGGTTCTTCTATAAGATAGACATCCCTGATCCCGACCTGGAAACAGGCGTCTATAACGGCCTTCTTCTCGACCTGCGTAATGCCTGAGGGAACCCCCACGACCATCTTCGGTCTCGAGATCTTACGCTCGGCGCTGACTGTCTTCAGAAAGTATTTGATCATTGCCTTCGCGACCTCGAAATCAGCAATGACGCCGTCTTTTAAAGGCCGTATCGCGCTGATGTTGGGCGGTGTCCTTCCGATATATTCCTTCGCCTCCTTGCCCACTGCAATGACCTTGCCGGAGTTGTTATCGATGGCAACGACCGAAGGCTGGTTCAGGATGATACCCTCTCCTTTCATATATATGAGGGTGTTCGCCGTACCGAGGTCCATAGCAAGATGGGTATTCAACATGCCAAACAATTTTCTCAAAAAACTCATTACCACCCTCCTTATTCTTTATTCAATAATCTTTCTATGCCTCTTTTCCTCTGCCTTCTCAAAAAGTTCCCAGAGGTCCCTGCCGTCTTCGGGGAACAGGCACATACTGCATTCAATGAGATTACCTCCGTCAAGCACCCGCTCCTCCGACAGGATCTTCTGCGCAGTATACTGTATAAGTTTTATCATATTTCGCGTCTCAACCATATCATTTCCTTTTACTGCGATATAAAAACGGCTGCCGCCCTTCCTTGAGATGTAGGCCTGTGTCCCTGTAGAATAGCGGATTACCTGGAAAAGCCGTTTCAGGAGGTTATGCACGAACTCATATCCCATCCTCCTGTTATATGTTTTCATATGGAGGACCTTCACGGTCAGGAGCGAGAATTTCTCATTCTTTTTTATCATCTTATCGACAATGGCGAGGAACGAGGAGAACTGGATGGCCCCTGTCACCGGTTCGAAATCCTTCAGCTTGTCGATATGTTCCTTCATCCAGTGCGATGAGTAATAGAGCGATAGGAACGTCGAGACGTTCCTCAGGACACCGATAAACTGTTCCTTCAGCTTCACATCGATAAGCGAGACAAATCCCAGGACGCCCATGATCACATCGTCTGTAGCAAGGGGGAAGCCGAAGAACTGCCGTGCCTTGATCGGTTCGTTGAAAAAAAAGAGGGGCTTCTCCCTCAGGTAGCCGCTGTTATATGGGAGAAGAAGCTCCCTCCCCCCCTCCATTACCATCGATGCAATGCTGATACCCGGCTGGCAGTCCCTTTTCAGTTCCTCGGGCCGTTCCACGCCATAGACCTCGGTAATGGACAACCTCCCGTTCTTTTCCACGCCGACGAAACAAAAATCACCGCCCGAGAGGCTTAAGGCCTCCTTCAGGATCTCATCCACAGAGATCTTTCCCAGGTTGAGTTCATTAAAGAGCCCCATGATCCGTTTCTCTGCATAGAAATCTTCAATGGCCTCCTCGGCGTCGCGCGCCTTGTTGATCCTTTCAATCTCCTCACGTATGACGGAGACAAAGAATCCGAGGATCTTTTTTTCCCTGTCCGTAAAAACATACTTCTTCTTGCTGTCAACGATGATCACGGCATCGGCATCCACGGGAAACCCCATGAAGGACTTGATCCCCTCTGAGGCGCCGTAGTATCCCAGCGTATCCTCATCCTTGTCGAAATTCGGTATGATCAACGGCTCATTGTGCTTGATGACCCAACCGGGGAGCGTGCCTTCCACGGGGATGCTCCTGTCCTTGTCAAAGCTCTTCGCGAAGGTGACCGACGAAAGACAGTTCAGCCGGTCGTGTTCCCTCACGTAGAGGGCAACGGTAAAGGCCTCGTAGACATTAAAGAGAAGGTTGGAGATACCGTCTATCATGCTCATGAGATTATGTCATTCCCCATTCCCTTACGTCAACCGTATATCAGTTGTACTGATCGAACTCCACATCGTATTCCGTCCCGAACTTATCAAGGAGCCAGCAGAAGCTGCATTTATCGCTGAATGTCGGATAACCGCATCGGAGGCAGTAGCGGCTTTCTCTGCCGTCTTCCTTTTCGTCTCCCTTTTCCTTTAACATTTTGAGGTAGCCTTTCACAAACATTATTTTCGTGCCCGGTGACGACTCCTCGATACGGTTCAGCATTTCTTTATAAACAAGGGTCTTGGCACCCTCGGAGTAGGGGCATTCTTCATAGATATAGTCGATGCCCTTCATGATCGCATAGGCAGCGATCTCCCGCTCGGAGCATAAAAAGAACGGCTTTATCTTTTTTACGAGGTGCTCCCCCCTGCCCTCAAGGACGACGTTCTTCTTCCAGAGATACTCCCTCTTCCAGTAGAGGACATTCCCGAAAAGTGCCGAGGCCTCATCGTCGAGGTTATGGCCTGTCGCGAGGACCGTATACCCCTTGTCGATGCATACCCTGTTCATGATGTACCGCTTTATGGTCCCGCAGGCGGAGCACGTCGGCCTCCTGATGACCCGTGCGACACCGTCGATCCCTTTTTGCAGCGCGTTGCGGACGTGAAAGACGTAGACCCTTCTCCGGAGCGTATCGGCCATCTGCCTGACCTTCTCAAGGGACCGCTCCGAATATCCTTCTATACCGAGGTCAATATAGATCCCGTCAGAGACATACCCGAGCTTATTCATCATGTACCACAAGGACAGGCTGTCCTTGCCGCCCGAGACCGCCACGATCGGTCTGTCGGCCTCGTCGATGAGGCGGTATTTCCCGATGGTGGCAGAGACCCTCTTTTCAAGGAAGGCGATAAAGTCCTCTTCGCAGAGGGCGGTCTTATACGACCGCAGGTTGATATTCGCCGGTTTTCCGCAGACCCTGCACTTCATCCGCCTGATACGACCCTTATCAGTTTCACTTCGTCATCCCTGTCTATCCTGTGGTCCTCGGTGACGAGTTTGCCGTTGACAACGACGAGGTGTGTCTCCCTGCTCAGCGAAAGCTGCTCCAGCAGCTTCGAAGCGAGCATCGGTTTTTCAAATGAGTAGGCGTTCCCTTCGCACTCGACCTTCATGGCTAATTCATAGCATATGAAGGAAATGTTGTAAAGAGCGTCCGGGCTGTCGGCGATCAGTATATCGTAGTTCGTATATCGTATATCGAAAAACCCGTTAGGCGTCAGGGGAAACCTGTTCAACGTTCTATGTTCAACGTTCAACGTTAAATAAACCAGCACACGTCACGGTGGTTATCGCACAGATGTTTTCAGTTTGGTATCTCCTTTCGGATGGGACGGTGAAATATTGTTCCGTCCGGGGCACAAAAATCGATTTCCGGTTTATTGATTTTCGTGAAATCATGTTTATATTTAAAATAGTTTAGCTATCAGCTATTCGCTTTCAGCAGTCAGTCTTCGGCAGGAACATGTGAATATCGTCTTTACCTGTGAGCTGGCCGCTGTCAGCAGAAGGCTCAAATCCTACAGAGGTGACTTTATGAACTGGGAAAAATTGACCATAAAGGCCCAGGAGGTCGTGTCCGAGGCGCAGAAGAAGGCGGAGTCCATGGGCCATCAGCAGATCGAGAACGAACACCTCCTCTATGCCCTCGTTACGCAGAAGGAAGGGATCATAAAACCGCTGCTCGATAAGCTCGGTGCAAACGCCAACGCGATCCTCAACGACCTCGACCGCGAACTGAAAAAGAAACCCCGCGTCGAAGGTGCCGCGCAGGTCTATATCTCGACGGCGCTGAAGCGCGCCATTGACATTGCCTTTGACGAGGCGGCCCGGCTGAAAGACGAATACGTCAGTACAGAACACCTCCTTATCGGGATCACGGAGACCAAGGACGGCTATGCCGCACAGATCCTGGGAAACAACGGCGTTACCAAGGACAGCATCTATGCGGTCCTGAAGGATATACGTGGTACGCAGCGGATCACCGACCAGGCGCCGGAGGAAAAATACCAGGCCCTCCAGAGGTACTGCCGCGATCTGACGGAAGAGGCGCGGAAAGGGAAGCTCGATCCCGTCATAGGCCGCGATGAAGAGGTGCGGAGGGTCATGCAGGTGCTCTCCCGGAGGACCAAGAACAACCCCGTCATCATCGGCGAGCCGGGCGTCGGGAAGACGGCCATCGTTGAAGGCCTCGCCCAGAGGATCATAAGCGGCGACATACCGGAGACCCTGAAGAACAAGCGGGTACTTTCCCTCGACCTGGGGGCATTGCTCGCAGGCGCAAAATACAGGGGAGAATTCGAGGACAGGCTCAAGGCGGTGCTCAAGGAGATCGACGAGGCAGCCGGGACCGTGATCCTCTTTATCGATGAGCTCCACACGATCGTCGGCGCCGGGAGCGCACAGGGCGCCGTGGACGCGTCGAACATGCTGAAGCCGGCGCTGGCACGGGGCGAGCTCCGCTGCATCGGCGCCACGACCCTTGACGAATACAGGAAATATGTGGAAAAGGACGCAGCCCTTGAGAGAAGGTTCCAGCCCGTCTACGTCGGCGAGCCGTCTGTTGAAGAGACGATCGCGATCCTCAGGGGCCTGAAGGAGAAATACGAGCTCCACCACGGCGTAAGGATAAAGGACTCTGCACTCATCGCAGCCGCCACCCTGTCGCACAGGTATATCACCGACAGGTTCCTCCCCGACAAGGCGATAGACCTTATTGATGAATCCTCGTCAAGGCTGAGGATGGAGATCGACAGCGTGCCCACGGAGATCGACGAGGTGGAGCGCAAGATCATCCAGGTACAGATAGAGATCGAGGCACTCAAGAAGGAAAAGGACGAGGCATCGAAGGACAGGAAGAAGAAACTCGAAGAAGAGCTGAAGAACCTCAGGAAAGAGGTCGGCGAGAAGAGGAAACACTGGGAAAAGGAAAAGGCCCTCATCATGGGCATCGGGGAGGTCAAGGAAAAGATCGACCGCGCCAGGACAGAGGCGGATGAGCTTGAGAGAAAGGGCGACTTCGGAAAGGTCGCGGAGATACGCTACGGGAAGATATCCGACCTTGAACAGGACCTGCAGAAAAAGAACAACGAACTTGTCGAACTCCAGAAAGGCAGGAAGATGCTTAAGGAAGAGGTCGACGAGGAAGACATCGCAAGGGTGGTCTCAAAATGGACCGGCATCCCCGTATCGAAGATGCTCGAGGGCGAGATGGAGAAGCTCGTCACGATGGAAGACCGCATCCACCAGCGCGTCATCGGCCAGGACGAGGCGATCGAGGCGGTATCCAGCACGATACGACGTGCCAGGGCCGGATTACAGGACCCCAACAGACCGCTTGGCTCTTTCCTCTTCCTGGGACCGACGGGCGTAGGCAAGACAGAGCTTGCGCGGGCGCTCGCAGAATTCCTCTTTGACGACGAACAGGCGATCGTCCGCATCGACATGAGCGAGTTCATGGAAAAACACTCCGTGTCGCGGCTCATCGGCGCGCCTCCGGGATACGTGGGCTACGAAGAGGGCGGCTACCTCACCGAGGCCGTCAGGAGAAGGCCCTATTCCATCATCCTCCTCGACGAGGTGGAAAAGGCGCACCCGGAGGTCTTCAACGTCCTCCTCCAGGTCCTCGACGACGGGAGGCTTACGGACGGCCAGGGCAGGACCGTGGATTTCAAGAACTCGGTCATCATCATGACCTCCAACATCGGCAGCCAGTGGATCACCGACCTCACCGACAAGGACTATGAAGAGATGAAACGGAGGGTCTCCGAGGCGGTGAAGACGCACTTCAAGCCCGAGTTCATCAACAGGATCGACGACATCATCATATTCAGGTCCCTCTCTGCGGACAACATCAAAGAGATCGTGAAGCTCCAGCTCAATTACCTCACGAAGCGGGCGGCGGAGAGGAATATCGATCTCAGGTACACCGACAAGCTCAGGGATATAATCTCAAAGGAAGGCTATGATCCGGCATACGGGGCGCGCCCCCTGAAACGGATCATCCAGAAGAAGATACAGGACGCGCTGGCGCTCATGATCCTCAAGGGCGAGGTAAAGGACGGCCAGAAGATCACCATCGACGCCAACGCGAAAGGAGAGGTAACGTTCAAAACATAATAAATCCGTGAGGCGTGAGGCGTAAGTCGTAAGGGGTTAAAATCGCCTAACGCCTAACGCCTTACGCCTCACGGATGTTCCGCCGTGGCTGAATTTCCTTGACAACACCTCGAAATTGCTGATATATAATCGAATCACTGTAGGCGCATAGCTCAGTGGGGGAGCGCTACCCTGACACGGTAGAGGTCCGGGGTTCAAAACCCCGTGCGCCTACCATTTTTTTATTCCCATATCTCCATTGACAATGTATTACTGCTATTATAGATTCATCATAACCATCCAATATGCAGGAGGTTTAACATGAATATAATGAGGAAAAGCCTTTATATAGTTTTTATATGTCTCCTGGCCGTTTCCTTCACCGCCTGCCAGAGCTACCAGAGACAGGTCGTACCCTTCAAGATGCCTGCCGCCTATCCTAACGCCACCGGTGCTGCCGGCGCCGTCATCGCTTCTAAGGCATACGACAGCCAGGAGGCAAAGTCGATGTTCGGTTTCGATATTGTCGATGCAGGCGTCATGCCCGTGCAGGTCCTCTTCGACAATAAAGGCGAACACCCCATCGAGATCGTCCCTGATCAGACCTTTCTCGTAGACAGCGACAACAACCTGTGGCCCATCCTCGAATCGAGCCTTGCATACGACCGCATCGCAAAGAAGACGGAACTCGGCAGGGTTGCACCGGAGGCGACAAAATACGGCGCCCTTACGGGTATTGCCGGCGCCATGATAGGGGCTGCGATCGGTGTCGTTGCAGGGTCGAACGTCGGTGACGCGGCGTTGAGCGGCGCTGCCCTCGGTGCAGCGGCCGGTGCGACGATGGGCGGCACGAAAGGACTCGTTGATTCAGACGTGAAGGAAAAGATACGGGAAGACCTCAAGAAAAGGTCCTTAGAGAACAAGACGATCAACCCCGGCGATCTCGCCTACAGTTTTATATTCTTTCCCGGGGAATCGTCAAAGCCTATGGAACTCCGGCTTAAGCTGAAGGAAAAGGATACAGGGACATTCCATACCCTGATTATGAAACTGCAG
>MVRS01000199.1 GCA_002067975.1 Syntrophorhabdus sp. PtaU1.Bin058
TCTTCTCCCAATCTTCGATAATTCGCCGGACATCTTCGTTCCACCTGATTAACCCTTTCCCGATCCAATCGTTGAGGAGTGCAAGCGGGGATCGGTTCTTTTTGCGGAATTCCTGTGCAAGGAAATCAATCAGGCTGTTGTCGGTGGAAGAAATCTCTAAATCGTAAGCAGTCACATACGCTGCAATCTTTTTGTCTACAAAACTAAGTCCGAAGGCCTTGCCGGTCTTTAAGCTTACCCCTCCTGCATCTACCAACTGATCTATAACGTCAAAGTGAAGCCTAAAATTATCATCCGTACTCTTCAGGAAGTTTGAGGGTCGTATCCTATCTTTGCAATCATTTCTCCAAGGGTATTTTGTCTTAAATTTCTGTGTCCGAAAAATTTCTTCACAGACCTCTTGCACGGTAACACAATCAAAGCGATCGTCTATAAACATATCGGGGACAATTCTTATAAGCATCAACACGCTGCAGGTATCACACAATATATTCATAGTCAATTTTGAGAGGTCGGTGATGATCGCAACAATTCTGTCTTGATCTCTTTGGCGTCCAGCTCGCTCTCGATACCGAGGATCTCTGCAAGTTTCCTGTTTGACAATGATTCTATTTGTTCCGAAACAATATTCAGAAAATTTTTACTCAATGTACCCATGGTCTGCAGGAACTTTCTCGCATCATCCCTTGCGAAAATTATCTCTCCGATCGTAGGAATTTGTTTCCTGAGATTCGCATCGGCTCCGCCTACCTGTAGTTCAAAATCGGACTTGATGGTCTTGATCGCCTTTACGATTCCGTACAGCGAATGGCTGTAAGTTGAAGCAAAATTCTTCAGGGTATTTATCTGCTGAGGTTGATCGAGGTTTTTGATCGTATTGTAAACAAATTCCACATAAGATAGAGGAAACTGAATAAACCCTGCCACCAAATCGCAGAACGCCTCCTCATTCTCATCGTATTCTCCTTCGGAACTTACCTCGTCTCTTACCGCGTGGACCGATTCGTGAAGCAAGGGAAATATCAAATCTATTATATTTGTCGAGTTATTTATAAACACAACCCGGTGACCGCATATCCTGGTATAAAAGGCATAGCTTTTGATCGAAACGGGAAAGTCCCTGAAGATCACATAAATCCCCAGTTCCTCTGCCAATTTGAAGGTATGCTTGTAGTCAAACGGTTTGTCCTCCGGTATCCCGGAAAGCTCCCGCAGTTTTTCTGCAATCTTTTTTGCATCATCCAGGCCCCTGCCATCCTGAGTTCTGATCACTGGAAGAATTTCAGAGCCCCTGCTGTTCTTGAAGATATTCAAATACTCTCTTGAGAATTCGAGCGCAGCTTTTTGTGTTGATTCCGTAATCTTGGAATGCATTCGCTGTCTATGGGTTGGAACGGAAATCGCATCTTTAAGATCATCCGAGAAAAGCGAGTTCGGATTTACCGCCAACAGTTTGCACAGCAGTAATAAATGATTTCCTTTCGGGATTTGTCCCCGAATCCAATCGTTCACCGTCTGGCGGGACACACCTACCTGATCCGCCAGGTTTTGAAGGGAAAGCTTCCTGCCTTTTGCTATTTCTTTAAGCTTTACACCTTCCCATTTCATATTATACCTCCTGAACAATTACTATGAGTTACGGTTGTTTCGTAAACTTATCTTTACTATATATAGTAATAATATGTTGTAATTATCTTTTTGTAAAGTTATTTTTATTTTTTTATAGTAAATTGCCGGATATTTATTTTTACAGATCTATTTCTAAGCAGGATCGACTGACGATATATCTTCGTATAATATTATCCAGATGCGTTTTTAGAGCATCGGTGGCGGGCTTTCCTGTAGCAAACCGTCGTGAGGCGAGGAAGCTCGGTCTTTTGCGAAGCAAAAGTTCCGAAGCCGAACGCGAGCGATTGGAGCCGCTGGAGCGGAATGAGCGTGTTTGCGGGGAAGAGTCCGGCACCGATACTCAACCTATGGTGGAAGATCGGGACTCAAAACACCATCACAACGATTAATGATTAACCGGAGATCGGTGACCGGTTATTGCTCTTTCCCTCCCACTACAATCTCCGGGATGCGGAGCGTGGGCTGGGCGTCGGATACGGGCACGCCTTGACCGTCCTTGCCGCAGGTGCCGATGCCGAAGCCGAGGTCGCTGCCTACCATGTCGATCTCCTGAAGGACCTTCAGACCGTTGCCCATCATCGTCGCGTTTTTTATCATGGGCCCGACCTTGCCCTTTTCGATGAGGTAGCCCTCTGATATCTCGAAGACAAAATCGCCCCTCACCGTATCCACCTGCCCGCCGCCCATCTTCACCACGAATACGCCGTTGTCTATTGAGGCAATGATGCCTGCTGGATCGTCTGTGCCGGGGAGGATCATCGTATTGCTCATGCGTGGGATCGGTCTGAACCTGAAGGATTCCCGCCTCCCGTTCCCCGTGGATTTCATCCCGTACCGCATGGCGTGGAAGCGGTCAAAGAGGTAGTTCTTCAGGACGCCCTTTTCGACAAGCACGGTCCTTTCGGACGGCACCCCTTCATCGTCATAGGTATAGGTCCCTCTCATGTGCGGCAGGGTCTTGTCATCGACAACACTGACAAGGTCTGAGGCGATCTTCTTCCCGAGCATCTCCTTGTAGCAGGAGAGTCCCTCCATGGCGAGGTCTGCCTCCAGCCCGTGGCCGACGGCCTCGTGGATCATCGTACCGCCTGCCTCTGATCCGAGGACGACCGTCTTCGTCCCCATCGGAGCCTCCACGGCGGAGAGGAGCCCGCTCAGCCTTTTCGCCGTCTTCCTCGCCAGTGTCTCAATGACCTCTTCGGTGAAAAATTCAAAACCGTAAAAACCGCCTATCGCCTCATAGGCAGTCTGCATCTCGCCCTTCTCTTCACCGACGATGAACAGGGTCAGGACGACCTGCTTGCGGCTGTCCTCGATCCCGATTCCCTCGCTGGTAAAAAGCCTGATGTCCTGGCTTGTGTCGCGGTACATCACCCGCGCCTGCTTGATCCTCGGCTCCATCTTCCTGACCATCGATTCCAAGTCCTTGACCATGGCGATCTTTTTCTCCATATCGATTGCCCCGGGGTCCGTGGTGATCGCAAAGGGATATTCCGCCCTGATGATACGCCTGTCCTGCCTCGCAGCACCCTTCTGTGTGCCCTCCGAAAACCCGCGCAATTCCGCTGCAAGCTCTGCAAGACGTTTCTCCTCGAAGGAATTCGTCGTTGCATAGAACGTCTTCCAGGGCAGTATGACGCGGATGCCGACGCCTTTATCGACGGCCTGCTCAAGCTTCTCTATCCTTTCCGATTCGAGCTGTATGTTAGTATATGTCTTCTCCTCGGCAAATATATCGCCGTAGAGGCTGTCCCCTCCCATCAGGATATTCAGCACATTTGTTTCATCGAACATTATCGACCTCCTGTAACGTGATGCCGTAATTCGCCATATCCGCCAAAATCCCGCTGACGGCATCTTCAAAGCCCGACGAATAGATCACCTCTATGAGGCCCTTATCCCTGTCTATGACAGAGAAGATCCCCACGTCTTCGTAAGACTCGAGGATCGCCTTGAAGAACCCTATCCCTTCTCTGTTGATAATATATCGTCGCGTCCTTTCCATGATCCTTTAGCTGTCAGCCCCAATAAACCCGTGAGGCGTGAATCGTAAGTCGTAAGGGGTTAAATCGCCTAACGCCTAACGACTTACGGGTCTATCGCTTCGTTACTTTTGTTGCAGCATCTCTATGAATGCCTCGATCCTGAGCTTCGTCCTCGTGTCGAGCGTCCTCGGCAGATCGCCCTCGACCGTCAGGATCGGCACCCCGATGGTCTCTCTGAGTATCACATCTTCTATGGCCCGGAAACAAAAGGCCTGCACGTAATGGATTATACCTTTAATATCCCTTCTGCCGATCTCTTCCCTGATGTCTGCAAGCCTCGCAAAGACACCGTAAGGGTATGTATAGGAGGTGTAGCGGTCCACGATATTATCGGCGGCAAAGGGGAGCGAGAACTGCCGCTGTGTCTCGTTGTACACGACATGACCCCCTGCGTCCCCGATGAATTCGTAGATGTCGAGGAGTATGGGCGGGACACCGATATACCCGATGTTGACCCCTTCTATGCCCTGCCTGGCCTCTACCTCTGCCAAAAACTCCTCTGCCATACGGTGGTACTCCCTGTAGTCGCCGAGCATATCCGACGCCCTGACGAGCCAAAGGTGGTTCTCTGCGCCCGTTACCTTTCTTTCCTTCCATGTCATCCTGTCGATCAGGGCAAGGCTCGACCGCACCTTCCCTATCTCCTTTTCGACGAGGGCAAGGGTTTCCTCTCCTACGGCCAGTTCCGTCATGAGCTTTTCGATCTCCCGTGCGAGGACCTTTTTGTCCCTGTCGTAGGGATATGAAAAGGGGATCGTCCGTATCCCCCTGTACCGCAGTATCTCTGCCAGCGCCTGCGTGTTGCTGCAATCGCCCTCCATGACGGTTATGACGGCATTGACGGCCTTTTCCATTACAACGCCGTAGATGCCCTTTACCCAGTTGCACATGCCCTTGGGGAACCCGTCCCGTTCCGCCCGCTCGACGTAACGCATCGGATCGGGGTCGGTGACGAAGATATTATTGAGATCGCAGGGCGTGCAGCCTGCCGCGAAGATGACCTCGACCGGTATGGTCGTTGTAAATCCGATTGTCCTGTTCATATAGTATTTGTATCCTAAAGCCTGAGAAAATTATACATCTTTCTAAAACTCTCAGGCACGATCTCTTCCGCCCTTATTGACGGGACAAAACCCATCGACTCATAAAGAGAGGCTGTCCTGTCGTCTCCATATCGCCTGATTAAGGCCTGGCGGAGGTGTTTCCTCTTATGCTCGAAACACGCCTTGATAAAGTCAGTCATGCCTTCATCCACATCGTCCGCATCACCCCTGAAGACCATCGCAATGTAGGCGCTTTCTACCTTCGGGGGCGGGACAAAGAGACCGGGCTTCAGATGCAGGAGGACCTTCACGTCGGCGGCCAACTGGCAGATGACCGACAATGCCCCGTAGGACCTGTGGAAGGGCTTGCTCACTATGCGCTCCCCGATCTCCCGCTGCATGGTAAGGTACGCGCCTGCGATCATTGACCGCTCACCGATAAGCTTGAACAGGATAGGCGCCGTGATCTTATAGGGGATATTTGCCACCACCTTGATGCCTTTCCCATGGCTGAACTGCGAGAGGGGCACATCCAGGGCATCGCCGAATATGATCTGAAGGTTCCTGTGCTGATCCACCAAGGGGTCAAGGTATATTCCGAGCGACGCATCCAGCTCGATCGCGTAGACGTATCCCGCCTTCTCGACAAGTGCCCTCGTAAGGTCGCCGTGACCTGCCCCTATCTCGACGACAACATCGTCCTTTCCCACCTGAGCAAGGTCCACCATCTTGTCCAGTATATTCCTGTCTTTGATAAGGTGCTGGGAGAGACGTTTCTTCAACATTTCATCAAACCGTTACGGGTTAAATATGCATCAAGGGTTTCACCGGAGGCTCATCCTTGAAAACCCCTTCACATCCGGCGGCGAAACAATGCCTTTCTGAAGATAGTAGTAGCCGAGCATGGCGACCATGGCGCCGTTGTCGGTACAAAACTCCGGTGAAGAAAACATCACGTCAAGACCCTCCCCACGGCCCCTCTCCAGGAATACCTCCCGCAACCTCCCGTTTGACGCAACCCCGCCGCCTACGACAACCCTCGTTATCCCGGTCTTCTTTATCGCCCTGAACGTCTTCAGGAAGAGTACGTCGATAACCGCTTCCTGAAAGGAGGCAAGGATATCAGGCATATTCCCTTCGCTGATCCCGTTATTCTTCACGTAGTTGACAAAGGCCGTTTTCAGGCCGCTGAAGCTGAAATCACAGGTGTTGTCATCCATCATGGGTCTCGGAAATGCCACGTAATCTTTCCTGCCCTTCCGGGAATACTCCTCGATGATCCTCCCGCCCGGATACCCGATAGCGAGATACTTTGCAATCTTGTCGAATGCCTCCCCTGCCGCGTCATCCCTCGTCGTACCGAGGACGCTGTATGTGCAGGGTTCGTCGATGCGCAGGATGATCGTGTGTCCGCCCGATACAACAAGGGCGATAAAGGGGAAATCAACATCACGTTCAAGAAAGATGCTCATCGCATGCGCCTCGATATGGTTCACCCCGATGAGTGGTTTCTGTAGCGAAAAGGCGAGTCCCTTGGCGAAACAAAGCCCGATAAGGACAGAGCCGATGAGGCCGGGACCTGCAGTTACGCTGATCGCGTCAAGGTCGCGGGGATCTGCGTTCCCTTCCCGCAAGGCCTCTTTCAAGATGATGTCGATGAACTCTAAGTGTTTCCGTGAGGCGATCTCAGGGACCACCCCTCCGAAAACGGCATGGAGGTCTACCTGGCTGGAAACAATGTTGGATAGGATCTCCTTCCCGTTTCTGAGAAGCGCGACAGAGGTGTCGTCGCAAGAGGTATCTATACCGAGGATCAACATGAACCCTGTGAAAGGTGAAAGGTGAAAGGTGAAAGGAAATTATCAAACACCTCAAGGCGTGAGGGGAAAAACCGTGAGGCGTGAATCGTAAGTCGTAAGGGGTTAAATCGCCTAACGCCTAACGACTTACGCCTTACGGGGTTATTGATGCTGATAGCTGATAGCTGATAACTGATAGCTGACGACTCGCCTTTCATGTCTCCTGCCAGCTTATCTTGACCTTCCCGTTTGTGCGCATCTCCGTCATGAATGACTTAAAAAATTCCTCTCTGTTTTTTGCCACAAAGTATCGCGTGTAGCTGTCCTTCTCCTTCTGCCATTCTTTTGTGTCGGGAGCCCTTGCGTCCTTAAAGGAAAAGACATAGAATTTCCCCGATATCTCGACGGGCTTTCCGTAGAGAGGCTTGTCCTTTGAGAGGGCGAGGAGACCGATGTTGTCTTTCGGCACATCGCCTATACCTTTTATTTCATGCGCGCTGCGTAATATAAAACCCGTTTCTTTCCCGGGGCCAATGGATTTTCGCGCTATGGCATCTTCGGCAGCCAGCCTTGCCATGTTTTTTGATCTTTCGGCAATGATCCTCTCTTTTATTATCGCCAGGACAACGCTCTTATCGAGAGGCTTGCCGTCCTGTACATCGACCAACTGGAATATGAACGACCTTCCACCCTCCCTTATCGGCAGCGTTATGTCGCCCTTTTTCAACCCTCTGAGCCAGTCGCCAACCTTCATATCTTTCAGCCGTTTCATGACCTCGCTTTCCTTCATCATGCCAAGGTCAACGACGTGCAGTCCCTTTTGTTCCCCGTACTTGTCAATATCCTTTACCTTCAGGAGGTCCATATAGGCCGCATCGTCTTTTACAGGACCCTTCTCGCCGATCACGAGATATTTCAGCTGATAGGCATTTTCGCTCCTGTGGCTTTCCTTTTCCTTCTCATAAAGTTCAAGGAGTTCCTTTTCGGTGATATCGACCTTGTTCCGGAACGACGACGGATCGAAGACGTTGTATGAGAGATTGACCATCCCCTTCTCTTTTACATAACCTGCCCATACATCAACATCGCTGAAGAAGGTACCGTTGTCTTTAATGAAATTCGCCACCTTTTGAATAAGCATGGTATTCTTCTCGGTCGTCTCGAACTTCTTTGGGTCTATGTTGTTCCTCTGGAGAACCGCAACATACAGTTTTTCATCAAACTTCCCATCCCGCTTAAAGGCATCGATCCCCTGGATATGTTCGAGGAACTCCCTGTCAGAGACCGCCAGTCCAAGCTCGTCTGCCGCAATCAGCAACATATACCTGTTAACGATCTCGTCCTTCACCTTTTCTTTCAGGTTAAGCTCCTTCAGCAGATTCTCGTCAAGCTTTTCCCTGTATATCATCTTGTAAAATTCCTGCGTCCTCTTATAGGCCTCATCATATTCGCTGGCGCTAACCTTATAAGGACCGATCTCCGCCACTATCGGTTCCCTGTCGCGGAACGAACCTACGCCCCAGAAAATGAAGACCAGAATGATCAATCCGAACATGGCCTTGACCATATAGCCCGTTGCATGCCTTCTCATGAATTTCAGCATTAAAACTCCCCGCAATGTATTGATTTCAACTCTTTAAAATAGTATATTAAGACAGTTTTTTCAATATCTTAAATTTTTCATAGAAGGGACAACAATGCTTGAGTCGGTATTCGGCTTTATTTCAAAAGATTTGGCAATAGATCTCGGCACTGCAAATACACTGGTATACGTAAAGGGTCGGGGGATCGTATCCAACGAACCTTCGGTTGTCGCGGTTCATAAAGACTCAAGGGGCGCAAAAAAGGTCATCGCTGTCGGGGAAGAGGCGAAAAAGATGCTCGGCAAGACACCGGGCAACATCGTTGCGATACGGCCGCTGAAGGATGGCGTCATCGCGGACTTCGAGATCACCGAGGCGATGCTTAAATACTTCATCCAGAAGATCCACAACAAGAAATCATACGCCAGGCCGAGGATAGTCATATCTATACCTTCGGGCATTACACCCGTTGAGAAAAGGGCTGTCAAGGAATCGGCAGAGTCTGCCGGCGCCAGGGAGGTCTATCTCATAGAGGAACCGATGGCAGCGGCAATCGGTGTCGGGCTTCCCATAACGGAACCGAGCGGCAATATGATCGTTGACATCGGCGGCGGCACAACGGAGGTCGCCGTTATCAGTCTCGCCGGCATCGTCTATTGCAATTCAGTGAGGGTCGCCGGCGACAAGATCGATGAGGCGATCATCCAGTACGTAAAGAGGAAATACAACCTCCTCATCGGGGAGAGGACGGCAGAGATCATAAAGATCAATATAGGCTCCGCATATCCCAACCCGAACGAAGAAGAGCTGAGCATGGAGATCAAGGGCCGCGACCTCGTCGGCGGCATACCGAAAACCCTGGAGATATCATCGAAGGAGATGCGGGAGGCAATCACGGAACCCGTGAATGCGATCGTTGAAGCGGTGAGGATCGCCCTTGAAAGGACACCCCCCGAGCTTGCCTCGGATATCGTCGATAAGGGGATTGTGATAAGCGGCGGAGGGGCGCTCCTTCGAAACCTTGACCTCCTTATAAAAGAGATAACCCGCCTGCCGGTCATCATCGCCGAAAACCCACTTACGGCAGTCGTTGAAGGAGCGGGCAAGGCCCTTGACGAGGTAAGCCTGCTGAAGGAGATTGCAACGTACTTTTGATGATAAAGTAGGGAATTGAAAAACTCTATCGCCATAATCATCGCCATACTTATCCTGATCATATCGTTCTTCGCCTTTACAAATACCCCCCTTGTAGTCAGGGGATATTCCACGTTCAAAAGCGGCTTCAGCGAAACGATCGGGCCGATGTTGAAGCTCATCACCAAACCCACCGATCTGGTCCGTTACATATTCGGCTCTTATGTCAATCTCATGGGGGCAAAGAGGGAAAACGCCGAATTGAAAAGAAGACTCGATATGCTTCTGTTGGAAAACCAGAAGATCCCCGAGTTGGAGCGGGAGAACAAGCGTTTAATGGCCCTCCTCCGTTTCATGGAAAAGAACCCCAAGTCGCTGATCGCCGCAAGGGTAATAGGTGAAGACCTGAAAAACTGGTACAAATGTATCATCATCGATAAAGGGAGCGGAAGCAACATCAAAGAAAAGATGCCCGTCATCACCCCCCGGGGGGTTGTCGGACAGGCGGTGGAGGTCGACAGGTGGCACTCGAAGGTTATGGTCATCAATGACACCAACTCTTCCGTGGACGTCAGTGCCGAAGGAAAGAACACGAGAGGGCTCCTGGAAGGCACGGGACAGACAGTGCTGAAATTGAAATACGTACTGAAGACCGACGATATCGAGATCGGCGACAAGCTCCTCACGTCGGGGAAAGACGGGATCTACCCAAAGGGACTGCCGGCAGGCATCGTTATTACCGTAAACAGGAATAAACCGGGCATTTTCGCAGATATAGATATCATGCCCTTCAGCAATTTCAAGCACCTCGAAGAGGTCCTGGTCATAAAACAACAATGAAGATCGCCGTATATACATTCATAGGGCTCCTGCTCCTTCTTGTCGAGTCCTCTCTCCTGTCATTCATTCCTCTGGAGATCTTCAAACCGGACCTCGGCATTCCGTTTATCATCTATACGAGCCTTTTTCTGGGACCTCAGGCCGGGATAATAGCGACGCTTTTTATCGGCTTTATGCAGGAAGGTCTGTCGGCGGCCCCCCACGGTTCGATACTCTTCGTAAATATTGCCATATTCCTCATCACGATCTTCTTAAAGAGGAAACTCTACATCGATTCGAAATACAGCTTCGCCTTCGTCTGCAGCGGATTCGTGGTCCTTGAATCGTTTCTCTTCATCACGCTCTCTCTCCTTGCAAGGGGCGAGGCGGACAACGTCCTGAACATCCTGTTTTACACCATACCCAATGCGGTGTTTACGGGTTTTATTGCTATTTTTATCTTTTCGTTTATAGAATACCTTAACGTCAGATATCTGGAAAGGGAATGAAAGAAGAGACTCCTACCAGCAAGTTCAAATGGTGCAACCTTATCCTGATCATAACCATGACGGTGCTCCTCATACGCCTCTGGGACCTCCAGATCATGAGGGGATCGGAGATGAGGAGGTTGTCCGAACAGAACAGGATACGGATCAAAAAGGTCATTGCGCCCCGTGGGATCATGTATGACAGATCAGGGAGGGTCCTTGCCGATACCCGACCGTCATTCAATGTGTACATCACCCCTGAAGACATCAAGGACTTCAGCCAGACAGTCGATGGCCTTGCGAAGCTCGTGGATACCGACAGGGACGACATCATCGACAAGCTCAAGGCGGCAAGCAGGATGCCCCCGTCATTCCCGGTGAAGATCAAATCCGATGTGCCGATGGATGAAGTTGCAAGGATCGAGGCCCACAGGGTCTATATCCCCGGGGTAAGCATCCAGATAGAGCCGAAGAGAAACTATCCTTACGGGGAGATGCTCGCCCATGCGCTGGGTTACGTATCGGAGATCAACGACGAAGAGCTGAAGATGAAGGAGTATAAGGACTACTCTCCCGGTGATTATATCGGAAAATACGGACTCGAAAAAAACTACGAAAACTATCTCAGGGGGATCGACGGCGAGAAAAGGGTGGAAGTTGACGCCAGGGGAAGGGAGGTAAGGACCCTTGACATTATAGAGCCGACGGCAGGCAACAGCCTATACCTCAATATCGATATGGACCTCCAGATGACCGTGGAAAAGACCATGGAAAACAAAAAAGGCGGCTGCGTTGCGCTTGACACCAAGACAGGGGGCGTACTTGTCCTCGCAAGCAGGCCGGCCTTTGATCCCAACAAATTTGCATCAGGTATTACGAAGGAGGACTGGCAGAAGATTATTACCGACAAGTCCCATCCGCTCCAGAACAGGGTCACCCAGGGAAGGTATCCGCCGGGATCGACCTTTAAGATAGCCCTCGCTTTAAAGGCCCTGGAACTGGGTGTCATCAATGAAAGGACCACCTTTCTCTGCCGCGGAGGGTTTCCCTTCGGCAACAGGGTCTTTAAATGCTGGAAGAAGGGCGGACACGGAAACATCGCGGTCCACAGGGCCATCGTCGAATCCTGCGACGTCTTTTTCTACAACGTGGGGTTAAAGCTGGGCATTGACAGGATCCATGACATAGCAGACTCGATCGGTCTCGGGAAGCTCACGGGCATCGATCTGCCCGGTGAAAAACAGGGCCTCATACCGTCTACGGCATGGAAAAAGAAGACATACGGTCAACCCTGGTACGAAGGAGAGACCGTTTCCGTCTCTATCGGCCAGGGCGCAGTCTGGCTCACACCGATTCAACTCAGCGAGCTCTCTGCATTCGTTGCCAACGGCGGCACAACCTATAAGCCGCAGCTTGTCAACAGGGTCGTGTCGCCTGTCGGCAAGGTCATCAAGGTCTTCGAGCCTGTCATAAACTCAAGCGTAAAATTAAAAAAGGAAAACCTGAAGCTCGTCCAGGACGGGATGAGGGGCGTCGTCAACGAACCGGGCGGCACTGCATACGGTTCCCGTCTCCAGACCGTGGCGATGAGCGGAAAGACAGGCACAGCACAGGCTGCGTCGTCGGAAAAGGGGAGCCACCTGGCCGACCACGCATGGTTTATCGCATACGCACCGTCCGAAGAACCTTCTATCGCAATGGCCGCGCTCGTGGAACACGGAGGGCACGGATCCTCGGCAGCAGCCCCGATAGCGAAGGCGATCACCGAAGGCCTCTTCCGGACAAAAATAGAGGTAAAGGAAGCAAAGGCGCATGAGAATAGATAAGCGCAGACTATATCACCTCGACTGGTACCTGATCTTAAACGGCCTTATCCTCTTCGGTATAGGCATCATGAACCTCGTCAGCGCAACAAGCTCTTTCTATAGCGGTTCGTACAACTTCATCATCAAACAGCTCATCGCCTTCGTCCTGGGCCTGATCCTCATTATTGTCGTTACCCATTATGATTACCGGCTCATCGCGGATAACTCCAAGTGGTTCTATCTGGGAGGGATATTCTTTGTCGTCCTCGTGTTGATCATCGGAATGGTTGCCGGCGGCGCCAGGCGGTGGATCAGCATCCTCGGCATCAGTTTTCAGCCTTCGGAATTTATGAAACCCATAATGGTAATGGTCCTGGCAAACATGCTCTATGAAAAGAAACGGGAAAATATCCCGCTCAGCTTAAGGGACATCGTGAAGCCGATGGTCTGGACCTTTATCCCCTTCATCCTTATCGTGAAACAACCCGATCTCGGGACCGGGGTTGTCATCATCCTCACCACCCTGGCGATCATGTGGTTCGTGGGATTGAAAAAATCCACCTACGCGGTCCTTATCAGTTTCGGCCTGATGGCACCGTTCATAGCATGGAACTATCTTATGAAACCGTACCAGAAGATGAGGGTGCTCAGTTTTATCAATATCGACGCCGACCCGGCCGGGTTCGGTTACCACGCAAAACAGGCCCTGATCGCCGTCGGCTCAGGAAAATTCCTCGGCAAAGGGTTCATGGCAGGGACACAGCACAAGCTCCAGTTTATTCCCGAGCACCACACGGATTTTATCTTCACGGTCTTCGGTGAAGAGTGGGGTTTTGTCGGTTCCGTCGTGCTCTTTTCCCTTTTCATCTCCTTCATCCACCGGTGCCTTAAGGTTGCCCTCGACGCCCATGATGAGCTTGGTGCGATCATGGCCTTCGGGATCGCATCGATCATCTATTTTCAGTTTACCATTAACGTCCTTATGGCAATCCATCTCGTCCCCGTCGTCGGCATACCCCTGCCGCTTATCAGTTACGGCGGGTCATCTCTCGTTTCCACTCTTATATCGATAGGGCTACTGCTGAATATCAGTATGAGGCGGTATATGTTCTGATCTTATTCACCCAAATAAATTTCGTTTGGGCGAATATCTTTTGTTCTCACTTCACCGTTACCACGGGACAGGGGGAATTCAGTATTACATATTGGGCATTGGATCCGAACAGAATTTTTCCGACCCTGGATGTTCTCTGGATCCCTACCAATATCATATCGATACCCTCTTCTTCTGCAAACTTGACAAGGTCCTCGCCGGGCGAAACGCCTCTTTCGAGAAGACGCGTTTCACAGTGTATATTCTTCTGTTCTACCCGTTCTTTTACCCGTTTCAATTCTGCCTGAGCCTTTTCAACTTCCGGTACCTGGTTTTCGCTTACCGTTTCCATAACCGTCACAACAAAAATCGCTCCGCCAAAAGCCTTTGCGTGTTTTATGCCTTCATCGAGGACCTTTTCGTCATCCTGACCACCATAACCGACAAGGATTTTCATTTTATCCTCCTTTTACTACCTATTTACTATAATATTTATATTAATCGTCATAAAGGCTGCTTGCAAGCAAATAAAAGGAATATCCGATCAAGCCTGACGACTGCCGTTGCCCGAATCCACGACGGTTACGTTGCCCGGGTAATTCAGGAAGGAATTTTCGACCGGCTACCTCTTGCACTCACCGACAGACCCTTGCTTGCATACTGACCCGTCGGTCCATGTTGCCCCGCCGAGGTTCGCCCCATTGAGGTCTGCCCCGCCGAGGTTCGCCCCATTGAGGTTTGCGCCGCTGAGGTTCGCCCCTTCCAGGTTTGCCGAACCGAGGTTCGCCCCGAACAGTTTTGCCGAACCGAGGTTCGCCTGGCTCAAGTCAACCTTGAACAGGTCCGCTCCGCCGAGGTTCGCCTGGCTGAGGTCCGCCCTGTACATGATTGCCCGGGGCAGGTTTGCGCCGTTGAGGTATGCCCCGCTGAGGTTCGCGCCGTTCAAGTCTGCGCCGTTCAGGTCTGCATGACTCAGACTTGCCCCGTGCAGATCTGCGTTGCTCAGGTCGCAACGTGTACAGCTCTTTGTAGTCAACAATTTCTGCAGATCAGCCTGGTTAAATGCCCCTGCCTGGCCGGGGACGAAGAAGATCCCGAAAAACATCGCCATGGAGACCAAAATCATAATCCGTTTCATAACGTTCTCTCCTTTCCCATGATCAATTCTTGCACGCTCTTTTATTATAAACTACCTGCACCGCAATAAAGGTATGATGTATTTCAGGGATTTTCAAGGATATTGTCATTCATGGATCGCAATGCCTGCCAGCGGTGGTGTAGTTTGTGCCAGAAGGTGCCTCCACGGAGGAAGATGTACACCACCCGGGAAAAAACCGCCACATTGTGGTATAGTTAACTATAATATTCATTACAGTAAAGGAGCGAGCAATGAAGAACATAAAGATCTTTATCGGCGTGTTAACCGTTATGGTTTTCGTACTTATTGCGTCTGATTGCCTTGCATTGCAGGACGTGAAGGCTCCTGATGCGCTTACCGTTATCCACAGCCGCAAGAGCGTGCGGCATTTTACAGGTCAGCCGGTGAGCAGGGAAGACCTCGATAAGATCCTCCGGGCGGGGATGGCAGCCCCCACAGCGGTAGGAAGGCAACCCTGGTCATTCGTTGTTGTAACGGACAGGAAGACCCTCAATACGCTGAAAGACGGGTTGCCCTATGCCAAGATGCTCGATAAGGCAGGCGCCGCGATTATCGTATGCGCGATACCGGAAAAGGCATATGAAAAGAGGGTTGAATTTGCCGTCATTGACAGTACCTGCGCGGGCGAGAATATCCTGCTGGCTGCCGAAGCCATGGGTCTTGGGGCGGTATGGACCGCCGCCTATCCTTATAAAGACAGGATGGACGTTGTGAGAAAGACCCTGAGTATCCCTGACGACATCATCCCGTTAAACGTAATCCCCATCGGACATCCCGCGGGAGTGGATAAACCCAAGAATAAATACAACCCCGAAAATATCCATTGGGAAAGATGGTAAGGCGGACGATGACGATATTTTAAAGACGTTTACCCGGTCTTTTTTTAAAAATCGTCATTGATGCCGTCTTTTATGATATCGGCCCCTTTTTCGCTGAGAAAATCGAGGAATACTAACCTGTCTCCATAGGACGGGAGGTTAAATTCGATAGTAAGGCTCTCCCAGTCAACATTTGCCGGTTTTCCTCCCATCTCATCCGTCAGGAACCTGATGAATTCTTCCAGATCTGATTTCTTCGGTAACTTTGCCTCAATGATCGTTTCAGTGCCCATATGAACCCCCTTAAACTGATTTCTGATTTTTCGATTGGTTCTTGCAGGAGTAAAGTCTTACTCTTCCAAAAATCGATCGGGGCAAGGCTGCAATGCGATGTGTGTATCACCCACCTAACCCAAAAAAACAGTCTTTCTATTTACCGCAATCTGAACAAATATACAACTATTTATCTCTTGCGGAAGCATTGCGATCAGCATACCGGCAAGCACGGTCGATCCCCTCATCAGTGTATACCCCCTCGTATCGTTCGTGTCTTTCTCTTTCTACTTCTTCTCTATCTTCAATACCGTATGGGCGATATAGGCACTCCCCTCTTTATCGTAGCCGAC
>MVRS01000200.1 GCA_002067975.1 Syntrophorhabdus sp. PtaU1.Bin058
ACTATCTACTATCTACCATCGACTATCGACTGTCTTTATGCTATCCACTGTTTCCTTGACTTTTCACCCACCGTACCATAATCTTTCTCCATGCATAGACTCTCTATCGGCATGTTCGATTCCGGTGTGGGCGGGCTCACGGTGCTCAAGGAGGTCAAGGCCCTCCTGCCTCACGAGCGCATCATTTACTTCGGCGACACGGCGCGCCTGCCGTACGGGAACAAATCGCCGCAGACCGTCACGAAGTATGCCCTTGAAAGCGCGCTGTTCCTCCTTACCAAGGGGATAAAGCTCCTCGTCGTCGCCTGCAACACCTCATCGGCATTCGCTTTGAACATCCTCCAGAAAAAGCTGCCCGTGCCCGTTATCGGCGTCATCGACCCCGGCGCACTGGAAGCGGTGGGCCATACAAAGAACGGGAGGATAGGCGTTATCGGCACAAAGGGCACGATAAGGAGCATGGCATATGAGAGGTCGATCAAAAAGATCAGCCCCGGCGCTGTCGTCATTTCGCGCCCCTGCCCGCTCTTCGTCCCCATCGTGGAAGAGGGCCTCGAAGACGATGAGGTCGCATACCTCATGGCTGAGAAATATCTCAAAGAACTGAAGCGCTCGGACATCGACGTCCTTGTCATGGGATGTACACATTACCCGGCACTGGAGAAGGTGATCAAAAAGGTTATGGGGAAAAAGATAACGATCGTCCATACGGGCCGGGAGACCGCAAAAGAGGTCAGGAACACCCTGGAGAAAAAACGGCTCCTCAACGACAAGGCAAAGGGCGGCTGCGAGTATTTCGTGACCGATGCGCCGGAGGCGTTTGAAGAGATAGGAGGCCGCCTCCTCGGTGAGCGCCTGACACGCGTCAAATCCCTCAGGAACCTCGATTTCAAAGATTTTCTCCTCTCTTCATGATCGTCCATGTCGCCCTGCCGATCCCTGTAACGAAGACCTTCTCGTACATCGCGCCAGATGAATGGGGGCCCTTTATCAGGAAATACAGCAGGGTCACCGTTCCTTTCCACAACAAAACGCTGACAGGGTTCGTCGCCGGCATCGAAGAAGGGACCGGTCCTGGCCTCAAAGAGATCGTGGCGCCGCGTGATCCCTTTCCCCTGCTCACCGCGCCCCTTGCAGACCTCGTCGAATGGGCATCGCGCTATTATGTTGCGCCCCTGGGCGTTGTGCTGAAATACGCGCTGCCCCTTAATCTCCACATCGAGCGCTATCTCTGCGTCAGGTCAAATGCCCCATCATCGGCAGCCCTCGACAACATGCCCCTCGGGAAGGTATTAAAGACCGCGGATAAAAACGTCCTGCTGCACTATCTCAGCGAAGGCGCTGTCACGCTCTTCGATACATTGACCGGCAGCGATTTCCTGCCTGCCGACGGCACTGGGACAGCCAATGCGGGCGGGGAGAAGGTGCTCTATACCGGGGACATTCAAAGCCGCCTCGAACAATACACCCGGCTCATCTCAACCCATATGGAAAAAGGCAACAACGTCCTAATGCTCCTCCCCGATTATTTCTCCGCAGGCGCCTATTTTTACAGGGTCCTGTCTGAGGCGTTCAGGGGCCGCGTCTTCTGGTACGGCTCGTCGATACCGTTAAAAAAGAGGATGGAGACCTATTTCAGGGTGAGGCAGGACCGTGGATGCATAGTCCTGGGCAATAAAAGCGCCGTCTTTCTCCCTGTGAACAGGCTGTCGTGCATCATCGTGGAAAGGGACGAAGAGGACGAGTACAGGAACGAAGAGGGCTTCAGGTTCAATCCGCCGACCGTTGCAGTGCAGAGGGCAGAGGTAGAAGGGACCGGGCTTTTTATGGGCAGCGCCTCTCCGTCAATCGAGTCTTATTGCCATGCCGGTGAAAAGGGCTTTGTCTTCATTGACAATAAATGGCTCAGGGACAGGCATTGCGAAGAGCACGTCCATGAGGCGAGCGCCACATCCTATGGGGCCTTGCTCGAAGAAATGACGACGACCGTGAAAAAGGTGCTTGAGCGCGGGGAAAGCGTTGCGATCTTCACACCCAGGAGGGACTACGGGTCCTTCATCCAGTGCGCGGAGTGCAAAAGGCCGTTCCTCTGTCCTCAGTGCGAAGGGGTGCTGAACTATCACAAGGAAACGGGGAGGCTGACGTGCAGCAACTGTGCCGGGGATTTTGCATTCGAGGAAGAGTGCCGCCATTGCGGGGGCCACATAATCCGGTTCAGCCAGATCGGCGCCGAATATATCGAGGAACATATTAGGAGCGCCCTGCCCGACTATCCTGTGGCAAGGGTTTCCGGTGATGCGGGAAAAAGGGGGCGGAGGATAATCCAGCCGCCCGGCAGTGGGCCCTGCATACTCATAGGGACCCAGCCGCTCTCTAAATTGTATGATGTCCACGTGCATGCGCTTATGCTCTTCGGGTGGGAAGACATGCGGCGCATGGCCGGATACAGATCGGACGAGAAGATGTTCCACGTCCTTGTCAATCTTCTCGATGCCCTCACCCCGGACGATATCTTCTTCTTCATGGATACCAGAAAAAAGGTGGGCCCGGCGTATTTCCTCGACATGGAGGCATTCTACGGGGATGAGCTGAAAAAGAGAAAGGATGCTGACTTCCCGCCCTTTACGAGGATGTTCCTGATAGAGGTTGTGAAAAAGACAAAGGAGGCGGGGTTGCCGGTCGTGAAAAAGGTAAAGGAGGCGCTGGCGCAACGGGGTCTCATCGACCGCATATCCGGTCCCCTTATGCAAAAGAGAAAGGCATACAGGTGGAGGATGATCCTCAAGGGGAACAGCGAGACCTTCTATCGATCCCTCCTTGACATATACGACATACCCGATGTGCACATAGAGGCAGACCCGCCGAACATATAATACCAGAGGCAGTGAATAGTGAACGGTGAATAGTAAGAGACACTACGGTCTGCTACAGGAAAGCCTGATACAAGCGCTAATGAATTATCCGGGATAACTGGTTATTGGATATTACAATGTTGATCGGGCAACAAAAAGGGGACGAGAAAATCCCGCCCCCTTCATTGTCTGCAAAGAAATTACTTCTTTGCCGGCGGTGTTGCTGGTGCTGCTGGTTCGGCTTTTGCCGGAGCTTCCTTCTTTTCTTTCTTCTCTTTCTTTTCTTTCTTCGCCGGGGCCTTCTTAACGGCTGATGCCATCATTTTGCCGTCTTTCTCGGCATATTTCACCATGACCTTGTCGCCGGCTGCATAATCCTCGGCCTTGTAACCTTTTACGCCACTGACGTCAAAGGTCATCTCGCCTTTCTTGTCCTTCGCGACCAATGCCGCTGTATCTGCCTTTACCACCTCACCGGTGAAGGCCTTGGATTTTGCCTTCGCGGGTTTCTCTGCCTTTTCGGCCTTTGCGGGTTTCTCTGCCTTTGCTGCCGGCTTATCTGCTGCCGGAGGCTTCGGTGCATCCTTCGGGGCCTGTGCAAATACTGTCGTAACGAATGCAACGCTGATCAGAATTGCAAGTGCAATCATGAGAACTTTCTTCATATTCTTTCACCTCCTCCCCTTTACGGTATAATCTTGTATGTTAAGTCTTAATGCATTTGCCGTGCCATTATTACAACATATTGATAATATGGGTTAATTGCCTTTTTGTGGTTTCATAAGGCGGGAGTTAGTCGGATAATTCCGACATAATTGGATCGGGTTAGTCGGATAATTCCGACTGTGTCTTTTTTGCGGGCCTGTTGTTGGAGAGGTGTTTTGCCTGGCCTATTCTGGCCTTGTAATCATATAATCCCAGCTCTTTCAGTTTTCCGATGCCGACAAAAAAGGTGTCCCTATTGATGCCGAGCCTCTCTATGATCTCTTTCGGCTCAAGCTGCTCCTGGAACCTGCCGTCCAGCGGGTCCAGCATAGTAAGGTAGAGGTACAGGCGGTACTCCGCCGCGGTAAGTCTGGCATCAATGAGATAATCTATAGAGGAGCGCAGCCTCTCGAGGGATGCGCCTGATGCGCTGCCTTGTTTTACCTCTTCGGGCACGTGGTCAACGTTGATAACGTCGCCGTCGCACATCACGTATGCCCTCTCGATCACCGATTCAAGCTGCCGCACGTTGCCGGGCCATGCATAATGCAAAAGCGCCTGGAGGACTCCGGGGTCGAGGGTCTTTTTTGTTCCGTGGGTCCCGTTAAGTCTCTTGAGAAAATGCTCGATCAGCAACGGTATATCCGTTGCCTTTTCCCTGAGAGGGGGAATGGAAAAGGCAATGACGTTCAGCCGGTAATAGAGGTCTTCCCTGAACCGTCCTTTTGTTATCTCATCGTCGAGCCTTTTATTCGTTGCCGCAATGATCCTCACGTCCAGCTTGATCGTCTCCCTTCCGCCTATCCTCCGTATCTCCTTCTCCTGAATGGCCCTCAGCAGCTTTGCCTGGGTGCTCAATGTAAGGTCGCCGATCTCATCGAGGAACAGGGTGCTGCCGTTTGCCTGTTCGAATAGCCCGTTTTGCCGGCAGAATGCCCCGGTAAAGGCGCCTTTTTCATAACCGAAGAGTTCGCTCTCCAGGAGCGTCTCCGGGATCGCCGCACAGTTGATAGCGAAGAAGGGTTTGTTTTTTCTGGGACTGTTGTAGTGAATGCTCTTTGCAAAGAGTTCCTTGCCCGTACCGCTTTCCCCATAGATAAGGACCGTGGAGTTTGTCGGTGCCACCCTCTGAACGATCTTATAAAGCGATTCCATGCTTCCGTGGAGGCCGATAATGTTGTCAAGATGGAACCGGTCTACAAGCTGGCTCTTCAGCATGATATTGTCTTTCAGCAGTTTCACCTGATTCATCGCGTTGTTGATTACAAGGAGGAGCTGGTCTTTCTCGAAAGGCTTTTCGAGATAATAGAAGGCGCCGAGCTTCGTCGCCTCCACGGCCGAGGGTATGGATCCGAAGGCCGTGATGATAATGACATGGCAGAGCTTGTTGAGCGTCCTCGCCTCTTTCAATACCTCTGTGCCGTCAATATCGGGGAGTCGCAGGTCGGTGAGGACGAGGTCAAAATTACCGGTCTTCAGGATATCGATGGCCTTTTTTCCGGTGTCTACGTCCTCTATGTAGAACCCTTCCTTCGTGAGGATCGTCCTGATGATCCCCCGCTGGTTTTTGTCGTCCTCTACAACGAGGATGCTGCCCCTGTCATGCTTCATGAACGGGTATCCTCAGCTTCATCATCGTCCCTTTTCCTACCACGCTCTCTAAGGTTATCGTTCCCCCGTGTTCTTCGATAAAACGCTTTGTAATGGCAAGTCCAAGGCCGATGCCGAATTTCTTTGTTGAATAGTAGGGCTCAAAGATCTTTTGCAGGGCATCGCTTTCGATCCCTCCCCCGGTATCACCGACGGCAATATATGAGAAGGAATCCTCCCTGCCGCATCCGATTGTCACAAGGCCCTTATCTCCTTCTATTGCCTGAATGGCATTCAATACAAGGTTTATCAGGCATATCCTCGTATACTCCCTGTCGCAGTACATCTGCAGCCCCTTTTCTTTGCATTGAACCTGCATGGTAATCCCGCTTCTCACCTTGTCCTGTACGGCGGAGAGCACTTCGTTGATCAACGCCTCCGGGGATACCCATTCCTTGTTGAGCGATATGGGCTTCCCCAGAAAAAGGAAGTTGTGTATCAGTTCGTTGATCCTGTAAATCTCTTTCAGGAGGCTGTCGAGCAACGCATTGATCTCTTCTTTGTCGTCGATTGTTGATTCCGTGATCCTCTCTTTGATATGGCCTATTGAGAGGGTGAGAAAATTAAGAGGGTTCCTTATCTCATGGGCTATGCCGGACGATAGCTGCCCGATCATCGACAACTGCTCGGTCTTTTTCAGCTTGTCTTCGAGCTCCTTTCGCTCATCCAGCTTTTCCACCATCTCGTTGAAGCTCTTGACAAGCACCCCTATCTCGTCCTTGCGGTCCGTCTGTCTTATCTTTACCAATTCCCCTTCGGCGATCTTCCTGCTGGCGTCGGCGATCTTCTTGATCGGTTCGGTATATTTTTCCGCAAGGATGAGGCAGACGATGATGCCGATACCGAAGGCAAAGATCATGCTCAGGATCCTCTTGATCTGGTTCCTGCCCTGCAACAACCGGTAGTCGTCGAGGGCTATATTGATATGGATGTACCCGATGTTCTGTCCCTTGATGGAGACGGGGGTGATCACGTTATAGAGCCTCTGGGGCTCCTTTTTGCTCTCCTCGCCAAGCCTTGCCGTTATCATGAGGTCCTTTTTCCGCCAGCTCTTCCTTTCCCCGACCTTTTCTACGGTCCCGATCTTTTTCGGGTTCGAACTGGCGATGACCTCCGACGTATCGCTGACGATGGATATCTCCTTGATGCCCTTCTTGTTCAGCATATCCACGTAGCCTTTCAGTCTCTGGGTGCTGTCTCCCCGGTAGGTAAGCTCCTCCACGCTTATCTGTATGGCCTTGGTAATGTCGTCGATATTTTCACTGAGCTTGTCGAGGAGCTTCTCTTCGGCCTGTGAATAAATAATGGTCAGGGAGCTCACCGACATGACGAGGAGAAAAAGGAGGATAATGAGGAGCTGCGTCTTCAGCGAGAGACTGCGAAAGATACTCTTTATTGATGCATAAAGGCCCTTTGCCGTCATTGCCCTATCCTCTTATGCCCTGCCGCCATCCGCCAGATAACGATCGATCCTCTCTATTATAATATCTTTCGGGATCAGATGGAATATGTCCTTCAGGGGGGGTCCGCTCTTCCTGCCCGTAAAGAATATCCGCAAGATCATGAAGAGGTCTTTCCTTTTGAATCCCGCCTTCCCTTCCACGGCCCTGATCAGATCATCGAAGGCCGTTACGCTGCGCTCGATGAGCAGGCCTCTCAATTCCCGCACAAAACTATCCGGCGGCCCGACCCGTGACAGGTATGCGCGGCCTTCATCGTTCATGGCGGCGTCATCAAAGATACGGAGGTGCTCATTCATCTCCTTTAGCGTTGAAACGTTTTCCCGCAAAGCCAAAACCCTGTCTCTGCAATCGGCATGCAGGCCGAGCCGTTTAATGATCTCTTCGGGACCGATGTTTCTCAGGTATTCCTTATTGAACCAGATCAGCTTATTAATATCGAAGATCGTGTCGGACGGCGAAAAAGACGACAGGGAGAACGTCGCCGTCAGTTCCTCCTCGGTCATGATCTCCTGGGGAATGCCCCTTCCCAGGACACCGAGGTAATTCACCAGGGCGCTCTCGAGGATCCCCGTCTCCCGGAAATCGCGCACACCCGTTATACCATGTCTTTTGCTGAGGGGTTTTTTGTCATCCCCCAGAAGCAGCGAGTGGTGCGCGTACTGCGGAGGGGTCTTGCCGAAGGCCTCGATAAGCATGATCTGTTTCGGGGTATTCGGCACATGGTCGGCGCCCCTGATCACATGGGTAATGCCCATCTCGGCATCATCAACGGCAGCGGCAAAGTTATATGACGGGATCCCGGACTGTTTGAGGAGAATAAAATCGTCTACGGCATTTTGCGGGAATTGAAAATCGCCGCATATCCCGTCCGTCCAGTGGACGGGCTTCGCAGGCGCCTTGAACCTCAATACAAACGGTCTCCCCCCCCCTTCGATCTGTTTCCTGGCCTCCGGCGACAGGTCCCTGCACGTCCCGTCATACCGCGGCGGCTCTCCCTTGTGCAAGGCCTCCTTTCGCTTTCTTTCAAGTTCTTCCCCGGAGCAATAACACCTGTAGGCACAACCTCTTTCAAGGAGGTTTTCCGCGTATGCGCGGTAGATCGCCAGCCTGTCTGTCTGCCGCACCGGGCCTTCGTCCCAGAAGATCCCGAGCCACCTCAGGTCGTCCACAATGGATGTCTCGTAATCCGCCGCAGACCGCTCGATGTCCGTATCTTCGATCCGGAGGACGAGCTTCCCCTGCTCTTTCCGTGCAAAGAGATAGTTCATCAACGCCGTTCTTGTATTCCCGACGTGAAGATGGCCCGTAGGACTTGGGGCAAATCTCACCTTAACCATAACAAACCTGCACTTCGATTATCATGGTTCCTGACTTATTTCGAGGACTGCGACTGCGTGTGCCGCGATACCTTCTTTTGCGCCGATAGCGCCGAGCCCTTCCGCAGTTTTCCCTTTGACGTTTACCATCCCTTTGCTGATCCCCATAATATGGGAGAGGTTCTTTCTGATCGCTTCCCTGTAATGGATAATCCTCGGTTCTTCCGCGATGACTATGGCGTCTATATTAACGATCCTGAATCTTCTCCGTTTCATTATATCGATAACAAAGGAGAGTATCTTCTCGCTGCTGATGCCCCTGATCGACTCGTCGGTGGGGGGAAAATGAAAACCGATGTCCGCTTCGGCCATTGCGCCGAGGATGGCATCGCAGATGGCGTGGGTGAGGGCGTCCCCGTCCGAATGGCCCAAAAGGCCCTTGTCGTGCGGTATCTCAACCCCGCCGAGATAAAGCGTTCTCCCCTCCACGAGGCGATGAAAATCATACCCTATGCCGATCCTCATAGATTGCCCTTGAGCTGCGAGAGCATACCCCTTGCGATGATGAGATCTTCAGGCGTGGTTATTTTGATATTATAAGGAGAGCCTTCTATGACCTTTACCTTCTTCCCCATATGTTCGAGGAAGGTTGCGTCGTCATACCCGTAGAGCTTTTTTGCCGCGCCCTCCCTGTAAGCCTTTGTGATAAGGTCGTACTTGAATGTCTGGGGGGTCTGAATGTGCCAGAGAGAGTCCCTTTCCAGGGTCTTCTGGACAAAACCTTCTTTTGAAACGACCTTGATGGTATCTTTCACGGGAAGCGCCGGGATAACGGCATCAAAGACATCCATAAGGAAGATGCCTTTATCGATAAAAGACGGGGAAACAAAGGGTCGTGCGCCATCATGTATGATGACGATATCGCAGGGATTTTCTATGGCTTCGAGGCCGTTTCTCACGGAATCCTGCCTGAGCCTGCCGCCGATAACCAGTTTCAGCACCTTGTTGAAGCGGTACGTTTCAAGGATCTCTTCCTGGATCATCGGAAGGTCCTTCTGGTTCACGACAAGATAAATGCCGTCCACTGCCCGGCACTCTTCAAAGATCTGGAGGGTATGCACAATGATGGGTTTATTGTCGATAAGCAGAAACTGCTTGTTTGTGGCTGCCCCCATCCTCTTCCCTGCACCACCTGCAAGGATGATTGCCAGCGTCCTCATAGATTACCGGGCCTGTTCCTTTAATTGGTATTCGTCGGGGAAATAGAATTCCTTTTCGGCGTGCTCTTTCAGTTTTGCAAAGATCATCCGGCCCGATGTAGTCTGAAGCACACTGGTAACAACTACATCAACGGATTTACCGAGCAGCTTCTTTGCCTCATCGACAACGACCATGGTGCCGTCATCGAGATAACCGATGCCCTGACCATGCTCTTTCCCTTCCTTGAGGATCTTGACGTTCATCTGTTCACCGGGCAGCATGGCGGGCCTTAAAGAAGCGGCGAGTTGATTCATATTAAGAACTTCTATCCCCTGAAGCTCTGCTACCTTGTTCAGGTTATAGTCGTTGGTCAGGATCTTGCCGGTCAGCTTCTTTGCAAGGGCTATCAGCTTTGTATCCACGTCTTTAAGCTTCGGAAAATCGTAGTCAACGATCTTGACCTTGACGAAGGTCTGTTTCTGCAGCCGGTGGAGTATATCGAGGCCCCTCCTTCCCCTGGTTCGCTTCACCGTATCGCTGTGGTCGGCAATATGCTGGATCTCATAAAGCACAAACTGAGGGATCACCAGGGTCCCGTCTATGAAGCCCGTTTCACAGATGTCCGCTATCCTGCCGTCGATGATCGTGCTTGTATCAAGGATCTTCACGTCCTCGTCGTTCTCCATCCTGTCAAGGAGGGGGACCTTCGAAAGATCGAGGGTCTTGCTCTTTTCCTTCCCTACCCTGAAGCCGATATAGCCCATGACAAAATAAAAGAGGATATATATCGGCAGCGTTATGGGTATGTCTTTGAGGAGCGCCAGAAGCAATTGGGAGATAAAAAGATTCGCAATAATCAGGCTTATGGCCGTTCCTACAAGGCTCCCGAATATAATCTTCAGCGGGATGTCTTTCAGCTTTTCTTCCAGCTTCAGGATCACATACCCGAAACCGATGCCCAGGACAGCGCCGAACAATGCCCAGATGTTATTGGCAAATATCTCTTTTAATATGAAGTACCCTGAGATTGTGGTAACTGCAACAAGAACTATCTGAAGCAATAGGTCCAAAGTCAGCCCTTGTGATTATTATGATTATTCGAGAAGATCTTCTCGATCTCTTTTTCTATCTTTTCCTCATTAGTGGCAAGCGCAATGGAGAGTTCTTTTTTAATGAGATTTCTCGCTGTCTCGAACATCTTCTTTTCACCGAAAGAAAGTTCCTTCCAGTGCTTCAGGCCATATAACTCCTTTAGCACCGTGGCAACCTCAAAGATGGAGCCGCTCTTGATCCTCTCCATGTAATCTTTATAGCGCCTGTTCCATGGCGAGTTATCGTGTACCATGCTCTTGTCTTTCAATATCTCGTACACCTTCTTTACCTGACCGGAAGCGATGACGGCCCTGAGGCCCGCGTTGTCGGCGCCGTCAACGGGGATCATGATCGTCATGTCGGTGTCGAGAATCCTGATAATGTAGAATGACTGCTTCGTGCCTGAGAATGCCTTCTCTTCAATAGACTCTATCTTTCCAACACCGTGACCTGGATAAACAGCAATTTCTCCCACATGAAACATCGTGCCTCCAATCGACGATTGTTGTTTTATGATTTTTCGTCCCTCTATTGTACCATAAACATGGAAAAGAATTCAATAAGTATTTGTTTTCATGTCGGTATTTTTTGTATACAATCGTTCTGCCGGCGCGGGTATGCGCGGGTTCTCCCTTTCCGCCATTAAAAAATCAAGGGAAACGGGCTGCCTTGCTGCACGCTGTGGGGGATTGGAGGAATGAGACAATGACATTTTTTTAATCGAATTGCCTGAATTAAAGATCAGGCCCGTCTTCTCTGAAGCTCCTGGAGTTTATACTTCAGGTCATTGACAATACGGGCGAGCCCCTTTTCTGTGGCCACATCAATGGCCGTCTTGTCGTGGTGGTTCTTTACGGTAATATCTGCGCCCCTTGTTATGAGAAGGTTTGCCATCCCCACATACTTGCCCGCAATGGCGCAGATAAGGGGGGTATCGCCCTGCCGGTCCGCGGCATTTATGTCTGCGCCGCCCCCTATAAGGAGGGTTGCGGCCTCGACCTGACCGTTCTTACAGGAACACATAAGGGGGGTATCGCCGTTTGAGTCCTTTACATCCACGTCGGCGCCCCTTGAGATCAATAGCCGTATAATCCCCGTATGTTTGTTCCAGCAGGCATACGTAAGGGCGGTCAAGCCCTGTCTGTTTTTGACGTTGCAATCAGCGCCGTTGTCTATAAGGACCCTTGCGGTGTCGGCGAATCCGTTCATGGAGGCATACATGAGTGGTGTGGAGCCGTTGCCGTCGGTGGCGTTGACCTCGGCGCCCTTGTCTATGAGGAGTAGTGCATTCTCAACGCTGCCCTGTTCGCAGGCTTTAAACAACTGCTCGGTGTAGGGGTTGTTCATTTATACTATTATACACCATCTTTCAAAGGATGTTCTACATGTATCTTTCCCGCCCCCGGATGGGTGCGGTTGTCCCGACGGTTCGTAAGGGGTTGAAATTCCACGCAATAAAATTCATTGATGAATGTTGTGTTTTCCATTATAATCACTACAAGTTTTTCTCGGAGGGAATCCTTTTGGTTAAAACAAGATTTGCGCCAAGCCCGACAGGTAATCTCCACATTGGCGGGGCGCGGACCGCGCTCTTTAATTACCTCTTTTCAAAACACAAAGGCGGCACCTTTGTGCTGAGGATCGAGGATACGGACATCGAGAGGTCAAAAGAGGCGTACGTGGAAGATATCCTCCAGGGGCTTGGCTGGCTCGGCGTACAATGGGACGAGGGTCCCCATTTCCAGAAGGAGAGGATGGACATCTACCGGGAGCATGCCTACCGGCTTCTCAGGGAGGGTCATGCCTATAAGTGTTACTGCACGGCGGAGATGCTTGAAGAAAAGAGAAAGAAGGCCTTCAGGGAGGGGAAAAAACCGACCTACGACAGGACGTGCAGGGACGCGGATGCCCGGGACGGCGACCAGCCCTTCGTTATACGGTTCAAAAGCCCCCTCGCCGGCGAGGTCAGCTTCAACGACCTTGTCCGGGGGACCATTACCTTCCGGTGCGAAGAGCTTGACGACCTTGTTATCCTGAGAAGCGACAACACCCCTACATACAATTTCACCGTTGTCGTTGACGACGCGCTTATGGGCATCACGCATATCATACGGGGCGATGACCATATCAACAATACCCCGCGACAGATCCTCATCTACAAGGCGCTCAACTACCCGATGCCTGAATTTGCCCACGTGCCCCTTATACACGGCAAGGACAAGGCGCGCCTCAGCAAGCGCCACGGCGCTACGTCCCTCCTTGAATACAGGAATGACGGGTTCCTGCCCGAGGCGCTGATGAATTACCTTGCCAGGCTCGGCTGGGCACATGGGGATCAGGAGGTCTTTTCAAGGGAGGACCTGATAGAAAAGTTTGACCTCCCGAATGTCGGCAAGTCCCCTGCGATCTTCGACATGGACAAGCTGATGTGGCTCAACGGCCACTATATCAAGACGCTTCCCGAAACAGACATCGCGGAGAGGCTCGTTCCTTTCCTCGAAGGTCTCGGTATAACAATAGCCGACAGGGGCATCCTCGCGCCCGTTGTGACCAACCTGAAGGAGAGGGCAAGGACGCTGAAGGAGATGGCACAGATGGCGGCATTTTTCTTTCATGATGATGTCACCTATGAAGAAACGGCAAAACAGAAATTCCTGACGCCCGCAACAAAACCTATCCTTGAAAGCTTCCTTGAGGGCTTTAAGGGACTTCCGTCAATCGACGGGGAGGAACAGAGGAGGCTGATAGAAACTATTGCCCGGGATTACAATACAAAGCTCGTAAACATAGTACAGCCTATCAGGGTTTCGCTGTGCGGCAGGACGGTGAGTCCGGGGATCTTCGAGGTGATCAATATCCTCGGCAGAGAAACCGTTGAAAAGAGATTGCGCAGGGCAATCGAAACGATATCATGAGATTATTAAGGCTTGAACTTTTCGGATTCAAATCATTCATGAACAGGACCGTCTTCCAGTTCAACGAGGGGATTACGTCGATCGTAGGGCCGAACGGCTGCGGAAAAAGCAATATCGTTGACGCCATCGTCTGGGCCCTTGGTGAACGGGGAACAAAATCGCTCAGGGTAAAAGACATGGGCGACGTGATCTTCCACGGGAGCAACGGCAAAAGACCCGTCAACATCGCCGAGGTCTCCATCGACCTCACCGACGGGAGCAGGGAGCTGAACGTAAAGAGGAGGATCTACAGGGACGGCACCAACGAATACTACCTTAACGGCAGCATCGTAAGGCTCAAAGACGTTCACGATACGTTCCTCGGTACGGGGGTAGGTGCAAACTCCTATGCGATCATCGAACAGGGCAAAATAGAAAGCTTCGCCCAGATGAAGCCCCTTGAGAGAAGGATCATTATAGAAGAGGCAAGCGGGATCACCCGGTTTGAAGAGAAAAAGCGGGAAGCCATGGGGAGGATGGACGAGGTAAGCACAAACCTTGACAGGGTCGAGGATATCTACAGCGAGGTGACAAAGTCCTTCGGAAAGGCGGAAGAAGAGTGGCAAAGATGGAAGGCCTATAAGGAACTCGCCGACAAGCTTCACGAGATAGACAGGTATATCCTGCTGCAAGGTTACTCGCGATTGACAAAGCGGATCGGGAAGATCATTGAAAGACAGCAGGAGATCGAGCAAGAGGTCCGGAAGGAAGAAGAGGTCAAAGAGAAGCTGAAACAGGAGCTCGAGGCAAAGGATGCCGAATTTTCATTGACCGACAATATCATACGGCAGCTCGAGATCGATATAAAAGGCCTTGAAAAGGACATGGAGGGGAGGCTCGTCGAGACCGACTACATCAGAGAAGAAAAGGCGAGACTTGAAAAACAAGGCCTGTCTTTGGCAGAAGAGAAAGCGACCCTCGCATCGCGGGCAGACTCATACCGGAATGACATCGTGGAGCTGAACGGGCAGATCCGGGCGCACAATGAGGATCTGGCAAAGGAGGAGGGCGAGGAACTGCGGCTCCGTGAGGCCACCGAGGGCCTGAAGGAAAAGATAGAAGAGCAGGAGAAGAGGGTCGAGGAAGAGCGGACGAAGCTCTTCGTCACCATGAGCACATTGACGGACATCAGGAACAAGATATCGGACATCGAGCGCATCGAACAGGAGAGACGGAAAAGGGAGGAGAGACGGGTCCAGGAAGAGGTGAGACTGAAAGAACTGCTGACAGGACTGGAAGACCGTCACCGGTCGCTGAAAGAGGCGCTGGAAAAACGCCTCCAGGAAAAGGCCTCCGCCATATCGAGCGAGGCAGAGTCGCTGGAAGAGTGTGAGCAATGTGCCAGGGCGCTTGAGGGGGCGAAAAGCGCTATCGAGCGCCTGAAGGGCGAAAAGCAGGCGAAAGAAGAGGTCCTGAGGCAGCTCGGCGGCCACGATGAGGCCGCGGAACCCGCAGAAAGCGACATGAAGAAGCTCATCAACCTTATCAGGGTCGCCGAAGAGAGGGAGAAGGCGCTGGAAAGGTTCTTTGCAAGCGAACTCGAATACCACGTACTGACCGCAGAGGACCCTGCGGGGATTGCGGAGGTCCTTGAAAAGGGCGAAGGAAACTATATCTTCTTCCCCAGACAGGGCATATTCAAGCTGAACAATAACGAGGTTGAGGTAAACGTACAATGGATTGAAACCGCACAGGACGCCCTTCTTCGCATTGAAAAAGGCGAGGAAGGCATCTTTATGAACGATACCGTTTTCGTCGATTCGCGGGGGCTTATCATCAGAGAAAAGGACGAAAAGGGGATCGATCTCAGAAAGTTTAAGGAAAAGATCCGCCTCGAGAAGGAATTAAAAGAGCTGGCGGTCGTCCTTCAGGAACAGGACCTTGCCGTAAGAGATCTGCAGGCCCAATATGACAAATGGAACAAGGTCTTTCTCGAGCGGAAAGGGCTCCGGGAAGAGAAGGAAAGGGTGGCCGGCGACATTGAAAAAGAGATCATCAAGGCAGAGGCAGAATTAAAGACCTCCACAGAAAAATTACAGGAATTATCTGCGGGGCTCGATGTCTTCGATGATACACCGCAGGCATCCCTGGAACAGCTCCTCGGCGAGAGGGCGCTGCAGGAGAAGGAGAAGGGGGCCATAGAATCCGGTATGGCGCTGCTCCGGGATGGATTAGGCACGATCAAGCAGGAATACGAGGGTTCTCTCTCTGCGTGGCATGAGATGACGATCGGCCTTGAACGGAAGCGAAACGCCCTGCGGACGCTCCACGAGAACATAGAACGGAGGAGCGGGGCAATACAAAACATCGCCGGGGAGATCCGGAACAAAGAAGGGTCAATAGAACAACTCGGTGAAGCGATCAATGAATGCATCAAAAAGATAGAGGTGTTTGAAAAGGAGTACGAGGATCTGAAAAGAGATTCTGAAAGGCATCTCATGAGGCTTGAAGAATTAAGAACAACCCTCGGCAATCTCCATGCGGAAAGGAATGCTATACAGGAAAAGATCGAGGCGGTTAACAGGGCCATCGACAAGATCAGGGCAAAACGCGAAAGCACTGACAGGGATATCGCGATCCTTACCGAAAAGAAAGACCAGATAACGGAGAGGCTGCTCACCGTCTACCACATAGAAGACCCTGAAGGCATTACGCTGCAGCCCAATCCCCATATTGAGGAGGAACGGGAGGCCATCTCCAGGGAGATTGCCGACATGGGCGAGATCAACTTCCGCGCCGAGAAGGAGTATCTCGAGCTGAAGGACCGGGTCTCCTTCCTCGAGCAGCAGAAAGAAGACCTGAGAAATGCAATGGATTCCCTGAAAAAGACGATTACCAAGATAGACCTCCTGTCCAAGGAGCTCTTCGCGGAAACCTTTGAAAAGATAAACGACGCCTTTAAGAGATTTACCGAGATGTTATTCAGGGGAGGGAAGGGCTACCTCTTTGTCAACCAGGAGAACGGCGGGATAGAGATGTACGTTCAGCCCCCAGGGAAAAAGGTCATACGCATGGAGCTTCTCTCCGGGGGCGAGAAGGCGCTTATATCCCTTGCATTGCTCCTGTCCATCATGGATACAAAGCCAAGCCCCTTTGCCCTCATGGACGAGATCGACGCCCCTCTCGACGACGCCAACCTCTCTTCGCTCATCGAGATCATTAAGGGCATGAGCACTAAAACACAGATCGTCTTCATCACCCACAACAGGATCACCATGGAGTCTTCCAGCACCATATACGGGATCACCATGGAAGAAGAGGGCATCTCCAAAACGGTCTCTGTCCGCCTGTGAAATACATCGAAATACATCGTATATCGTAGTTCGTATATCCATCATTGCATGCCGTGAGGCGTGAATCGTAAGTCGTAAGGGGATTAAATCGCCTGACGCCTCACGACTTACGGATTTTATTACTATCTACTATTCACTATCGACTATCGACCGCCTTTATGCTTTATACTCATCGCTGGTCACAGGCCTGATATATTGTAAGAAGCGAGGAACGAGGGACAAGGGGGACGTGTCCGTGTTAATAATCCGGTGTCTTGTGAAGAGAATTACAAAAAACCGGAGATTTTTTTCTTGACATTTTTTCGTAGAACACTATCATTATTAGAAAAGGCAAGGGGGACGGGGGTTTAAAACGTATACAATTCAACGCGCAACACCATTTTGTCTGCACGGTCATCCGTTTATTGTCTTAATCGAAAAAATATTTGAAAGGGGGTGAAGGTTTATACTGTTTTCTCAATAAAAGATAAGGAGGGTTATTTATGCAGCCAACACTACCAACAGCTCCACCACCTGTCCAGTTGCCTGATCCATCGGTGCTGATGTTTCCGTGGTATATCTGGTGGGTACTGATCATCGGCTTGTTCCTTATGACGTTTATAGGGACGTGGATTATAACAAGGGGGTGGAAAGAATGACTCCGATAACGTATCTTAATTGGTTGGAACCAACATCTGCAACAACCATAGCGGCTGTTATAGGTGTAGCCATTCTCCTTTTTGTTTCCATTATACTCGGGGTTCTAAGCAAAAGAAAGATGACCAAGGGTTCCTTTGAGGAATACCTTGTGGGCAAGCGCGACATCGGCCCTGCGGTAACGGGCTGCGCACTTGCGGCATCTTATCTCTCCGGGTGGGCGTTCTGCGGCAGTACCGGCATAGTTTACTCCGTCGGGTTCTCGGGGATGTGGTTCGCCGGCATCTGGAGTCTCCTCGGCCTCGTTCCGTGCTGCTGGCTTGCCGCCCTGAAGACAAGGGAATTCTCCGCCAAGCTCGGGGCAGCAACCCTGCCTGAAACCATAGGAAGGCGCTTCGAGAGCAAGATGCTTCAGACCGTAGTAGCAATCTGCATGCTCTATTTTCTTTTTATGTATTGCGTGGGACAGTTAAAGGCAGCCGGCGGCGTCTGGTACGCAACGACCGGTCTTCCGCCGCTGTGGTGTCTCCTTCTTTCCATCTTCATCGCGTGGCTCTACATGGTCCTTGGCGGATACGTCGGGACACAGTGGTCAATGGCGTTCCAGGGGGCATTCCTCGGCCTGGTAGGCGCTCTTCTGGGTATATGGGCTATCGTCTGGGCCGGCGGGTTCTATGAAATATCATCGAAACTCTATATGGAACCGAAGGTTGGCCCTGCGCTTATCAAGCTCATGAGGCCCGAACTCCCGCAGCTTGGCCCGACACAGCTTTTCTCAAGCCTCGTCGGCATCCTCGCCACGCCGGTCCTGTTCTTCACCATGGCCATAGGCTTCCCCCATAACGTGAGCCGGTTCCTCGGCATGGGCAAGCTGACAAAGAAGGGCTACTGGACGTTGCTCATCGTTGTCTTTATCATCGCGGGCATCCCTATCATGCTCGACTGCTCTTCGAACGGTCTTGTAGCAAGGACGATCTACGGCTCGAACCTTCTCAAAGTAAAGCCCTGGGGTGCTGACCTCGCTGCACCGGCCCTCGCATACGCGGTCGGCGGCGTACCCATGATGACCCTTTATACGATGGGTCTTTTTGCGGCAGCCCTCTCAACCCTTGCCGGAATGGTCTTTATCATGAGCGCCAACATCACCCGTGATGTTATCAAACTGTGGTGGCCTCAGGTAACCGACAAGTCCATGCTTTACCTCGGATACTTCCTCATCGCTCTCTTCCTCTTCATACCCTTCTACTGGACGCTTGTCAATCCTCCGCCGCTTCTCTCCATCTTCATGGGTCTCGCGGCGATGGGTCTCGGCGCCATCTTCGTCTTCGTGACCGCCATATCCTACTACTGGAAGGGTGCAACGAAGTGGGGCGCCCTCTGCACTGTCATCTATGGGACCGGATTCAGCATCTATGGCGGCTGGAAAGTGCTCATGAAGAGGCAACTCGGCATGGGTACCTTCGAATGGTACTTGGTAATAGGCTGCGGCATCCTCTATTTTCTGATAAGCGCGCTGACAAAACCACCTTCAAAGGAGCTTCTGGAAAAATTGTTTCCTGCGAAGAAATAGATAGCTGAGACGCTAAACAAAAAAGGGCTTAGGTCAATCTTAAGCCCTTTTTCTTTATTGGTCGCTCGCTACTAGAGCATAGCGCATAGCGGAACATCCTTGAGGCGCAAGGGAACACCTATCCAACCTTCAACGCTAAGACAAAATGGACGGAACCGGTTTCTTGTGTCTTTCAACTATTCACTATTCACTATCGACTGCCTTTATGCTGTTCACCGCATTTATCACTGTCTTTTATTGCCACTTTATCCCTTTGAACCGTAAATATTCCTGCACATCCTTGTCTCCCAGTTGTGCTGCCTTGCGGAAATCGCTCAGGGCCTTCTGCTGGTCGCCAATCTTATCGTATACGGAACCCCTGCTCGCATATGCCATGACGTGATCGGGTCTTTTTTCTATTACTTTATTTAAATCCCCGATGGCCTTTTCGTACTCCTTGAGAAAATAATACATTATCCCGCGGTTGTAGTAGGCATCAATAAATTCGGGGTCCTTCTCGATTGCCAGCGTGTAGAGGTTTATTGCCTCCTGTATGTTGCCCGCATGAACGAAACTATAGGCACTGTCGGAATATTCCTTTGCGCTTGTTTCGTTATTTTTCCGGTCTGAACAGGACGGTATGCAAAGAACAAGAACTGCAATAACCATTATACAATAAAAATTTTTTGTGATCATCCCCTCCCCCTTGCTCCGCAAATAAGTCCCTGCCTATTATACCTTGAGAGATACAATTTACAACACAATAAAAAGGAGCGGTGAATGGTCGATAGTGAATAGTAGATAGTTGAAAGACAAAAAATGGGCTCTTTTGCAGTTTACTATATACGATATACTATCGACTATTCACCGCTCCTGGTTTATCTGATGTTCCCCCGGGTCATCGATGCAAAGACGCCCCCGATGCAGAGAAAACCGAAGACGGTAAATACTGTGGTTATGCTTTTCAGGAGCATCGGGTAGTGTTGGGGCACGATCTCTACGGCACCGATGTAGAGCGCGAATGCCACCATCACCATTCCCATGCTGAAGACCTGCCCGAGAAGTCTCATCGTTCCAACCATTGACGATGCAACGCCGAAGAACCTGTTTTCCACGGAACTCATAATCGCATTCGTGTTGGGGGATGAAAAAAGCGCATACCCGAAACCCAGAAGGATGAGCGCAGACATTATAAACCATGTGCCGGTGCCCGCTTCAAGGAAGGTCAGGAGAAAGAGGCCGGCAGCAGTGAGGAACATGCCCGTTGAGGCAACTATCCGCGGCTCTATCCTGTCGGACACCTTTCCTGCCATGGGCGAAAAAACGGCCTGGACCAGGGGCTGCGAGATGAGAACGGCCCCTGCGTCCTGCGGGCTTAAACCTTTTATGTTCTGGAGGTAAAGGCTTAAAAGAAAGCTTACCGCAAAGGTGGCGCTGTAATGTATAAGCGTAGCGATGTTGGAGAAGGTGAAGACCTTGTTTGTCCTAAAAAGGGTTATGTCAAGGATCGGTTTTTCTGTTTTTAGTTCCCAGGCAACAAAGATACAGATACCGGCTATGCCGGCGGCAATCAAAAGCGTGCCCGGCGTCCCCGGCAGTATGGAAAAACCATACATGAGGGCAACGAGCATCACACAATAAATGAAGGAACCGACGAAATCGAAAGGCTCGCCTTTTGACCCTGCCCTCTCTGCGCGCAGCTTCCACAGGGAAAAGACTATTATAGCTATGCCGAGGGGAACGTTGAAGAAAAAGATGCTCCTCCATCCTGCATGCTGTGTCAGCACGCCGCCCACAAAGGGTCCGCAGGAAAGCCCCAGGTAGACGGCTGCCACATTAATGCCCAGCACCCTTCCCCTCTCACCCGGGGGATATGCCGAGCTGAGGATGGCTATCGCCGTACCGAAGAGCATTGCACCGCCGATGCCCTGGAGTATTCTGAAAAAGATCAGAAATCTGGAAGACCATGCTATCCCGAGCAAGAAAGAGGCCGCCGTAAAAACGGCCGTACCCCATATAAAGATCCTTTTCCTCCCATAGATATCCGCGACCCTGCCAAAAGGCACAAGAAGCGCTGCAGCCGTCAGTATATATATTGTTGCGACCCAGCTTAAGGTTATGGCGTCCATGAGAAATTCCCCGGCGATCGTCGGGAGGGCGACGGTTACCGTCGACAGCGCCATGGGGGTGAGAAAAGAAGACATTGTTGTTACGATTAAAACCGTTTTTTTGTGTACCCTTTCACCCGACATCTCTGTCATTCCAGTATCGTCCCCTTTTGTTGCTTTGTATAATGAAGGCGTCGTCTTCCCCGTGGAAGACGGGGCGCTGCCCGGGAAAAGCGGTCCCTGGTTTTTGCCTGACTACTTCATCGTCGACCTGTAACCCATCATGGTATAGTATACGATCTTATCAAAAAAATATACGAGCCGCTCGCCAAGCTCAAACATGCGATATATATCGACAGCCTTTTCCCACACCCCGAAGGAATATGTGAACATCCATATATGTTTCTTAAGAAGGCTCAGAGAGCTTACCAGTTCCTCCATGGGTATGCCTTCCTGTTTCCGCTGATGACCGAGGGTATAATAAAAATTCTTGAACTCGCTTTCTGTCTTCACCCCCTTCAGCCACTGTTCAAGCTGTCCGAGGATGAACGTTGCCCTGGAAAAAAGACCTTCCCTGTCAAGGCGCCGGTATGACCTTGTGGAGGGGTTGGTAGAGATATCGTTGAGCCATAGATCCACTATCTTTCCTGAGTTCTCCTGCACGGCCGTCGTTAATTCGTCGGAAAGAAGGTTTCCCGGATACGCTATTTTGTTCCGGATGGTCCCCTCAACAAAGACCTCGAGTGAGTCGTACATGCTCCAGAGGTCTTTTTTCAGTTCGATGAACCGCTGCATCGCCTTTTCCTGGGAATCGAATGCGAGCTTTGGAAGGTTCATTACGGGAAAATATCCATACTCGCTCGCGTCGTCCCCTGCCCTTTCCTGCCCGCCGAGCTTCTCCGCCTCAAAGGAGACTATGAGAAGGTCTCCGTAAAAGGAATTTTTGTGGGAACTTACATCGATAAGCTGAACAATGCCCCCGTCAATGCCGGTCTCCTCTTTCAACTCTCTCAGGGCAGCTGCTTCTATGCTCTCGCCCACCTCTGCAAAACCTATCGGACAGCACCACATGCCTTTAAATGGTGCCCGGTCTCTCTTTACAAGCAATACCTCCCTGTCTCTGTTGGCAAGGATCACAGAGGCCACCGGAAGCGGGTTCTCATAATATATTTCGTTGCAGTCCTTGCAGACCTGGCGGTCCTTCCCCTCAAAGGTGTCGATATAGAGCGGCCTTCCACAAAAAATGCAGTAGGATCTTTTCTTCATTTCCTTGCAATGAATATTCTGTCGTTCTTATTAAAACATAGTTCGCCCAATTCCTGCAGCTCGGCGAGCATCTTTCTCTTTACAAGCTCCGGGTCAACATCAACTGCTATAAACTCTCTTTTAAAGTCTATGTATTGTGCAAGATCGCTGCTGTCGCCCCTTTCGAAAACAAGGGTGTTCGTGTAATCAACGAATCTGACGCCGGCGAAGTGCTCTCTCAGCAAGGCCTCGCCGTTCTCTGCCGAAAACCTCTGGATTACCTTTTTTAATCCGCTGAAATCGAAATACCTCTCTCCTTCCGCAAGCATTGACTCACTGTGTGTTATAACGAGAAGCTGCCCGCCGTCACGTAGCAGTCTTTTGATCTCCCCTGTCATTTCAGGGAAAAAATACAGGGAGTATGCTGCTACAACAAGGTCAAAGCGCCCCGAGGGCATTTCGAGGGGCGCCGGGAGGTGTGCCTTCAGAAACACGGCCTCCTTTGCCATCTTCTCCGCGGTTCCAAGAAATCCATCCCGGTTTTCACCGAGACAATCAACGCCGCAGATAAGGTCGAAGCTGCCTTCGAGCCCCGCCTCAAACCATCCGTAGCCGCATCCCAGGTCAAGGAGGGCACGAACGCCCCGCCAGTCGATAAGTTTCTTTGCAATGCCCCGTATCTCCGCTTTATTGCTCGAATGATTTTCGATGATATTGCTTATTCTCCTGTGCAGATCGATGTTGGAATAGCCCTTTATAATATTCTCCATGAAACATTTATAGCGTAAAGGATTATTTTTGTAAACCAACAAAATGTGTGGGCGGAAGGGCGCTTGATAACCGCCTTGAAAGAACCCTGCGCCGGCGCTATAATGATCACCAGAGACAGGTTTGCGTTATGCCCATTTACGAATATCAGTGCAGCGCGTGCAAAAAGATCTCCTCTTTTCTGCTTTTAAGGGTCACGGAGGAGGTTGAGCCTTATTGCAAACATTGCGGGGACAGACGCGTCACAAGGGTCCTGTCCGCCGTACATGTCCTTAGGGGCGAGGAAAAACGGATTGAGGGCCTTCTCGATCCCTCAAGGTTTTCCGGTCTTGACGAGAACGACCCTGCAAGCATCGAAAAGACCGTAAAAAGATTGGGCAGGGATCTGGGGGGCGAGATCGGCGAGGGCTGGGGCTAAAACCCGTTCAACGTTCTATGTTCAACGTTAAAACAAAACGAACTGAACCGGCATGCGTCATTGAGGGCATCGGCGTGAGAAGAAATCTGTTCAACGTCACAACGAAATAGATGTCGGCTGGGGCATATTGCGAGAAGCGAGCTACGAGGGACGAGAGGCGGGTTTTTCGCTGTGTGCTGACTGCTGACGGCTATCTGGTAAGCTGATATTCTACGTTAACGAAGGATGTTCCTGAGCGACCCTTTTCCCTCCCTCAGCACCTCTATGGTATCATCCAGCAGCCTGACTACCGTGGACGGGCTGCTTACCACGATCCCCCCGTCGATCACGATATCAACGGTGTCTTTAAAGTTTTTCTCTATCTGTCTCGGGTCGGTGAGGACCTCTTTGCCTGCGATCCTGGCGCTTGTGTTTATAATGGGTCTCTCGATCAATTCGGCAAGGGCTGCGGGGACGGGGTGGTCGGGGATCCTGATCCCGACCTCTTTCTTGTCGGTCATAAGGAGTTTCGGCATGATCTTTCTCGCCTTCAGCACAAAGGTGTATGGGCCCGGCAGGCATCCTTTAAGCAATTCAAAGGCGGGGTCGCTCATTACTGCGTAAGTGCTGATGTCCTTGAAGTCCCTGCATATAACACTTAATGCCCTTTTGCTGTCGAGTCGCTTGCTCTGGTAGAGTTTCCTGATCGCCTTGATGTTAAAGAGGTCACACCCCATTCCGTAAACGGTATCCGTCGGGTATGCAATGATCCCGCCGCCTGCCAGCACCTCTTTTATCATCCCCGTTACCTTCTTCCTGGGTCTTGCCGGGTCCCATTCAACGATCATCTCTTCCTCCCTGCATATCGTGCTATTATTTTTCTCTTGCCTGCATGGTCGGTTATCGTCTCCTCGTAGAACAGCGGCTCCATCTCCGGAAAAAATCCGATGAGCTCCCCGTCGTCGAGCAGATATTCCTCTGCCCTGTGCCTGTCAATAAGATTCTGTCTTTTTAAAAAGGTTTCATATACCAGTATACCATCTTTCCGCAAGAGGCGGGTGATCTCTTCCATAATGTCCCTGAGTAAAAAATAGAATACAACGACTATATCGGCCAACCCGCTTCTGAAGGGCAGGTTGTTCGCATCGCCGCGGACCGCGAAGACATGTGTGCCCTTTGCCGTCATTGTTTGACGGGACTTCTTTATGGCCTCCACGGACATTTCAAGCCCATATACGGTGAAGCCCTTTTCCGCAAGAAAAACAGCGTCCCGCCCGGTGCCCATTGCAATGTCTACGGCAATGCCCCCGGGGACGATGGGTGCGAATCGCCTTAGAAGACCGTGGGGTTCTTTTTCGTCACCGTAAAACCCCTCCCTGTACCTTGTGTCCCAGTCAGATGTCTCCAAATACCCTCTTTGCATTACCGGACCATATACCTGCCTGCTTTCCCTGCTCCATCCTCGATATGCCGTCCCTGTAACGTGCCGCGGAAAGCAGCGGGTAGTCTGATCCGAAAAACACCTTTTCCCAGAGAAATTCCTCGATAAACCCGTAGATGTCCGCCGAATAGATAAATGGTATTGCGGCAATGTCGTAATAAGTCCTGGCGAGGGATTCCCGCACCTCCGGCATGAACTCGAAAAAGCAGAGACCGCCCCCCATGTGCGAAAGGATGATGTCCATGTTGCGGTGCCTCTCGATGAACCTGATGATCTCACCGAAATCTGCCCGTATCTTTCCGCTGTAAACGTGGCCGACCTGTTCATTCGTATGGAGCATCAGTATCTTTTGTTTCTCCTCCGCGCATTGCGCAATGCCCTCCAGCTTACGGAGGGCGTTGCCGTCGAGGCCTCTTTCGTAGAGGGCTATCTCTCCCACACCCCTCGCGCCCAGCGCAAAACACCTTTCCAGTTCCTCGGCGGCCCTCTTTTCGTTTTCAATGCTCGCCTGAACAAAAGGAACAAGGGCCGGCGATTGTGCTGCCGCCTCAAGGATATAATCGTTTGACAGCCTGAGGAGGCCTTCGTCCTGAAAGGAGAAGCCGCACACAACCGATCGTGTTATGCCCTCCTTTTTCATATATGCCAGAAGCCCCTCAATGTCCGTCATCCTGGCGCCCGGGTTTCCGTAAATAACGGCAAACCTCTTGTCCCGTTGCGCTATTCTTTCCCTGTCCTTTATGACCTCGGCGGGAAAGGCGTGCGTATGCGCATCGAAGAGTTCCATAAAAATAGTATAGTGTATTGCTGAACCATAAAAAATAGATTTTTTAAGATATTGGTGATATAAAGACCCATGCCTATCAAGATCGTCTTCCTTGACTGCGACGGCACCCTGACCAAGGTAAAGAGCAGTTGGGAGTTTCTGCACAGGAGGCTGGGGCTCTGGAACAACCACGCAGATCTGTACCAGAGGCTCTTCCGCGAAGGCAAGATCGATTACCATGAATTCTGCAGGAGGGACGCCCTTCTCTGGAAGGGGTTGCGGGTTGCCGACGTACTGGACGTTGTCCGTGGAATTCCCTATCAGGAAGGGGTAAAGGAGGCGATCCGCTCATTAAAAGGGATGGGTATTACCACCTTTATTGTGTCAACGGGCCTGTCCGCTCTCGTGGACCTCGTAAGGGCCGAACTCGCAATTGACGGCGCCGTCTCGAACGAGCTCCTCAGCAAAGACGGGGTCCTCACCGGAGAGGTAAGGATCAACGTTGAATATGACAGAAAGGGCGCCCTCATAGATGCCATGCTTGACCGGTCGGGGCTTAACAGGAAGGATGCCTGCGCAGTCGGGGACGGGGAGGGGGATATCGGCATGTTCGAGGCGGTTGGCCTTCCCATAGGGTTCAATCCTCACGACAAGGTCCTGCCTCACATAAAACACGCCTGTTTCGGCAGTTCCCTCGCGGATATCGTTGACATTGTCAGAGATTGTGGGTAAAGTCTCTAAATGAGGGTGGTCTCTATAAGGATCCTCGTCGTCTTTCTCCTCATGTCGAGCCTCTTTTGCTGTGCCCCGAAAAAGGTAAAGATCTATGAGTCAATATCGGACATACGCAGTAACATTATACAGTCATCGGCTTCGTTCGTGGGGAGACCTTACAGGAGCGGCGCAAAGGGCCCTGACGCATTTGATTGCAGCGGTTTTGTATATTATGTCTTCAAGCAATCGGGCGTTGTCCTTCCTATAACCGCGGAAGGGCTTCTCCGGATGGGATACCAGATCCCAAGGGACAGCGTTCAGCCCGGCGACCTCGTATTCTTCAAGATAAGCAAGGACCTTCACATCGGCATTATGCTCAATACCCGTGAATTTATCCACTCCTCCAAGTCAAGGGGTGTTACGGTAGACGATGTGGATTCAAGCTACTGGAAAAGGAATCTTCTTTCTTACAGGACCGTTTTGTAGGGCCCGCCTTAATTAACCGCTCCCGAGAAAATCCCCAAGGGTCATTGTTTTGTAGTGCTTGCCCTTAAGATAGAAGAGTATCTTTCGAAAGTCCTTTTTTGGAATATAGCCGGGTATCTTTACGATGATGCGCCCGTTGCTTTCTGTCAGGATGGTTGTGGGGTAGCCCATGATCCGGTATTTGCGCGCAAGCTCGGGGCTCTTGTCAATATCTGCCCGGATATAGATAAAATCCTTTTTGAGCGATGCGCTGACATCGTTGTCGTTCAACACGTTTCTGTCCATGGCATCGCAGTATGGGCAGTACTGGCTGTAGATATATATGACGACATCCTTTTCCTGGGCCCTCGCCTTCTTCAGACCGTCCGACACCGTATCTGCGGAGGAGGGGGAGGCAGACAATAAAAATGCAAGAACCAAAAAGAGGACCTTGTATGATCTGTTCATATGTTGATTATACTATCAGAATTAATCGGCTGCGGCAATATGTTGTTTGGTGCGGACAGACAATAAAATAGTATGTTTTTTTGCCTCTGTATTTGGGCAAAAAAAGGTTGAAATTATTTTGTTTTGGTATTATTATTAATCTCTAAGCCATTCAAGGGCACAAAGATTTTCCACAATTGTTGAAAATATGTTGAAAATTATCTAAAAAATGAACGATATTCTTTCACAGATTAAGCCTAAAATTGCAAGCATTATAAACGAAGACAGCTACAAGACATGGATTGAGCCGCTTGTACTTGCAGATTTTAAAGACAACAGGTGTAAGATCCTTGTTCCAAACGCCTTCTTTAGGGACTGGGTTGCGGAAAACTTCGAGCCCATCATGGTGTCACTCTTAAAAGATCTTATAAAAAATGATATAACTATAGAATATGTTTTAAAAAAAGAGGAGAGACCGGACGAAAAAAGGGGTGTCGTGGTAAGGCGGCAAAGTAAATATAACCTTTTTAATGAAAGGTATACCTTTGAAAACTTCGTGGTGGGCTCAAGCAACCAGTTTGCTAATGCCGCCTGTCTCGCGGTTGCAACAAACCCCGGAAAGACATATAATCCCCTCTTTATTTACGGGGGCGTGGGGCTTGGAAAGACCCATCTTTTAAATGCCATAGGAAATTTTCTTATAAAACACGACAATGTTAATCCTGACAGGATATGTTATATAACCGCGGAATCATTTACAAATGAACTTATCAACTCAATCCGCTATGAGAAGATGGAGGAGTTTAGGAACAGGTTCAGAAAAATGGATATGTTGCTTATAGATGACATACAATTTATAGCAGGGAAGGAAAGGACGCAGGCGGAATTTTTTCATACATTTAATACGCTTTATGACAACATGAAACAGATAGTTGTTACTAGCGACAAGTTTCCCAGGGATATAGAAAATTTTGAAGAAAGACTTAAATCCCGGTTCGAATGGGGTCTTGTGGCTGATATACAATCTCCCGATATTGAGACCAAGGTTGCCATACTAAATAAAAAGGCCGAGATCGAGGGTATAGATCTCCCGCTGGACGTTGCCTTTTTTATCGCTTCAAATTCTGAGGACAGCATTCGTTCGCTTGAAGGATCTCTTATAAGAATAGGTGCTTTTGCATCTTTGAATAAGGTCCCCATCACCATTGATCTTGTAAAAGAGGTGATAGGACATATTATCAAAGAGAAGGAAAGAGAGATCACAATGGATATGATCATTAAAGAGGTGGCAACATATTTTTCCATAAGTCCTTCCGACCTTAAATCT
>MVRS01000201.1 GCA_002067975.1 Syntrophorhabdus sp. PtaU1.Bin058
ATGGCGGAGGGAGTAGGATTCGAACCCACGGGGCGCGTGAACGCCCAACGGTTTTCAAGACCGCCGCTTTCGGCCACTCAGCCATCCCTCCGAATGAATCAGCGAAGAGCGAGGAGCGCAGAGCACAGGGCTAAGAGTTCAAAAAAAAATCCGCTTCACCAAAAAGACCGATATATCTATCTCTTTGCTCTCCGCTCTCTGCTGGAGTTACCATCTTATCAAAGAACTGCCCCAGGTGAGACCGCCGCCGAATGCAGTTAAAAGCACGAGCTTGTCTTTTGTGACAGCACCACTCCGTACAGCTTCGTCGAGCGCTATAGGAACCGTTGCAGATGATATATTACCATATTTTTCAATGGTCATGTAGATCTTCTCCATGGGTACCTTCAGCTTCTTTGCCATGCCCTGCAGGATACGGAGGTTTGCCTGGTGCGGGATAATGACATCGACATCGTTGACCGTATACCCGTTCGCGGCAACCGCCTCTTCGCAGGCCTCCGAGAATCTGTTCACGGCCACTTTAAAGGATTTGTTCGCCTCTATCATCTTCAGGAAATGGAGTCCCTTGTCAACGCTCTCATAAGAGATGGGTGTTGTCTTTGATCCTCCGCCCGGCATAAGGAGCGTGTCGCCGCCTGCCCCATCGGTATGGATATGGGTGGACATTATCTCCGCGCCCGTGCCCGTTTCTGTAATCACAGCCGCCCCTGCACCGTCACCCCAGAGGATGCAGCTCTCCCGCTCTTTCCAGTTCACTACCCTGGTCATGATCTCACCGGCGACGACGAGCGCCTTCTTGTTCGCCCCGCACCTGATCATCCTGTCGGCGACATGAAGGGCGAAGATGAATCCCGAGCATGCAGCGGTGATATCGAATGAGACGGCGTTATGGCATTGCAGTTTCGCCTCAAGCCAGTTTGCACCTGCAGGACAATGCGTATCGGGCGTGATCGTAGCGAGGACAATAAGATCGATATCGTCAGGCTTCACGCCGGCAGCGTCCATGGCCCGCTCCGCAGCCACTTTGCAGAGATCCGAGGTTGCATGGTTCTCATCCGCAATCCTTCTTTCCTTGATGCCGGTTCGCGTATATATCCATTCATCCGACGTATCGAGAAACTTCTCGATGTCAAAATTCGTCATGACCTTCTCGGGAAGATACGAACCTGTTCCAATGATTCCAATTCTCATCATTCAGTTCCCCTGTTCAGCAATGAAGGGTTCCGGAGGCGACGCACCCTGAACCCTTTTAGTGTCTAAATAGAACAAAAAAGACTACTGATTGTCAAGGATTTATTAAAACCATATGGACACCCGTTAGGCGTAAATCGTGAGTCGTAAGGGGAGAAAGGCAGCGAAGAGCTGAGAGCAGAGAATCTGGGTTCTCTCGCCTAACGCCTAACGCCTTACGCCTAACGAGATTTTTCTCCGCCTTTCATCCTGCATTAATTCCTTGACATATACGCCATATCTTTTTAAAACTTTTCGGCTGCGGAAACGATGACGAAAGACCACATAGATGCTAAAGGTTTTGCCGCGATCCTCGTCCTCACCATCCTATGGGGGTTTAACTATGCGGCAATAAAATTCACCAATACGGGCCTGTCGCCGATATTCACCGCGTTCCTCAGGTCAGTCATCGCCTCCGCCTGCGGCATCATATATTGCCTCGTCATCAGGCAACAGCTGTTCCACAGGAACATCCTGCTCTTCCACGGCTTCATAGTCGGCCTGCTTTTCGGGCTGGAGTTCGTCTGTCTCTATCTCGGCATGCTTTACACCGATGCGGCGCGCTCCGTTATATTGATATATCTCTCTCCCTTTGTCGTTGCCATAGGCGCCCATCTGTTCCTGAAGGAAAGGCTTGACCTGATCAAGACAGCAGGGCTCGTCCTCGCCTTCCTGGGGGTCTATCTTGTATTTCGCGGAAAACCGTCGTCATACAACAGGCTTATGTTTCTCGGCGATATCCTCGCAATTATTGCCGCCTTCCTGTGGGGCGCAACCACCCTGTATATCAAGAAATATCTGGCGCAAAAGGTCCACCCGATCAATACGTTCCTCTATCAGCTCGTCTTCTCGACACCCATCATATTCCTGTGCGCCTGGTTCCTTGAAGATCAATGGGTCAGGTCCTTCTCGGGCATCGTGGTTCTCTCGCTTATCTACCAGTCTGTTATCGTTGCCTTCGCATCATACCTTGTCTGGTTTCAGTTGATACACGCCTACCCCGTGGGCAGGCTCTCGGCATTCACATTCCTGACGCCTGTATTCGGCGTCTTTTCAGGGGTCTTCTTCATGAAGGAAGAGTTGACATTGGGACTTGTCTCAGGGCTTATACTTGTCTGTATCGGCATTTATTGCATCAATTACAGGAAATGAAAAAACATAAACTCTTTACCATAGTCGGGCTTATAATCAGCGTCGTCCTCCTCTATTTCTCGATGAAGGACCTCAGGTTCCGGGAGATCATCTCGACCATCAAAAACGCCGACCTCCGTTTCGTATTCATGCCTACGGTGTCGGTTTTTGCCGCTGTAGCGCTTTGTTCCGTAAAATGGGCACGGGTTGCCGGCGGGAACATCACGTTCCGCGACACCTTTGCCGCCCTCATTATCGGTCTCTTTATCAATAATGTACTCCCCGCGCGGATCGGCGAGCTGGCACGCGGCTATGTATTGTCGAGAAGGACGGGGATCTCTCTTACATACGGCATCACGACGGTCATCATCGACAGGATCTTCGATCTCATCGGGCTTCTGCTCATAACGTTTATCTTCTTCCCGAAACACAACCTGCCCCCAAGGATCTCACAGGCCCTCTCCGTACTCGTCCTTGTCCTCATCTTCTGTGTAACGGTCCTGGTCCTCATGAGCAGAAAAAGGTTTGCCGGCGCCATCGCCGGCAGGCTCGCGAGGGTGGAAAGACCGGCCTTTGCCAGATTCGCAAAACGGCTCGTTGAGATACAGGAGAACCTGGAGAGAATAGGCTCGCCGTTAAACCTCCTCTACCTTGTCTTCATCGCCTTTATCGAATGGTTCTTCATGGCCCTGGCGCTTTATTTCGTTGTCCTTACGCTCCGCATCAACATCAATTTCCTCTATATACCTTTCATATGCGTGCTCCTCAATATGGGCATTACCATCCCTTCATCTCCCGGTTACATCGGTCTCTACCAGTTCCTCCTCGTATACCTGCTGTCTATATTCGACGTCCCGAAATACGAAGGGTTTGCCGCGTCAATCCTCTTCCACGCCTCCTGGTACATCCCGTACAATATCCTTGGCTTCATCTTCCTCATCAAAGAACACCTTAAGATAAAAGAGATACAGAAGCTGGAGGAAGAACAAAACCCGTAAGTCGTGAAAGGACTAAGGCATAGCGCAAAGCGCATGGCGCATAGCGGAACACCCGTGAGGAGAGAACAACCGTAATTCCTTAGACTAAGGAGGAAAAACGGCTAATAGTTCATAGCTGATGGTTCATGGTTCATAGCATAAATGCGTTAAAATCCGTAAGTATGGTTTATGTGTTGCAACGCTATGCGCCATGCGCTTTGCGCTATAGCTATTCTTATGCATGTCAGAAAAAGATAAACGTCGTCAAAATGAATACGGGTATAAGGACAACAATCGCCCACATCATGTAGCCGAAGAACGAGGGCATACTGACACCGTTTTCTTCACAGATCGCCTTTACCATAAAGTTGGGTCCGTTCCCTATATAGGTATTTGCGCCCATGAACACGGCCCCTACAGATATGGCCTTCAGGAATATCTGCGGTACCCCGATTATGAGATTTTGGACGATGCTCTGAGCCTGGGCCACGCTCTTTGCCGTGGTCATGAATACAAGGTACGTGGGTGCATTGTCGAGAAAACTGGAAAGGCCGCCTGTTGCCCAGAAAAATTTCCAGGGTACGTTTATGCCGAGTTTGCTTCCGCTTAGCTCGAGCATCTTCATGACAGGCACCATTGTTATAAAGATCCCTGCAAAAAGGATCGCCACCTCTTTGATGGGATGGTACGTAAAGGTATTTTCCTCCCGCAATGGAAGGGGGGTAAAATAGACGGATAATCCGGCAGCAGCCAGCATAACCAGTTCTCTGATAACGGGCGGGATAAAAAAAGAGGCAACGACCATACCGAGGAAGATGAAGTTTATCTTTCCCCGTATCTCGAACCTGTCCTTCTCAAAATCCACAAGCGCGTTCAGATATTCCTCCTGCCCTTCCCTTTTTACAAAATGCCGGTCGACGAAAAAGAAGACAAGGAGCACTGCGGATACTGCAAAGGCCCAGTGCGGCAAAAGCCGGAAGGTCCACGTAAATGGCACCCCTCTTAAAAAGCCCAGGAAAAGCGGGGGATCCCCGAGGGGGGTTAGGAGACCCCCGATATTGGAAACAAGGAAGATGAAGACAATACAGATGTGGGAAACATGGCGTCTCCACCTGTTAGCCCTGAGCAAAGGCCGGATAAGGACCATACTTGCCCCTGTTGTGCCGATAAAACTGGCAAAGACGGATCCGACAAGCAGGAACGCACAGTTCGGCCAGGTAGTGCCCAAGACCGGGGTCCTGATAACAATCCCGCCGGCAATAACAAAAAGAGAGCCGAGGAGGATGATAAAGGAGACGTACTCCGTCAATACATGAACCAGGGTTGACTTATCTATGGAGGCCACGATTATTCCAGCCGGGATCATCAGCGCAAGGGACACATAGCCGTAATATTTTCCCCACCACTCACTGTTGACAAGGGGAAGGACCGCTATCGAGAGGATCAGGATCGGGAAAAAGACTAAACTCCACATCGGGAACGCAACTCCGCCCTCTTCGGTCGATGCAAAAAGCATCGTCGGGACCAGGTCTATAGAAAGGGCAAACAGCAGGTTCTTCGCCTTCATGAACAAATCCCTCTGTAGTGTTCAGTAAAGCATACGGGAAAGGACCTCCACTTTAAGGCGGTCCTCTATCCGGGTCACTTCAGGCAGGTTGGAAAGTACCGACAGGACGTGCTCTTTCTCATCATTGCCGCCTATTACTCCGTGTACGATCAGCGTTCCTCCCTCCTGCGCCTCAAATGTGATCCTCCCGCTGTGGGTCAGATTAAGGCCAAAGAGGACAAGCTGCGCCCTTCTTTCCATCAGACGTTTCTTTAGGAATAACGATGCCTCACTGTTGTCCGCCGGCTTGAATGCCCTTCCGGCCTGATTCACCGCCATCTCGACCGCGTCATCGACGGACACCAGGCTTGTGTTGATGGTGATATGAAACATGGTGGGATCAAAAAGATCCCTGTCAAAATAATGCCTGATGAAATCAGCCTTGTGTTTATCCCGCTTTTTCACCAGGTCAAAGGCTTCATCATAGGATATACGCTTTTCGTCGGCAATTGCCTTAACCCTGTCACGGAGGCTTCTGACTATCTGTATTGTAAAAAGACAGGGGAAGGTCTCGAGGATGATATGTGCCCCTCCCCCCACAAAGACTAAGTCGTCTTTCAATGCAAGATCATATATACAGGTTTCAAGGGCGACTTTAAAAAAGTTCCTGTTGTTTGCCAGCTCTGCCACCCTCTCAAAAAAACCCGGCGCGTTCTCATCCTCCACATTTACGGCAAGCGCGTCGCGAACCTCCTGTGTCTCATTGATCTTGTTGATAAGGGCCTCGTCTGCATATTGATACCCGAGAACGCCTGATAACCGTCTGGCAAACAAGGTCCCCATAGAACCATACAATCTTGAAACGGTGATTACTTTCACTTCAACATGCTCAGGAACATACCTGCTGCCACCGCGGTGCCGATAACCCCTGCGACGTTCGGTCCCATTGCATGCATAAGGAGATGATTTTTCGGGTCCGCCTCCAGACCTACCTTCTCTGATACCCTGGCAGCCATGGGCACGGCGGAAACACCGGCAGAGCCTATAAGCGGGTTGATCTTCTCTTTGAGAAAGAGGTTCATTATCTTGGCCAGGATGAGTCCGCCGGCAGTAGAAAAGGCAAAGGCCACAAGACCGAGGATAAATATGAAGATCGGCTGGGGATGGAGGAAGATCTCCGCCTTCATCGTCGAACCCACGGCGATGCCGAGGATTATCGTGACGAGATTGAGGAGTTCGTTCTGCGACGTCTTGAGGAGCCTTTCCACGACCCTGCACTCCCTGAACAGATTACCGATCATGAAAAGACCCATAAGCGGCGCAGCGGGCGGGGTGAGCAGGGAGATAACGACCGTTGCCACAATAGGATATACGATCCTTTCCAGTCGTGATACGGGACGCAACTGCTTCATGCGTATCTTCCTCTCCTTCTCAGTGGTGAGGAGCCTCATGATGGGCGGCTGGATCAACGGGACCATCGACATGTATGAATAGGCAGCCACCGCCACCATACCGATTATATGGGGTGCCAAGGATGTAGCGAGGTATATGGTAGTGGGTCCGTCTGCCCCGCCGATAATACCGATGCTCGCCGCCTCCTTCACGGTGAATCCGAAAAAGATCGATCCGAAGAAGGCCACGTAGACACCCAGTTGGGCGCTTGCACCGAGGAGCAGCGTCTTCGGGTTCGCGATCATGGGCCCGAAATCCGTAAGGGCGCCTATACCGAGAAAGATCAGACAGGGGATGATCTCCGTCTCGAGACCATATTTAAAGAACAGGTTTATAAGGTCTCCCGGCCCGGTAAGCGGCGCAATGGGCATATTGACGAGGAATATGCTGAAACCGATTGGTACGAGCAGCAGCGGCTCAAAGTCCTTTTTGATGGCCAAAAAGATAAAAAAACAGCCGATCAGCCACATAATAATATGACCGATCGTGAGATGCAAAAGACCCGTCTTCGATAAGAGTTCGTGGCAAAATTCCAAACTCATTCCTTTTTACCTCCTTTCTTTTCAATCCGCTTGCAGAAATAACTCATCACCTTCACGCTTCCCGCAAGGATCCAAAGGGTGATAAAAACGACGGAAAACCCGATAATTGCAACCCGCGTAGCTTCGGTCCACATGGTCGACCATACCTCCTTTTAATTTATCTATCTCCCCGGCCCGCTCCGGGATCTCCGCGAGGAGGTGAATTGGGGTGAATTCCGGCTTCCTTGAGTGAATGGAGGTTTCCTCGGGATACCCCGTTGCCGGCGGCGGGGAGATTTATGTAGGATCTGATAATAACCCTGCATGCCCCTTATTACAATCGGGCAATCCCCGGTTTCTCCGGCTCGAAAAACCTGATATCAGGGTTCGAAAAACCTTACAGCCTTATTACTTCTTACGTGGAAGATGTGGGATCTTTTGAACCTGTGTTGTGCTTCGATAACAGGATTTCGGATTCGTTTCCTGTTTACGGATACTGGGGAACGCTTTTGAGGCCGGCCGTCTCATCGATGCCGAGGGCGATATTCATGTTCTGGACAGCCTGGCCTGACGCGCCCTTGACGAGGTTGTCGATGGCGGAGATGATAACGATCCTGCCGTCCTCAAAGACCTTCAGGCCGATATCGCAATAGTTCGAGAACCGTGTAAACCGGGTATCGGGATACGTGCCTTCATCGACAACACGCACAAAGGGTTCCCCGGCATAGGTCTTCCTGTATAATGCGAGGATGTCCTTTGTCGCGGCATGCCCTTTCAGCCTGCTGTAGACCGTTGTGAGGATCCCCCTGTTCATCGGCAGGAGATGGGGGACAAAGGTAACCTTCATCGGAGAATACTTGTTCACCTCTTTCTGGATCTCCGGCTCATGACGGTGGACACCAACGTTGTAGGCCCTGAAGCCCTCCGAGACCTCACAGAACATGCTTCCCAGCTTTGTCTCCCGTCCGGCACCGCTCACGCCTGATTTGGAATCGACAAAGATATCACCGGCGATCAAACCGTTCTTCACCAGAGGATAGACCGCGAGGATGGCGGAGGTGGGATAACATCCCGGGTTGCCTATAAGCCTTGCCCCTTTTATCCTGTCACGGTAAAGCTCCGGCAATCCATAGACCGCCTTCGGGATCAGTTCCTTGACAACGTGGGGGATGTAGGCCTTCTCGTAGATACCGGCGTCTTCAAACCGGAAATCGGCGCTGAGGTCTATGATTACGGCCTTGCCGTCGTAAAGCCTCCGTGCCGCTTCCATCGAGCTTCCATGGGGCAGGCACAGGAAGTAGACGTCGCACTTGCCGGCATGGTCCTCATCGGTCGGCTCCAATGTCTCTTCGAAGACCCCCTTGAGGAGAGGGAATACCCCGGATATCCTTTTGCCTTTATAGGTGTTCGACGTGATTAAAGAGATCCTTGCTTCAGGATGGGTAAGGAGCGTGGATATGAGTACAAGACCCGTATATCCCGTAGCACCGATAATACCGATCTTCTGCATGTAGGATTATCTCTTCGAGAACTGGAAGCTCGCCCGTGCCGCCTTCTTCCCGTATTTCTTTCTCTCTTTTACCCTTGGATCCCTGGTAATGAGTCCCTGCTTTTTAAGGGTGACCCTGAGATTAACGTTGAATTCCAGGAGGGCCTTGGCAATCCCATGGCCCAATGCCCATGCCTGGGCAGGGATACCGCCGCCGTATATGTTCGCGGTAACATCGAACTTGCCGATATTGCCGGTGAGTACAAAAGGCTTTGAGACCATCAACCGCCATTCTTCGAGGGGGAAATACTCCTCAAGCTTTTTTCCGTTGATGGTAAACTCGCCTGCACCTTGTTTTAACCATACCCTTGCTACTGCGGTCTTTCGTTTCCCTGTTGCATAGTACCTTTTTTCAGGCACCTCGTACCTCCTTTAGTGTAATCTCCTTCGGCATCTGCGCTTTGTGAGGGTGTTCGCTCCCCTTGTACACCTTGAGCTTCTTCAGGAGCTGTCTCCCCAGGTTGTTCTTGGGCAGCATGCCTTTCACCGCATAGACGATGAGCTCTTCCGGTTTCTTTTCAAGCAGCGTCTTCGCATTTACCACCCTGAGACCGCCGGGGTAGCCGCTGTGTTTCTTGTATGTCTTCTGGAAAAGCTTTCTGCCGGTCAGTTTCACCTTTTCGGCATTGACTACGATGATAAAGTCCCCTACATCCATGTATGGCGTGAATGACGGTTTCTCTTTGCCCCTCAGGATGCTTGCGACCCTTGCCGCAAGTCTGCCGAGGGCCTCGCCTTCTGCGTTCACTACGTACCAATCTCTTGCAACGTCACCTGATTTTGGAAAATATGTCTTCATTTTCTCACCTGAAAAAAATTTGTTTACGATAATATATTTAGGGGCTTAAGTCAAGGAAAACTTTTAAATGTTGCCATCCTGCGATGTTAACAGTACAAGATTATTCTCCTTGTCGCCTTCCCTTTCACGTTCACGGTCCTCGATGCGCAAAATCGTAATCCTTCCAGGAAGAAGGCCTTTCCGCAATTCTTCCAGGAAGATCCCGTCGGTTATGATGAAGCCTTTCCGGTGGTCCCTTAAAAAGGCCCTCACATCATCGAAGGAGTCGAGGTTTCTCAGGTGACCGGGGCGGTTGAGGTAAAAAACAAGGGACGAATTGCTGACCCTGAAAAAGGCTATGTTGCTGTCGTCCACCCCTTTTAATTCCCCGGCAACTGCAACACAGAAAGGACGCAATGTCCTCTTCTGCTCGGCAATGGCCATACCGGCTGTAAAGGTCCATATCTCGACACACCAGACCAGTGCAAGCAGCAATCCCATACCGCGCCGGGCCTTCCCCTTCCAGAGCCATATGGCAGCCGCTATCCCCCCTGCAAAGGCTACGGGACCGACGATCAACTGCGAGACGTGCCACGGCGTACCGCCCCGGAGACAGGCATAGATCATCGCTGCACCGCCGGCAACAGGAACGATAGAGGTAATCACGGCCGCTGCCTTCATGGCCTTTCTCCGGATCGACCCGCTGCTGTCGAACCACTGAGCGAGGGCCCGTCCCGTAATAAGGGCAAGGGCAGGTACAAGCGGCAGGATATAGTAGCTCCTCCTGGAACCCGATACGGTAAAGAACAGAAAGATCGTCGCTGCCGATATGATAATCCAGCGGTATCGGGCGTCATACCCCTCACCGTGCATCTGCCATATGGCAGCAACAAGAAGGAGGGTCCAGGGGAGGAAGAAGACCAGCGTATGTTTCACATAGACATAGGGAGGCTCGATGTGATCGAAGGGCCTGACAAACCTGAGGACGTTCTCTCTCCACATCAACATCACCGAGTCCCAGGAGCCGGTTGCCATGACGGGGAGGAAAAGGATGATTGCAAACAATGCGGCACCGGCGCATGCCCCCGCAATCCCCTGCCGGGACAGTATCCAGCGGAATTCGGCAAGAAGGCCTCTTCTGATCGTACCTGCCGTGAATCCATTTCTTCTCAGTCCGGCAAAGACATTGCAGGCGCCGATAACGATCATGACCGCGAAGGCCACGGCAGGTGCGACAGGACCTTTGCAGAAGGCAACCAGCGCGCCGACGCAATAAAGTATGACGAGGTGCCCGCGGCGACCGTCATAACCGCCGGACAGAAATATCCACAACATGCACCAGATACCCAGGAGGTTGAGTATCTCGCCTGAGGCAGTCCTAGCCCAGAAGGCGAACATAAAAGAGGTGAGGAGGGTCATCCCCGCCAGGAAACCTGCGACACTTCCGAAAAGCGCCCTGCCCATCACAAAGACAAGGACGACCGTCATGATGCCTGCCAGGACGCCCGGCATACGGGCTGCGGCTTCAGTGACGCCGCCCTTCAGGGCAAAGGGGATAATGGCCCAGTAGCTGAAAAGCGGTTTGTCAAAATAGACCTCGCCGTTGATCGTGGGGAGAAAATAATTACCTGATTGTATCATCTCCCTGGCAACCACTGCCCAGCGCCCTTCAGACCCCCACAGCGACCGTATGGACAGACCCGGGAACAGAAGGGCACAGCTCATGACAATAAGAATAATCAGCATGATCCGGTCACGGGATGTCCACGCACCGGAGCGATCGGATGGAAGCACGTGAAAATATAGTAACAGGCCGGTACAACCGTCAAGGAAAAAAACAGGGTCATCTCCTGTACGGATACGGCTTCCCCGGTCTGTACGCAGGAGAGATGACCCAGTGGCGGCGCGCGCAGAGAAGTGTTGTGGCCGGGTATAGGGAATGCTCTCCGAAGGCATCGTTGACATCATCCACGGCCTTCCAGAGCCGTTCCTCCCTGTCAAATCCCTCGATCAAAGGAGGGCTTGCCGTGGACCTCCGGACATTGAAGGCAGAGACGCCGAGGAGCCTCACGGCGTCTTTCAGCCGGACGGAATCGAGCAACCCCGTGACGGTCTCGTATATTATCCTGCCGCCGGGCGTATAAAAAGGGAGCGTTATCCTTTTTGTAAAGGTCGTAAAATCAGGGTATCTCCAGGTGAGGGAAAAGCCCTTCGCAACGACCCTTTCCTTCCTCAGCCTCCTTGCCACCATCCCTGAAAGCTCAAGCAGGCGGGCCCTGATCATCATCCTGTCCCCGATATCCTTCTCGAAGGTCATGCTGTGCCCTATCGATTTCGGCAATTCTCCGGGGTCCCGGGCCCGGAAGGGGTCCATCCCCCGCGCCATGATGGAGAGATAATCGCCCCATATCCCGAACCTCCTCCTCAATACACTGACGGGAAAGGCCCTGAGTTCCCTGCAGACCGTTATCCCGAGGGCCTTTAACGCCGTCCCCATCTTTTTGCCGATACCGGGTATGCTTTCCACCGGGAGGTCCTCCATGAACCGTTCCGTCTCTTCTTTTCCTACGACTACCAGCCCATCGGGCTTGCCGCTTTCCCCGGCTATCTTTGCGATAAGCTTATTAGGGCCTATCCCGACGGAACAGGTGATGCCGAATCGTTCGCCGATCTCCCTCTTCACCGTCATGGCGACATCGGCAGGCGAGGGGAAAAGGAGGAGGGAACCGGTGAGGTCTGCAAAGAACTCATCGATGGAACAGATCTCCACCTCCGGGGTATACCGCAAGAGGATCTCGTGTATCCTTACGCAGGTATCCACGTATTTATCGTTCCTCCCTGTCACAAAGACAATGGACGGGAGCTTCCTTGCGGCCTCTCCCCTCGTCATCCCCGTTTTCACTCCCAACCTCTTCGCCTCGTAAGAAGACGTCACGACCACCGCCCTCTTGCCGCCCCCCACCACTGCGATGGGTCTCCCGCGAAGGTACGGCCTCGACGCCTGTTCGACAGAGGCAAAATAGGCGTCCATATCGATATACATGACAATCCTATCCATCCGTCTCCACGGCCTCGAGAAACCACATCAACCCCTCCTGCCGGTATGAGAGCTCGTAAAGATCCCTCCCGTCGGTGACCACAAACCTGTGTATCAGTTCCCTGCCGTCCCTCTCACGCCACGTATAGGTGGTCCTTTTTATCTCCAGCCTCCTCCCTCTCCAGAAAAACCATTTGAGGTCCATCTTCTGCCCTTCCTTCCGGAAGACGACCCCGACCATCACCCTTTCACCTATCCTGGTAAGCATAGCGTATTATACCAAACATACGTTTGGTGTCAA